>CAMLDY010000099.1 GCA_946478895.1 uncultured Gemmatimonadota bacterium
TCGATTTTGGGGGGTTAAGGACCGGCGCGGCCATATGGCGGAATGTAGCCGCGGGCTATGCCTCTGCCTAGATTCGGAGGATGCTCGGCCAACTGCCTCGTTTCGCTCTCAGGACTCCCGTTTTCCGCTTCCGCGCACTGGCGGCGCTGTCCGGCCGCGCGTCGCTGGGCGGAGACCGCGAGACGGTGCTCGCCTGCCTGCAGCTGGGGCGCCTTTGCGCCGGACTGCTCGCACCGTACGAGATGAATCGGGAGCAGCTCCACGAGCGCACCGAAAACACCAGGCAGTGGCTGTCGTCGCTGGCGGTGCCGACCGGAATCCGCTCGAGCGCCGTCGGAATTTTTGGCGCGCTCAATGGTTTCGATCGCGCGCGCTGCGCCGAGGCGTTCAACGATCTTGTCAAAGCGGCAACCGGACAGTTAGATGAGGCATCACGCGTCGAGCTGAACGCGCTGATCCAGGAGCTGTCACCCTCTTCTTCGCCCGCGCCGGGCCAGGTCCGGCACGCAGCGACTCAATTTCCCCCGAGCTGATTATGGCCGGCCATAGTAAATGGAAGCAGATCAAGCACTACAAGGCTGCGACCGACGCCAAGCGCGGCGCGCAGTTCACGAAGCTCATTCGAGAGATCACCATGGCCGCCAAGATGGGCGGCGGCGATCCTGCCGGTAATCCGCGACTTCGTACCGCCATCGACGCCGCCAAGGCCAAGTCGATGCCGAAGGAGAACATCGAGCGCGCGATCAAGAAGGGCACCGGAGATCTCGAGGGCGTCACCTACACTGAAGTCACCTACGAGGGCTACGGCCCCGGCGGCGTCGCGATTCTGATTTCCGCCTTGAGCGACAACCCGACGCGCACCGTCGCCGAGATCAGGCACAAGCTGTCGCGGCTCGGCGGCAACCTCGGCGCGACCAACTCCGTTTCGTACCTGTTCGACCGCAAGGGTCAGATCTACATCGACGGCGCCAGCTACGAGGAAGACAAAGTCCTCGAGGTCGCGCTCGATGCCGGCGCCGAGGACTTCAAGGCCGAGGGCGATCAGTTCGTGGTGACCACTGATCCGCACGGCTTGCACGCCGTCGAGGACGCGATCACCAAGGCGGGCATCGAAGTCGTCGAGGCGGAAGTCACCTTTATTCCCAAATCGACGGTGCACGTCGAGGGGAAGAACGCCGAGTCGCTGGTGAAGCTGCTCGAGGAGCTCGAGGACCTCGACGACGTGCAGAAGGTGTCGGCGAATTTCGACATGGACGTCGAGCAGATGTCGGGTGCGTGAGCTCCGGCTCACCAGCCAACCGGAGAATGCCATGACAGCTACCCGGCTCTACCTGATTGCAGCGCTGGCCAGTGCGGCTTGTGCTTCCGGCGCCGGCAGCTCGGGCGTCCCGACGCCGCCTCGCCGGACATCGACGGTGCTGACGGTCGAGGAAATCAGCGACGCACAGCTCCAAGGCGGGTCTGTCTACGACGCGATATCACGCCTCCGCCCCAGCTGGCTCACGCGCGGCACCAAATCCTATTCGACCACGGGCGAGACCCACGCGACAGTGTTCGTCGAAGGCCAGCGGTACGGCGAGATCGAATCGCTGCGAAACCTCGATGTCAGCCAGATAGCCTGGGCCCGGTATTACACCCCAGCCGAGTCCGCCAAGTTCGGAATTGAAAGCGGCCTGACAGGCGTGATCGAAGTCAGCCTGAAAAAGAGATGAAGGCTGCCGATCCCGTAGTAGTCCTCGGGATCGATCCCGGAACGGCAGTCACAGGCTACGGAATCGTTCGCAGGGAAGGCCGCAATCCGCCGACGCTCGTCGAGTGCGGTGTGATTCGCACCAGGCCGCGCGACGAGCTGGCGCAGCGATTGTCGGAGATCCACGACGGCGTTGTCGAGCTGATTCGCCGGCACACGCCCAACGTTCTCTCCATCGAAGACATCTTCTACGCCCGGAACGTGCGTACCACGGTGGTGCTCGGCCACGCGCGCGGCGTGATCCTCCTCGCCGCGGCGCAGGCGGGACTCGAGATCCACGAGTATCCGCCCGCGGAAATCAAGAAAGCGGTGGCGGGCACCGGCGCGGCTACCAAGCTGCAGATCCAGTTCATGGTGATGCGCCTGCTGCGACTCAAATCAGCGCCGCAGCCGAACGACGCGGCGGACGGAGTCGCGGCGGCGCTCGCATTCGCGATGATGCCCGACCTGCCGAAAATCGAGCCGATCCGAATGAGAAACGCGCTGTGATCGCGCGCGTCGCGGGCACACTCGTCGCCAAGGACCTGGACGCGATCGAAGTGATGACGAGCGGCGGCGTCGCCTACGAGCTGGCGATTCCACTCAATGTCTACGAGAGCCTGCCGCGCGTCGGCGAGGACGTGACGCTGCACACCTCACTGGTGGTGAAAGAAGATTCGTGGCAGCTCTTCGGCTTCACGAGCGTGTTCGAGAAGCGGCTGTTCGAGAAGCTGCTCACCGCCAACGGGGTCGGGCCCGCGCTCGCGATCGGATTGTTGTCGGCGCTGTCGCCGACGCGCCTGATTCGCGCGATTCGCGAGAAGGACATCCCCACTCTACAGAGTGTCCCGCGCGTCGGACGCAAGAAAGCGGAGCGACTGATTCTCGATCTCGCCGACAAGCTCGACGGACTCGGGGAAAGTGCGGGGACTGTCGGCGCGCCTGCGAGCGCCGCGGCCGATGATGCGATGCGGGCACTGGTTTCGCTCGGATATTCCAGCGCCGACGCCGAGCGTGGAGTGAGAGCAGCACTCGACGCTGGCGGGGGCGGAAAACAAGCGACAGAATTGATCAGAACTGCATTGGCCAAACTTGGGGGAAGATAATGTTGCGGAAGTCGTTTTCGATCCTGATGGTTGCGGCAGGGGTTGCCTGCGCGAGTGCCGGCACCGGCACGGGCGCGTCTCACAATTCGGATATCATCACTGCCGAGCAGATCGCTGTCACCCACGAATCCAACGCCTACGACGCGATCAATCAGATAAAGCCGTTGTGGCTCAAGACCCGTGGCCAGACTTCCGTCAACACGGGCAGCAGTCCGTACGCGAGTGTGTTCGTGGACGGCCAGTACTTCGGTGATCTCGCCTCGCTGCGGCAGATCATCGCGCCGCAGATCAAACAGGTGCGCTACCTGAACGGCCCCAACGCCGTCACCCGCTACGGGATGCAGTACGGTTCGGGCGTGATCGAAGTCACCACCAGATAGCGCTCACGATGCGGGTGGCGCGCGCAATGACTTGCGCGCTCAGCGCTTGATCGCGACAACCTCGAGGTATTCGGCATCGACTTCGGTCGTACGCTTGCCGGGGTGTCGGTGCCTGCTCCAGTGATCGACCAGATCCCGCGCCAGTAGCTCGCTCTGCGCGTTGTCCAGGGCGTCGAAGGTACGAACGGTCGGACCATACGCGATCCGGAACAGCTTGGCGGTGCCCGCGGCGCTGTATGGATAACGGAACGTCAGCGTGCGCTTGCGTGTCTTCACGTTCCACAAATCGTTGGGGAATCGCTGATGGATGACCGACTCGTCTCCCCACAGCAGCGGATTCGGCACGCCCGCCGCCGGCGGCACGTACACGGCGTGTCGGTTCAGGAGCTCACCCACGAATCCGTCGCGCGTCCAGCTGGCGAGCGCAACGCGGCCACCGGACCTGGTCACTCGTTCCAGTCCCGCGACAACGCGATCGGGGCGCGCGGCGAACATCACGCCGAACATCGACATCACGACATCGAACTGGCCGTCGTCGTAAGGTAGATCTTCGGCGTTGCCCTGGTCGAGCGAGACATCGAGACCCTCGCGGTATGCCCACTCCGCTGTCGCCTCGAGCAGAGTCGGAATGAGGTCGAGCCCGGTGACCGACGCCCCGCCCCGCGCCGCCGGAATGGTGAGATTGCCCGAGCCACAGGCGACATCCAGCACCCTGTCGCTGGGAAGAAGGCCAAGTCGGTCGACGAACTCCACGGCTTCGTGGCGGAAGCCGCGCGCGATGCGGTCGTAATCGCCCGCGCTCCACACGTTGCGCGCGCGCTGGGTAAGCGTGTCGCTGGTCAGATCCGGCGCGCGCGAATGTCGAAACAGGCGCGTCCGGCGCAAGACGTTGTCGAAAGTAGCACCCACTTTATTGTCCCGTGTTCAGATGTTGTCTGTAGGTTTGAAAATCCCTACAACGTATTTCCCGCCGGGTCCGACGCGAATGACTTTCCGTCCGCATATGTTGACCGCCAGTCCTCATGCATACCATGGATCCTCTCTCTGACGTCCTGCGCGCGGTGCGCCTCAACGGAGCCTACTTCTATCCCGTAGAGGCCTCGGCGCCGTGGTCGGTGTTCAGCGAGCCCGCGCGCGAGCTGGTGCCGCGCGTGCTCCCCGACGCCGAGCATTTGATCTCGTATCACATCCTGCTGGCAGGATCGTGCTGGGGCGGACTGGATCAGGACAGTCAGATCGAGATGCACGCCGGCGACGTGATCGTATTTCCCCACGGCGATTCGCACATGATGTCCAGTCAAAAGGGCCATATCGACGCGGCGGGAAAGGACGGCACTTCAGCGAGACGCTATCCAAATACGGTTTATCTCGGACCATCCGCCGATCGCGACACCCATCTCGTCTGCGGATTCCTCGGCTGCGATCTGCATCCGTACAATCCGCTGCTGGCGTCGCTGCCGCGGATGATCCACATCCCCGGCATCGCCAACGGCTGGCTGAAGCAGTTTCCGCGACAGGTAATCGACGAGTCGCGGCAGGGACGCGCTGGAAGCGAGACTGTCCTGACGAGGATGGCGGAGCTGATGTTCGTGGAGGTGGTGCGACGGCATCTGGAGAGTCTGCCCACCCAGCACGCCGGCTGGCTGGCGGGCCTCAAAGATCCCGTCGTCGGTCCCGCGCTGGCGCATCTCCACGAGCAGCCGGACAAGCCGTGGTCGCTTCCCGAGCTGGCAAAGAAAATCGCATCGTCGCGCACCGTGCTGGCCGAGCGCTTCTCGCAGCTGGTCGGTGTGCCGCCGATGATGTATCTGACGCGCTGGAGATTGCAGCTCGCCGCCGAGCAGCTGACGCGCGGGACGGCAAAGGTTGCGGCGGTCGGTGCGCAGGTCGGCTACGAATCCGAGGCCGCGTTCAGTCGCGCGTTCAAGCGCGAGACCGGGATGTCCCCCGCCGCGTGGAGGCGCGCGCGCCAGCCTGTGCGCAAGACAGCTTAGCGTCAGCCAACGTCCTACAACTGCGGTGTCTTCGAAGACGAGCAGTTTGCACGATTAGTCCGATCCAACAAAGTGACCCGGCCCGGTACTCTGTGGGCTCACACTTTGGAGGAAACATGCACAGAACGACAATGATGGCTGTCGCCGCGGCGTTTGCCGTGACGTCGGCTTGTTCGAAAGACTCCGTAACGAGTCCAATTCCAGTCCCGCCACAGGCCACAGTGTTCACAGCAACCGGCAACATCGCAGCCGCCGTCGACAACTTCCGCACCGCGCTCGGCGCATCGAACGGCGGTGCCGCCGGAGAGCAGGCGAGCGGACGCCGCGAGATCAACTGGGACGGCGCCGGCGCCAATCCGTTCGACAACAAGAATGATTTTCCGGCCGCGTTCTTCAACACCAACGTGAAATCGGGAGCGGTATTCACGACGGCAGGCACGGGGTTCAGGAACGACTCGACGGATTTTGCCGAGATCAATCCGAATTACGCGACGCAGTTCACGTTCTTCAGCGCCAACAAGATCTTCGCGCCGATCGGCAGCAACCAGCTCGACCAGCTGTTCCAGGTTGCCGGCCAGCCGACTCCGGCTGTCAGCCGCGGCTTCGGCGTGGTGCTCAGCGACGTGGATGTCGCGGATAAAACCACTATCGAGCTGTTCGACAAGGACGGCAGGTCGCTCGGCGTGTATTCGGCGCCGGTGCGCTCGGATGCCGCAGGATTGTCATTCGTGGGAGTGACCTACGACGACGCAGTAATCGCGCGGGTAAGGGTCACTCTCGGCACCGGTGCCCTGGGTGCAAACGTCGACGACATCAGTGCCGGTGGAACGTTGGATCTGGTAGTGCTCGACAACCTCATTTACGGGGAGCCGAAGCCGGCGTTTTGACCCGGAACAAAGGGGGTCGCGGCGCAGAACGCGGCCCTCTTTGTAAACCCCTGACACCAGTCGTAGCTTTTGATTGTCACCTCATGGCATAACCAAATGCCGATTCCATCCAGCGTTGAGAACGAACGGCTGCTCGAGCTCTTCTTCGCGCAGTCACTGGATGGCTTTTTCTTCATGATGCTCGACGAGCCGGTCGAGTGGGGCGACCACGTGGACAAGAATGCCGCGCTCGACTACGTGTTCGAGCACCAGCGGATGACCAAGGTCAACTCGGCGATCGTCACCCAGTTCAACGCCCGCGGCGAGAACGAGCTGCTGGGGATGACGCCGGCGCAGTTCTTCGCGCATGACGTCAGTACCGCAAAACAGCGCTGGCGGGAATTCTTCGATCTCGGGCACCTCCATACCGAGACCGACGAGCGGCGGCTCGACGGCACGCCGATGCGCATCGAGGGTGACTACATGGTCATTTACGATGAGCTCGGGCGAATTGCCGGGCATTTCGGCATCCAGCGCGACGTCACCGATCGATACCAGGAGAGCGAGGAAATTCGGATCTCACGCGAGCAGCTTCGCGCGCTCGCCTCCCGGCTCCAGAAAGTCCGCGAGGAAGAGCGCACCGGCATCGCCCGCGAGATCCACGACGAGCTCGGCCAGGCCCTGACGGGGCTCAAGCTCGACATCTCGTGGATGAGGGGGCGGCTGCCGAAGAATGACGAGATTCTCGCGCACTGCACATCGATCATCGAGCGCATCGATCAGACTCTGAACACTGTGCGCCGGATCGCAACGTCGCTCCGCCCGAGCGTGCTCGATCAGCTCGGCCTCGAGGCGGCGCTGGAATGGCAGGCCCAGGAATTCATGAATCGTACCGGCATCGAGGTCGGCACCGAGATCGCGACGAGTGGCGAGCCCTTGCCCGACGACCTCGGCAGCTCTGCGTTCCGCATCCTGCAGGAATCTCTGACCAACGTCGCGCGGCATTCGGGTGCGACCTACGTGACCATCCGGCTCACCCAGACGCCCGACCTGCTGGTTCTCGAGGTCACCGATAACGGTGTCGGAGCGAATGCAAATTGTCTGGCCGGTACGACGTCGCTCGGGGTGATCGGAATGCGCGAGCGAGCGCTGGCGTGCGGCGGTGAGTTCAGTATTGACGGTCACCCCGATCGCGGCACCACCGTCGCGCTCCGCGTTCCACTTGCACCGAGGGAATCGACATGATCCGATTGGCGATTGCAGACGATCATCCGATCGTGCGCGAGGGACTGCGCCGGATCGTGAGCGAGGATCCGGGCATCGGCGTGGCCGGCGAAGCGTCGTCGGCGGCGGAGCTGTTCCGACTGCTGAGCGCGACGGCCGTGGACGTCATTCTTCTCGACGTGAGCATGCCCGGCGCGGCATTCATCGAGACCCTGCGCGCTCTGCGCGACAGGCATCCGAGCGTCAAGGTTCTGGTGCTGAGCGCGCACCCCGAGGATCAGTGGGCGATGCGGTCGCTGCAGGCGGGCGCGTCGGGCTACCTCACCAAGGATCACTCCCCCGAGCAGCTGGTGAATGCGATCCGGCGCGTCGCGCGCGGCGGCAAGTACGTGAGTGAATCGATGGCCGAGAAGCTGGCGGGGATGGTGGACACCGCGCGAACGCGCGCACCGCACGAGACACTGAGCGATCGGGAGTTCGAGGTGCTGCGCGCGCTGGGGAGCGGGATGATGGTCAAGGATGTCGCCGCGCAGCTCAGGCTGAGCGCCAAGACCGTGAGCACCTACCGCACGCGATTACTCGACAAGATGGGACTGAAGACGAAAGCCGATCTGGTGCGCTACGTCGTCCTGCACGAGCTGCTCAAGTAGCGACGGCGGTGCGAAGGGGAGGAATCTCGGACAACGAGTAGTAGACCGGTTTTCCCAATGACTGCGCGATAATCACCATTTCGTCGGCGCCCGTGGAAGGGCCGCCGACACGGAGGCAGGCGTCGCACTTGGCCACGAGGCGGCGGGCAACCGGGTGAAAGATCTGGTCGTGAATCGCATCACCGATGAACGCAGACCCGGCGTGGTCGATCAGCGGGAAAGCGAACCACTCGCCCATCACCGGCAGATGGCCGGCGCGAAAAATTCGCAGCGAGATCTCGGTCATCACCGCGACGTTGCAGGAGATCAGCCATGGGTCGTCGTCCGTACCCGATCGATACGGACCAGCCACGAGGATCATTTGAGGACCGTCCTCCCGACCGATCCCGAGCTGGCCCGCATCAACCGGCGAGTACGTCGACGAAAACATCAGCCGGCGGCTAGCGCCAGCAAGCAAACAGAGACCGTGAGAATGACAACGAACGCGGTCTCGACAAGAATGGTCCGAAAAAGACGGCGGTGCTGCGGCATGTTGGTTCCGGTTGGCTCGTCGTAACGCACGAGGATACCGATGCAGGTGTGGCAGCGCAGTCGGAGCCGGCGTAAAACCGGGGCCCATTTTACGAACGCGGGATGTCGGCGCCGGTCCTACAGCGACGACGTGTCGAGGATCGCGTCGATGCGCGCGCGCAGACGGGAATCGTTAAGCAGCGACGGCAAAGACACCGGCTCCGCCGGATCAGCAACGTGTTCGGCGAGGGCGCGCTCGAGCCAGACGGTGTCGTGCCACTTGCCGAACTTGTACCCGACGTCGTGGTAGATGCCGACCTCGCGGAATCCCATCGACTTGTGGAGCTCGAAGCTCGCGGTATTGGGGAGAGTGATTCCAGCGTAAACGCTGCGATATCCCTGAAGGACCAGAATCTCGAATAGCCGCGTGTAGAGTCCGCGCGCGATTCCCTGGCGATGCGCGCTGTCGCTGATATAAGTCGACGCATCCACCGACCAGCGATACGCGGCGCGGTCGCGGTGGGCGGTAGCATAGGCGTAGCCGACGACGCCGTCAGCGGTCTCGCAGACGAGCCACGGATATTGCTCCAGGACGGCGGTGACGCGCCGTCGCATCTCGCCGGCGTCGGGCGGCGTGAGCTCGAAAGAGGTCGCGCGGTCGGTGACCGACGGCGCGTAGATGGCGGCGATCGCGGCAGCGTCCGCGTCGCGCGCGAGTCGAAAGATTCGCCTCACCGACTCAGGGAACGGGGGGTTTTCCTCTCTGCCAGAGTATGATGGCCAGGACAACA
>CAMLDY010000100.1 GCA_946478895.1 uncultured Gemmatimonadota bacterium
TGACGAGCCATAACCAGTTCGGTGTGCCGTTAAAGGGAACGGAATCGTGCGTGAAACCACCGAGATGATTAGGCGAAAGTCGGGCCACCGGATGTTTCGCCCGGTCCGGCTGTTTGTGGCCGGACGGATCGACAAAAGGCAACTGAACGGGCGGGAGGCGTCGGTTGTGAAGGCGACAGGCGAGGGGTTACGACCGTGGGACGTTTCCGCGCGCCATTTACCTAAAGGCTACCTCATTTCGCGTCGCAGGTACGTCCCACGGTTGTAACCTGAAGCCGGGCGCCTGATCCCAGACGCCTCCCGCCCGTTCAGTTGCCTTTGTCGAAAACTGTACGCCCGCCCCGATGCCTACTGAACGCACTCCCCGTTCGGATCCGGCTTCTGCTTGTCCACAACCGGCCGATGGTCGAGGTTGGCCACGCGGGTGGCCAGATCGGCGACGTACTGCGCCACCCGAGCCATGCGATCGTAATCGATGTACTGCGGCTCGTCGGTCACCTGATGGTAGTCGGCGTGCCCGCCGGTGGTGAAGAAGATGATCGGAATGCCGTAGCGCGCGTACTCGTAGTGATCGCTGCGGCAATAGATGTTGGAGGGATGACCGTTGGCATCCATTGCGTAATCGAACTTGAAGGGATGTTTCTCGCCGGTGTTGACCGACTCGGCGAGATCGCCGAGCTGGGTCGACAGACGGCGGGAGCCAACCAGCTGGACGTAGTCGGGGCTGCCGTGATAACGGACGCCCTCCTTCGTGATGCCCGTGTTGTCAGCAGCAGCACCGCGACCCACCATGTCCATGTTCAGCTGTGCGACGATCGAATCGCGCGGTACCGTGGGATGGTCGGTGTACCACTCGGAGCCGTAGAGGCCCTCTTCCTCGCCGACATGCCACACGAAAAGCAGCGACCGTTTCGGCTTTACTTTCTGCGAGGCGAAGTACTGCGCAATCTCGAGCGCGCTCATACTTCCGGAGCCATCGTCGTCGGCGCCGTTGTAGATCGAATCCGGCCGCGAGGATGCGCCGTTCGACTGTCTGCGGATGTCGGCGATCAGCTTGTTGACCTCGGCTTGCTGGGCAGCGTCGAGCTGCGGCGGACGGTCGTCGGCGCCCCCGGTTCGGAATAGATGATTCACGACGTAAATCGAATCGTGCGCGACCGGGCGTGTGCTCCAGCCGATGTGGTCGTTGTGCGCGCCGATCGCGACGTATTCATTGCGCAGCTTCGGATCGCTGCCCGGAATCATTGCGACGACGTTGCGCGCGGGAAATTCCGTCGGCGTCTCCACGAAGCGCGGGGTCGATGAAACCGTCGCACCGAGCTGGCCAACCTTCGCGGACGCGATGCTGCCGTTTACCAGAGCGTCCGCTACGCGCGCATTCACATACAGGAACGACGGCAGCTCGGGATCGGTTCCCTCCTTCAGCAGCTGACTCGGTTCCTGGAAGATCTGAATCATCTGCGGCGGCATAGCCTCGAGGCTCGCGACCGCGATACCGGCGGCGTTCGCGAAGTGGCGGGTGACGATGGCGCGGTTGACTCCGCCACCCGAGTTCTGGGTGACGCCGCTGGCGTTGATGCGGAGCACTACGATCTTGCCCGCTGTCGCGGCGGGATCGATCAGCGACGCTGAGTCACCCCAGGTCCCGCCAAAGATGGCCTGGGCTCCATTCAGACTGCGCGCGCCCGAGCCCTGGTCGCGCACGACGTAGTCGGTCCAGGGCGCGAACTCTGTTGAGCCGACGGTGAGCTTGCTGGCCGCGTCGAACGCGCGATCGACCACGTCCACTTTCTGAAAGAACGTCCCATTGTCGCCGGCCGGTGTCAGTCCCATGCGTTTCAGTTCCGCGGCGATATACTCGACTCCCTTGACGTTCCCCGCCGTCGCGAGCAGGCGACCTTGCATCGAGTCGTCGGCGAAGATGAAGAGCCGGGTTCTAAGATCGGCGGCGGTGATCGCGCCGGTGGTCGGGGTCGGAGTGTGGGTGCGCGGCCGCATCAAGACGTCCCAGCTGGGCGGAGCACCGAGGTCGGGCGGAGTGGTCGCGGCTTGTTGGGCGCCGGCGACGGAGGCGAAAGCCAGGAGCGCGGACGTGATTAACGTGGATTTCATGGCGAGGTTGGGGAGGGAGATGAGGGGTTAGACACCGGACGCCGGCGATTTGTTTGCGGTCAGTTGTCAGCGTTTCGGATTATAGGGGTGGGCGCGTGGCGGGCCAGCTCTCGTACATAAGCGGGCAGCGGCAAGCTTTACAGCTTGCTACGCTGATGGCTTGTCGCGGGTTTCGGACCTGGCCGCTTCGGGTACATCTAACAATACTGAAGCACGGAGCCGTCACCTGCTGAGCAGCTATGCCCAGAGCACGTCACGTTCAGATCTTTTCGCGCTTCCAGTTGCGGACTAGGGCGACGAGACACGATGCGCCCCGAGAGCTCTCGGCGTAGCAGCTCTCCCGCGATCGGCTCCGTGCGTTCTTTCATGTGGTGGCCAGCCGAAGCGCCCGACGCTGTACGCGGAGAAACCAACAAACAGCTGTCGGCGTAGCTGCTGTGAGGCTTGCAGCTGCCCGCTTATGTATTGTTAGGTGTTGACGAAGCGCCCGACTTTATCCGCCGAGACCGCCAGAATGTCTGCCCCGATCGCGATCTACTACGAGCACCCCGACTGGTTCAAACCCCTCTTCGCCGAGCTCGATCGTCGCGGCGTTCCGTACGTGCGGATCGATGCGACCTCGCACTTTTACGATCCGTCGGAAACGACGTCACCGTATTCACTCGTATTCAATCGCGCCAGTCCGTCGGCGTACATGCGCGGACACGGGCAGGTCACCTTTCACACCCTTAGCTGGCTGCGCCACCTCGAGCGCATCGGTGTCCCGGTAGTGAACGGCGCCGACGTTTACGAGATGGAGACCTCGAAGGCGCTACAGCTCGAGATCCTCGAGGAGCTCGCGCTGCCGTACCCGAGAGCGCGCGTGATCAACGATGCAGCGCAGGCAGCGGAGGCGGCGCGCGGCCTGCGCTTCCCGGTGATCGTCAAGGCGAACATCGGTGGCAGCGGGGCCGGGATCACCCGATTCGACGACGCCGCTTCGCTCGCCACCGCGGCGCGCGCGGGGACGATTGGCCTCGGCATCGACAACGTCGCGCTCGTGCAGGAGCTCGCTCCACTTCGCGACGCGCACATCACCCGCGTCGAAGTCTTGAACGGAAAATTCCTGTACGCGATCAACGTCTATCCGGCCGAGGATTCGTTCAACCTTTGCCCGGCCGACATCTGCCAGACGACCGACGGCCAGCAGCTTTCGCGGACTGCCTGCGCGGTCGACGCCGTTAAGAACGGAATGCGAGTCGAACAGTTCACGCCCCCGCGCGAGATCGTGCGCCAGGTCGAGCACATCGCGCAGCGTGTGAAGCTCGACGTCGGCGGCATCGAGTATCTGATCGACGACCGCGATGGCAAGCCTTACTACTACGACATCAACGCGCTGTCGAATTTCGTCGCCGATGCGCGCAACGTGGTCGGCTTCGATCCGTTCGAGAGGCTCGTTGATTATCTGGAGGAGCGGGCGGGCGGACTGGATTCGGGAGGCGGGAAGCTGGAGACGGGAGGCGCAATGCGCGCAGCGCTCGACGACCGCGCTCTCACTTCCAGCATGGACGGAGACCCTGCCTCGCGCGCTGCGCAGCCCGCTTCCCGCCTCCCGCTTCCCGCTTCCCGCCAATGAGATACGGCTACTGGCTCCCCGTCTTCGGCGGCTGGCTGCGCAACGTACCCGACGAGGGTATGACCGCCAGCTGGGATTACGTGAAGCGACTCGCGCAGCGCAGCGAGCAGATTGGCTACGACATCACGTTAATAGCCGAGCTGTTCATGAACGACATCAAGGGCATCGACTCCAACTCGCTCGAGGCGTGGTCGACGGCTGCGGCGCTCGCGGCGGTGACCGAGCGACTCGAGCTGATGGTCGCGGTCCGGCCGACGTTTCACGAGCCCGCGATCTTCGCCAAGCAGGCCGCCAACATCGACCACATCTCGAACGGCCGGCTCGCGCTCAACGTCGTATCGTCGTGGTGGAAGGACGAGGCGCGCCGCTACGGTATTCACTTCGAGGAGCACGACGACCGTTACGCGCGAACCGACGAGTGGCTGCGCGTCGTCAACGGAACGTGGAATGAGGCGCGCTTCAGCCACAGCGGCAAGCACTACAAGGTCGAGGAGACGATCCTCGAGCCCAAACCCGGGCGCCGGCCGCGGCCGACCATTTATGCCGGCGGCGAAAGTGCGGCCGCCAAGGAGCTGATCTCACGCGCCTGCGATGCTTACGTGATGCACGGAGATCCACCCGAGCGCGTCGCGCCCAAGATCGCCGACATGATCGCGCGCAGAGAGAAGCTCGGACTCGGCCCGATGCAGTACGGCGTCGCCGCCTACGCGGTCGTGCGTGACACGGAGGAGGAAGCGAAGGAAGAGCTCACCCGTATCACCAACGTCCAACCGGGGTCGCCGGGCTACCAGAATTATCAGGACTGGATCGCTCACACTGCTCTGGAGCAGCAGGTCTCGCTCGAGGATTACTCGGTCTCGAACCGCGGACTCCGCGCCGGCCTCGTCGGAACGCCCGAGCAGGTCGCCGACCGGGTCCGCGAGTTCGAGTCGGTCGGGGTGGATCTCTTGTTACTCCAGTTCAGTCCGCAGCTGGAGGAGATGGAAAGATTCTCTGAAACTGTGATGCCCTTGGTAGCATCTCGGCGTACGGACTCGGCAGCGGTGCTGGCCACCACATGAAAGGAAGCGGGCAGCTGCAAGCGTAACAGCTGCTACGCTGACAGCTCTCGGGAAACATCGCGTCTCGCCGTCCGAGTCCGCAGTTGGAATGGCGAAGAGATGTGGACGTGCCGTGCTGTGGGCGTAGCTGCTGTAAAGCTTGCAGCTGCCCGCTTATGTACGAGAGGTGGCCAGCTAGGCGATCAGGTCCTGGAACCCGAGACTAGGAAATAAGCTCCGCCTGCCGCGACTTGACCGTCCGATAACACTCGCACGCCGCCTTCTCGAGCCCAGGCCGATCGACAACGGCGATCATCCCTCGACTGTGGCCGATCAGGCCCGCCTTCTCCAAAGCCCCCATCGCAACCGTCACCCCCGGCCTGCGCACCCCGAGCATCTCGGCGAGGAATTCCTGGGTCAGGTTGAATTCGTCGCGGCCGACGCGGTCCTGCGACATCAATAGCCAGCGCGCGCAGCGCTGCTCGATTACATGCAGGCGATTGCACGCCGCCGACTGCGAGACGGTCTCGAAGATCAGCTGGGAGTAGCGGTGCAGGAGCCGGCCGAAGTTCTCGCAGCTGACCGCGAGCTCCCGAAAGTCTTCGGAACGGAGCCGCCACGCCTGTCCCGTGATCTGTCCCACGCCCTTGAGCCGCGACGCGTCCACGCCGTGAAAGACCGCGACGCCGGCGAATCCATCGCTCCCGATCGTCATCGCCTCCACCGCATCACCATTCTCCAGCTCGGTCACCAGCGAGATGACGCAGTTCTCCGGGAAGTACACGTGCCGGATCGCCTCGCCGCGCCGGAAAATGACCTCCTTCGACCTGACCGCGACGTCCTGGGCCTGGCCAAGGACGGTCTCGAGCTCGGACTGTGGGAGCAGGCGGAGAAGCTGGTTGCGGACCGTCCGTGGGATGCCGGCCACCGGCAAGGCGTCGTTGACCGTCGAGGTCGGGGCGATTGTTGGAGCTGCCATGTTGGCCCGGATTGTCCAGGTGGAAATAGATGACGGGTCGTCTGTCAGCGTGCTGACAGCGACCCGCGAGGTACGTTTGCAAGTACCGAACCTTGGCCCGGCGCCGTGTTATCTTCGAGGGGTCGAAACAGTCATTTAGTCGACCTGCCACTATAGAGCAGCAGGACAGGAAGTGCCCCACCGGAAGCCATGACGACACCTGCTGATCCACAGCCCAACGAGCGAAGATACCGCTTCAAGGACGAGTGGCTGGTTTCGCTAGTCGGGACCATGCCCGGCGTTACGCCGGAGCTCATAAAGCGGTGGCGCTTTCAGCAGAAACCCTACATCTCGCAGGCGCTGATCGATGGCGACGTCCTCTCCTTCCACGAGATCGCCGAGGTCGTCAAGGACGCCTTTAGAATCGACTACGTCGATTTGAGCCCGGGCGGCATCGACAAGAACGCGATGCAGATTCTTCCCGAAAAGCTCTGTCGGGAGCACAGTGTCCTTCCCGTAAAAGTCGATAGCCGGATGGTCCATCTGGCGATGGCCAACCCGCTCGATCAGGAAGCAATCCAGAGAGTGAGCTGGGCGACGAGCCGCGAAGTGACGCCGCTCTTCTGCCCGCCCGGCCAGCTCGACAAGCTGGTCTCCGAGACACTGCGCCCGGATGCCATGATCTACGGCCTCATCGAGAAACTCGATCAGGCGGTTGGAGTCGAGCAGGTCAAGGAAGAGGAGCAGGACGAAGCCCAGATGGCGCGCGTGCATGCGCCGGTCATCAAGCTCGTCGATGCAATCATCGCCAACGCCATCAAGTTGCGCGCGTCCGACATCCACATCGAGCACGACGAGACGAACACCCTGGTGCGCTTCCGTATCGACGGATTGCTCAAGAACATCATGGTGCTGCCGCGGTTCATCGGCGTCGGACCGGTCGTGTCGCGCGTGAAGATCATGTCGGATCTCGACGTCGCCGAGCGCTTCCGACCACAGGACGGCCGCGCCAAGGTGCGTGTAGCCGGTGAAGAAGTCGCACTGCGCGTGTCGGTTCTTCCAACGCGCGTCGGCGAAAAAGTCGTGATGCGTCTGCTCAACGAGAAGTCGGTGCAGGTCTCGATGGGCACCCTGGGCTTCATGCCCGAAGTCCTCGAGAGATTCAAGGCATTGCTGATGCGGGAGCAGGGAATCCTGCTCGTCACCGGGCCGACAGGGTCGGGCAAGACGACAACGCTCTACGCCGCGCTCAACACCCGTCGCGGCGAGTCCGTCAACATCGTCACGGTCGAAGATCCGGTCGAGTACCGGTTGAGCGGTGTCAATCAGGTCCAGGTCAATGAGAAGCAGGGGCTGACTTTCGCCGGAGTTCTTCGCTCCGTTCTCCGTCAGGATCCCGATGTCTTGCTCGTCGGCGAGATCCGCGATCAGGAAACGGCGACCATCGCTTTCCAGGCGGCGATGACCGGCCACCTCGTGCTCTCGACGCTACACACCAACGACGCCATCGGCGCCATCCCGCGGCTTTCGAATATCGGCGTCGAGCCGTTCCGCGTCGCGGCGGGATTGATCGGCGTGACGGCGCAGCGTCTGGTCCGGCGTATCTGCCCGCATTGCCGGTACGAGGCGCCGATCGAGGAGCTGCACCCGATGGTCCGCTCGGCGCAGCAACGTCTGTTCGGCAAGGCCAGACACGTCAAGGCCACCGGATGCGCGGAGTGTGGGTTCAGCGGCTACACCGGTCGTTTGCCGCTGATCGAGTTCCTCGAGATCACCCCGGAAATTCGCGGGATGATCACGACCGGAAAGATGGCCGACGAGATTCGTGCTCACGCCCTGCGAACCGGCGCGCTCCACACCTTCGACAACGACGCGCTCTGGCACATCGCCGAAGGCGACACCACCGCCGAAGAAGTCATTCCGTACACCGAGTTCGAGCGACGCCGTACCCCGCGCACTGCGACACCGCGCGTCAACGCCGATTTCGTCCCCGAGCTCGACGCCGACGGCGTGGTCAAGCCGCCGCGCATTCTTCTCGCGGTCGCGGACAAGGAAGAGCGGGTGCGCTTCAACGACATCCTCGTCGAAGCGCGCTTCGCCGTCCAGATCGCCAACGACGGCGCCGCCACGCTCGGCATCCTCGCGCAGGATCCGCCCGACGCGCTCGTCGTCGGGTTGAAGCTCCCGATCCTCGACGGCCGCCAGGTGGTCCACGCCGCGCGCACCGTCGTCGGATTGGTTGACATGCCTATCATCGTCATTGCGCCCGCCGGAACTGAGGGCGAAACGAGCGACCTGCTGTCGCAGGGCGTCGACGACGTTCTTCACGAGCCGCTCGACGCCGCCCGCTTCCGCGGCCGCGTCACGACGGTAATGCGGAGCCGCGGACTATGGGCGGAGACCGAAGAAGTGATGCGGCCGCTGATTCCTCAGGACGAAGCCGAGCGCCTCGTCGAGTTCAGGCTGAGCACGGCAATCGACAGCGCTCCCGAAGAGCGCTTCGACAAGATCACCCGCATGGCGCAGCGGATGTTCAACGTGCCATTCGCGGGTGTCTCGTTCGTCGAAGGCGAGCGGCAGTGGTTCAAGTCGAGGCAAGGCTTGCAGATCGGCGACAGCGCCCGCGACATGTCATTCTGCGGCCATGCGATCACCGGCACCGAAGTGTTCGTGATCGAGGATACGGTGCTCGACCCCAGATTTGCGCAGAACCCGCTCGTGCTCGAGGAGCCGCGGATCCGGTTCTACGCGGGACAGCCGGTGCGCGGGCCAGGCGGCCACAATGTCGGCACCTTATGCATCATGGACAAGCAGCCGCGCGAGTTCACGGACGATGACCGCGACAGTCTGCGCGACCTCGGTGAGCTGGTCGAGAAAGAGCTGCGCGCGAAGCCGACCAAGGTCGAAGCGCCGCCAGACTAGGACGCCAGCCCAACGGCCGGCACACTAACCGCCGCGGCAGCCCGAAGGTATCGTTAGCGCGACGATACCGGAGCCACCAATGAGCGCTGTCTCGCCGTCTCGCATCAAGCAAATCGCGGTTCCAGTCAGCTCGATCGCCGAGGCAAAGAATTTCTACGGTGACGTCCTTGGCCTCCGGTTTCTGTTTGACGCTCCGCCGTCTCTGGCCTTTTTCGAATGTGGTGGCGTTCGGTTGATGCTCGCCGGTCCGGACGCGCAAGGACCCGACGGCGCGAACCAGCACCCGGTGCTCTACTACGAGGTCGCCGACATTCAGTCCGCCCACGCCCGCCTCGAATCTGCCGGCGCCGCCGTGGTCGAGAAGCCGCACGTGATTGCCAGGATGGAGGGGAGAGAGGTGTGGATCTCGGCGGTCTCGGACGGGCAGGGGAATGTCGTTCAGTTGATGGCCGAGATTTCGGTTTAGTCTCGGCGTCCGGGATCGGGGCGCCTGGCTGGCCAACCCTCGTACGTAAGCGGGCAGCGGCAAGCGTAACAGCTGCT
>CAMLDY010000101.1 GCA_946478895.1 uncultured Gemmatimonadota bacterium
CGCATCACGATCTCATCGACCCAGCCGCCGTAGAATCCGGCGAGCAGTCCCATGGTGATGCCGAGTCCAAGCGCGATGCCCTGGGAGATGAGTCCGACGGTGAGTGAGACGCGGGCGCCGTACACCAGTCGCGACCAGATGTCGCGCCCCTGGATGTCGGTGCCCAGCCAGTGCTGCGCCGAGGGACGCTGGAGGATGTGGAGGAGGTCGATGGTGATCGGGCTTTGACGCGCGATCACCGGGGCCAGGATTGCGGCGAGGGCGAGTACGATGACGATACCGATGCCGAGCCGCGCACGATTGTCGGCTAGAAAGCGATGTCTCTGCTTTGGATCGAGCATCCCAAATCCTCTTCCTGAAGACTACCAGCTAATGGCAGCGAGCGGAGCGGCTGGCAGCTCCGAGCGACAGGCATTTGATAACTGCACTCCATCCGACGCGCTGCATTTATTCCAACCGTTGCTCGGAGCCGCCAGCCGCTCCGCCCACAGCCCCAAGCTGGTAGTCTTCAGTGGCCTTTAGACTAAGCCGACGGATCCCGAAGCTCCGGCGGAGTATCCGGCGGTTGCCTCCTCCAGCGCCGGTGCTGCCAGAAGTACTGCGCCGGCACCGCGCGCACCCACTTCTCCAGGTGTTGCGTAAAACCTGCGACGATCGCATCGACGTCGCGATCCATGTTGCCCGTTCGCCGCGTTTCGATCCGCTCGACGACGACTCGGAACCGACCATTGGGTTGCCGCAGCGCCACCACGAAGATCACCGGCACCTCGAATCGCAAGGCGAATACCGCGGCACCGCGCGGAGTCTTGGCGGGTCGCCCGAAAAACGGAACGTACGTCGAGGCGAGCCCGAGCACACCCTGATCCGCAACAAACGCCACCGCGCGGCCGGCCCGGAGCGAGCGCGGGGTGCGTCGCACCGCGTCCTGGTCGTGAACCACAGTCATTCCGACGGCCTCGCGCGCCTTGTTCACGTACGCATCGAAAAGCGGGTTGGCCATTCCGCGCGCGATCGCGTCGAGCGGAATTCCGCGCGCCGCGACGTACGCGCCGGCCAGCTCCCAGTTCCCAATGTGGCCGGTAACCATCACCGCTCCCCTGCCCTTGGCCATCACATCGTCGACGATCTCCCAGCCCTGCACCAGCTCCACCAGATCGAGCACGCCCTGTCTGCCGAGCGAATCGAGCAGCGCCGTTTCTATAAAGGCTCGGCCCAGGTGACGATAGGACTCGCGCGCGAGATCAACGACCGCGTCGTGATTCAGCTCGGGGAACGCGGCAGCGATCTGCTTTTCGACGACGCGTTTTCGGATTCCAAGCGGACGATAGCCCAGCTCACCGAGCCGCTCGCCGATGCGGCACGCGGTGTTCCACGGCAGGGCGCGGAGCGCCCCAATCGTCGCGCGCATCGCGTAGTACTCGGCGCGGTGGGCGGCGGTGGGCTTCCGAGTGCCGGTTTTGCCGGGCGTCATCGCGCCGACGCTCCGACGACGCGGTCAGTGAACTCGCGGGTGTCGCGCGCGACCCGGTCCCAGTTGTAGTGGGTCTCAACCGCATGTCGCGCGGCGCGGCCCATCTGCTTGCGGCGCTCGGGGTTCACGAGCAGCGAGCGCACCGCGCCGGCAATCGCAGCGACATCGGTCGGTGGAACGACGAGCCCGGTCTCGCCGTCGCGCACCGCGGAGCGCACCCCACCGGAGTCGCCCGCCACCGACGGCACTCCCGACGCCGCGGCCTCGAGGAAGGAGATCCCAAAACCCTCGACGTTGATTTCCTTGTCGACCCGCGAGGCACCGAGGTAGATCGTCGAGGTCGCGTAGGCTTCCGGCAGCTCGTCGTCGCGCATCGCGCCGACGAAACCGACTTTGTCGGTGACCCCGAGCTCGCCGGCGAGATCGCGCAATCGCTGCTCGTCGTGGCCTTCGCCTACTATTATGTAGCGCAGCTCCGGAAAATCGTGCGCCAGCGAAGCAAGCGCGCGAATTCCCATGTCCTGCCCTTTGTGCGGCACCAGCCGCGCGACGGTGAGCATCACCGGCGCATCGCCGATTCCCCAGCGGCGGCGGAGCGCACCGGTATCGCGGGACGGGTTGAAGTGCACGGGGTCAGTGCCCAGGTCGAGCGCGGCCACCGGCGGCGGTTCGTCGACGCCGACTTCGCGCATCACTTCCGAGCTCAGATCCGCGACCCACTTCGACGTCGCGACGATTCCGGCCGCCTGGCCGAGGATCCACTGCGCCGTCTGACGCTTGAGCGGACTTCGTTGCGCCTTGCGGCGCTCGCGCAGCAGATCCCCGCCGTTCACGTACACGAGGTAAGGCGTGCGCTGCTTGCGGTGCACCCACCGCACGGCGTAGCCGACAGGCCTGATGTTGCCGCAGTGCACCACATCGAAGCGGGGCGCGCGATTCGACGTGAGCCAGTGCGCCCAGCGCAGCTGGTTGGAGAACCGATTGGCGCGCTCGAAGGGAAATGGCTGGCGGTAGATGGTGTAGCTCTCGTGTCGATCGAAGTCGGCGGCGCCAGGCGATGCAACGGTCGAGACACTCATCGTCGTTTCGTCGCCGTCGGCGAACCGGCGGCACAGCTCGACATGTCTCCTCGCCATACCGCCCAGGTCGGGGCCGTAGTCCTGGGTGACGAAGAGGTGCCTCACCGCCTAGCCAAGCGGATTCACGAACGCTTCGCCGGACAGCAGGTTGTGGATGCGCTGATCGAAGGTATGATGCTCGCGCACGAAGCCCTGGCCTTCGCGTCTGATCCGCTCGCGCTGCTCGGGCTTCTTGAGATAGTACTCGATCTGGGTCAGACACGAGTTGACGTCGGTGTACCACGCGCAATGGTCGCCTTCGCGCAGCATCTCGGTGAGTCCGGGAGTGCCATGCCCGAGATAGAATCCCCCGGCGAGGATGACCATCCAGGTGCGATCCGAGGTGTAGGTGCTGGCCGCTTTGGCGCGATCCGGGTTGACGCCGAGCGAGATCTTGGAGCTCGAGCAGACGGCGGCGAACTGTTTTCCCTGTACCGGCCGTCCGCTCCAATGCAAAGGTTTGCGCCACTCTTCCCACCCCTTCCCCCACACTCTCAGATCGTATTTGTTGGCGATCTTGAGCAGGAACTTCGCGCGCGCCGGATCGTATCCGGTGCCGATGAAGCTGACATCCGATTCATACTCCTTGGTCGCGGGCACTGGCTTGATGTCGCGGTCCGCCGCCGAGGGCAGGAACTTCGCCGGCAGGCCGAGCTTTCTCCATTCAGCGTCGAAACCGGAGACGAAGAAAGTCTGAGTGAGCTTGCCCACCGCGACGATGTGCGCGATGTCGGGCCGGTAAGTGTTGCGGTACCACTGTGGATCATGGTACCACATCGAGTTCGGGCGGCCATCGAGAATCTTCGCCACCGTCTCGACGGCGAGGCCGTGGCACTTGCCGAGGAAGACAAAGTCGGGCTTGAATCGCTCGGCCTTCGACAGCGCCCACTTCTGGGTGAGCTTGCCACCGAGCAGGCGACTCGCGCGCTTGTCGTCGATGAGGAGCGTCTTGTGACCGGCTCGCTTCAGAGCGCGCTCGGTGCACCGCTCCATTCGCCAGCGTTGGCCGGCACCGATGATTAGGATTTTCAAGTTCGGATCGATCGTTCCCAGAGTCTTGCGTATTTCGCCATCACGCTAGCGGCAGCGAGGCAGGCGAGGACGAGTCCGCGCGCTCCGTCGCGAAACCCGCCTTTAAGAACGTACATGCCGACGAACCGCGCCGGAGGCTTGAAAAATATCGCCGCGACAGAGCCGCGACGTCCCTTGCTGAAATTCTGCTCCGCCCACCACCGGCTGTAGCGATCGAACTTCTCAAAGTACTGGTCGAGCGACGTGTAGGTGTAGTGGAGGAGCCTATTGCTGACTTCACCGATCGCGCCGTCGGTCACATCGACGTGCTCGTGGACCATGTTGGCGTTGTAGCGAAGCTCGCGACGGAACAGTCGGATCGGCTTGTCGCTCCCCCAACCGCCGTGCCTGATCTCTTTGCCAAGAAAGAAATTTCGGCGCGGGATGCGAAACGCAGTCGTCGTCCCCGGTGCGGCTATGACCTTCTTTATCTCTTCGGCAAGCTCAGGCGTACAGCGCTCGTCGGCATCGACGACCAACACCCAGTCCGTGTTCGCTCGAGCGATGGCGTTGTTTCGGGCCGATCCTATGGTAGTGAACGGCGGACTGATGACAGTGGCGCCGGCAGCGCGCGCGCGGTCTGCAGTGTCGTCAGCTGAATTGTTTTCGACTACGATGACCTCGGCGGTCCACGCCACGCTGGCGATGCACGCCTCAATGTTCGCGGATTCGTCGTGCGCCGCGATCACCGCCGTAACGTCGGGGGAGCCGCGGCGGGACGGGCTCACCCCTGGCGGCGTCCGCGCGAGCGAGCGTTGTTGGCGGCGCGGTCGAAGCCTTCGATCATCTGCGATTCGGGAAACTCGCGCGCGACACGGACCCGCGCGGCCTTGCCCATCGCTTCGCGGACATCGTCGCTCAACAGCATCCCCGCCACGGTCGCGGCGGTCGAGGCGGAGTCGTCGGCAGGATACAACGCGCCACTGATGCCGTTGGCGATGTAGCGCTGGGCGATGCCGGTCTCGCTGGCGACGGTGGGAATTCCGAGCGCCATCAGGTCGAGGATGCCGTAGGCGCCCGTATCGCCGTCCGCAACGACCCAGCCGAGGTGCGCATCGCGCATCAGGTTGAGAACATCGTCACGCTCACCGAGGAAGCTCACGAGATGGAGCACCCGGAGCGCAGCGGCCTGCATGCGCAGATCCTCGTCATCCGATCCAGGGCCAACGATCATCAGCCGCAGATTGGGGTGTCGCGGCGCGAGCATCGAGATCGTGCGAATTGCGGTCGCAGCGCGTCCGCGGGAGGTTGGATCGTAAACGCAGACGACGTAGCGAAGCGCCTCGCCCTGCTTCTGGTCGGGCGCAGGCTCTCCTTCGCGCGGCGTGGAATCTTCTCCGTCCGCGGGATAGGTCGAGACATCGACGCCGATCTCCGCGAGCTCGACGGCCGCCGCGTTCTTGGGCAGGTCGGCCAGCCGTCGATCCGCCTCGTTGGCGAACAGGTAGGTCGTGCGCGCGAGACGGGATGCCATGCGTCCCGAGAATCCAGGGCTGAGCTTCTGGCCAACTGGGGTCCAGCGCACCACCGCGCCGTTCCTGCTCATCCAGCACGCGGTGGCGGCGATGAGGTGCTCCCGATCGGTGGTGACAAAGATCGCGTCAGCATCCCAGCGTCGGAAAATTCTTCTCAGGCGGCGCGCCGCCGACATGAACCAGCCGTCGGTCGGCAGCGGGATGATCTCGAACGGCTCTGGAATCGGAGTGTGGCGCGGCTGCCCGGGATCGCGACGCGGCGAGACCGCCAGATGTACGTTGCTGTCGGGCGTCACCAGCAGGGTGACTTTGGCGCCGCGCTCGGAGATGCCCCGCCCGGCGCGCGCGAACAGGCGCGCCGTGCCCGACCACTCACGGGCAGTATGAAGAAAGAGAACGTGCACTATCGCTTACCCGCTGAAGGAGCCATTCGGCCCGGAGCGCCGGCGATCTCACCGGTGTCTCCGTTCACGCCGCCGAATTGCAACGTATAGAGTCGCGAGTAGGCGCCACGCTGCGCCAGCAGCTCGGCGTGCGTTCCCTGCTCGACGATCTCACCACGATCGAGAACCAGAATCCTGTCGGCGTGCGTGACCGTCGAAAGCCTGTGCGCGATCACGAACACCGTCCTCCCCTGCAACAGCCTGTCGACAGCTTCCTGAACGAGTCGCTCGGACTCGGTGTCCAGGGCCGAAGTAGCTTCATCGAGAATGAGGATAGGCGGGTCACTGAGCAAGGCCCGTGCAATCGCCAATCGCTGCCGCTGACCTCCGGATAAACGGGTGCCGCGCTCGCCGAGCAGCGTATCGTAGCCACTCGGCAGCTCCATGATGAAGTCGTGGGCGTTGGCGGCGCGCGCGGCCGCCTCGATCTGTGCCTGGGAGTGGCCGGTCGAGCCGTAGGCGATGTTGTTTCGTACGCTGTCGTGAAACAGCACCGTTTCCTGACTGACGATGCCGGTGAGCTTGCGCAGCGCAGGCAGCTTGATCTCGCGGGTGTCGATGCCGTCGAGCGTGATGCGACCTTCGCGCGGCTCGTAGAACCGCGGGATGAGATCGACGAGAGTACTCTTGCCCGATCCACTCGGCCCGACCAGCGCGATTACTTCACCTTTCCGCGCGACGAGGTTGATGCCGGTGAGCACCGGTGCTTCGCCGTAGGCGAATGTGACGTTCTCGAATCTCAGCTCGTGCTCGAAGAGCGCGTTGTCGCGGGTACCGCGGTCGCGCTGGAACTCGGCCGGCGAGTCGAGAATCTCGAACAGCCGCTCCGCCGACGCGAGGGACGACTGTGCGGTGGTGCGCATCTGGGACAGCTGCTTCAAGGGCTGGAGGAGTCGCAGCACAAGAGTGAGAAACGCGAGCAGCGTCGCACCCGTCATGGTACCGTCGCGGAGCACCTGCCATGCGCCGATCCATAGCACCAGCACGGCGATCACGGTGCCGATGATCTCGGTGATTGGCGGGGCCAGCAACGCGAGACGCGTCAACCGCAGACTGCTGCGCGCGTACTTGTTGCTGCCCTCGGAGAATCTCGCTTCCTCGAACACCTCGGTGCCCGACGCTTTCACGAGGCGGATGCCGGCGATGGTCTCCTGCAGGACGCTCGTCATCTCGCCGTGGACGTTGCCGCGCCGGAGATTGCCGCGGCGCAGCTTCCTCAGCATCGGCTGGAGCGAGACGATGAGCAGCGGCAGGATGATCAGCGCGACGAGCGACAGCCGCCACGAGATGCTGAACAGGATGGCAATGTAGACGATCACCAGCGATGCGCTCTGGAGCGACTGGGTCACGATCTGGGTGAGAATCAGGCGCGTCTCGAAGGTGTCGTTGATCACCCGCGACAGGATCTGGCCCGCCTTCATCTGGGTGAAGTAGCCGAGCGGGAGATGCGCGAGGTGGCGATAGACGGAGTTGCGCAGATCGCGCGTCACGTACTCCTGGAGCGTCGCGCCGAATTGTCCCGCGACCCAGACCAGGAGGTTCTTGAGCAGTACGGACGCGAGCACGAGCAGGATGACATTGCGCAGCGAGCTCATCTCGTTGCCGGGCACGATCTGCGAGCCGACGGTCGCGTTGAGGAGCTTGGACACCCAGCCCGACTTGAGCGCTGTCGCGGGCTGGTGAAAGAGGATGTTGAGGAACGGAATCAGCAGCGCGATCGCGAACCCATCGAGCATCGCCGCGACGAGGTTGCAGACGATGGTGATCGCCATCCGCCAGGCGTGCGGCCGGAGGTAGGGAATGAGGCGCCTATAGACCGGCGTATGGCGGGAAGCGGGAGGCGGGAGGCGGGAAGCGCCTGCGTCAGGCAAGACGACCTCGCCGACCCGTTTGCGGTCCTCAGTACCCGCCTCCCGCTTCCCGCTTCCCGCTTCCCTCACCTACCGTCTTGGCGTCAGGAGCGCCAACGGCAGAATCACTTCCTCCGGCGTAACTCCGCCGTGCAGGAACGATCCACGGTACCGGCTCTGGTACTCGCGCAGCTTGGTCGGATAGACGAAGAAGCAGTCGTTGGTGGCGAGCAGAGTGTTGCCGCCGGCGCCGCGCCGCGGCAGCCGCAACATGTCTTCGTTCGGGAACAGCAGCGCCTGATCGGGCCGCTCCGAGCGTAGGTCTTCGCCGAATTTGTAGCGCAGATTCGCGCTGGCGTCGCGCTTCGCGTACACCGTCGCCGGGGTGTTGCAATGGATCGACCCGTGATCCGTAGTCAGCAGCACCGAGATCTTCCGCCGCGACGCTTCCTTGAGCACGCTGAACAGCGCCGAGCGCTGGAACCACTGTCTCGTGATTTGACGCAGCGCGATCTCGTCGCGCGCGACCTCGTAAAGGATCTGCGATTCGCTGCGGCCGTGCGTTAGAAGGTCGACGAAGTTGAAGACGAAGGCGCTGACGCCCTCCGGTCCGATCGCGGTGCCGAGGTGTCGTTCCAGCTCGTCGGAGTTGGCGGCGGTCGAGATCTTCTGGTAGCGCACCGGCGTCTTCCCGCACAGCTCCTCGAGATGCGCTTCCAGAAGCTCGCGCTCGTGGGCGTTGAGGGATTCGTCCTCGCGGTCGGCGTTGCCCCACCAGTCGGGCAGCCGCGCCGCGATCTCGCCCGGAAACAGTCCGCTGAACAACGAATTGCGAGAGTATGGCGTCGCGGTCGGTAGCACCGCGAAGTAGTGGGTCGTCTCGACATCGAAGAACGGAGCGAGCAGCGGCTCGAGCACGCGCCACTGATCGAGCCGCAGACAATCGACGACGATGAACACCGCCGCCTTGTCCCGTTCCAGAATCGGCAGCAGGAACTCGCCGACGACGTCGATCGACAGCGGCGGGCGGTTGCCCTCCAGATTTCGCAGCCACTCCGGATAATTGTCCTTGATGTAGGTCGCGAACTCCCGGTGCATGTCGGGATACAGTCCCTGCAGCGACTCGTACAATCCCATCTCGCCGGCCGTGGCCAGATCGACGTCCCAGCGCATCAGCTCGTCGTAGCGGTCGATCCAGGCCCGCCAGTCGAGATTGCGGTCCCGCTCCAGCTCGATCGCGCGGAATCTTTCGACGAAGCTGCGCGCAATCGCCTGCTGCCGGATGCGCGGGCCTTCCAGAATCCGCGTCACCACGGTCAGCACCTGCCGCGGATTGATCGGCTTGACCAGATAGTCGCGCACATTCACGCCGATCGCTTCCTTGAGCGTCGAGTCTTCCTCGCTCTTGGTCACCATCACCACCGGCAGGGTGGGCGCGATCTCACGCACGTCGCGATAGACCTCGAGCCCGCGCTTGCCCGGCATCTGCTCGTCGAGCAGCAGGATGTCGAACGGCCGGCGTCTCAAAAGCTCCACCGCGTCGTCGGCGTTGGACGCCCACTCTACGGTATAGCCCTTGGAGCGAAGGAAAATGCGGTGAGGCTCGAGGAGCTCACCCTCATCGTCCACCCAGAGTATCGATTTTGGGGGGTTAAGGACCGGCGCGGCCATATGGCGGAATGTAGCCGCGGG
>CAMLDY010000102.1 GCA_946478895.1 uncultured Gemmatimonadota bacterium
GCCGGCGTCACCGACGCACTGGTGAAGGGCATCACCGCCGGAGAGCACGATTTCATTCTCTGCAATTACGCCAACGCCGATATGGTGGGACACAGCGGGTCGATTCCGGCGACGATCAAAGCGGTCGAAACGGTCGATGAAAGCCTGTCGCGCGTACTCAAGGCCGCGGAGGCAGCGGGGACGAGACTCATCGTCACCGCCGATCATGGCAACGCGGAGATGCTGATCGATCCAGCGACGGGTGGGCCGCACACAGCGCATACGACGAATCCGGTGCCGTTCGTGGTGATCGATTGGGAGCAGGAGCAGCGGTTGCGCCCGGGTGGAGCGCTCTGTGATGTCGCGCCAACTATATTGTCGATGCTCGGTGTCGAGCAGCCGCCGGAGATGACCGGCGTCAATCTTGGAGTGGATTAGTGAAGCAGATTCTGGGCGCGATTGCGCTTGCCTCTATCGCGACGACCGCCAGCGCGCAGGTCGGACATCTACCGCAGAGCAGTCCCTATCGTGATGTCGAAACCCGCCACGAGTTCACCTTTTTCGGCGGGCACTACGAGGCGGGCAAGGACCCGATCGAGATTGGGCCGCGGGCGGGTCCGATGTACGGCATCAGGTATCAGATTCACGTCGGCGGCCCGGCGTTCCTGATGGCGCGGTGGTCGCACGTGAACAGCTCGCGCTTCGCCATCGATCCGACAGCGGTCGGTCCCGCGCGCCAGCTCGGGAAGAAGGATGTCTCGCTCAATCTTCTCGACCTCGATCTCGCGCTCAATCTCACCGGTCAGAAGAGTTTTCATCACATCATTCCGGTGCTGAACGTCGGCGCGGGAATGGGGACGTGCGGCGGCTGTAAAGTCGAGAAGGATCCCTACACCTTCGGCACCCCGTTTGCGTTTACCTTCGGTGGTGGGCTGCGCTGGGTTCCTGGTGGAAGATTTCAGCTGACGGCGGACTGGAACGACTACCTGTATCAACTGAAGTACCCGACCGCGTACTACGTGAATCCCACCGGTGGAACGGCGGCCGTGACCGGCAACCAGGCCCGTTCATTCTGGAAGGGCAATCGAGCTTTGACGATCGGCGCGTCGCTGCTGTTTTTCCGGTAGCCGCCGCCGGCGTAACCCGGAGGAACCGTGGACAAGGATTACGAGGACATCAGAGACACCGGCGATCTGGACGACAACGAGTTGCGCGCGCTGGTGCGCGACGCCTTCGAGCAGCAGATGGCGGTGGATCCCGATGACGTGTCGATCGCGGTTCGTTCTGGTGTAGTCAGTCTCTCAGGCCGCGTGGGCACTGAGGAAGAGCTCCGGATCGCCGAGCGGATCGTCACCGACATGGTCGGCCTGGAGAAGGTGCGCAACAACCTGTTCGTCGACGAGACTCGGCGCGCGGAAAGCCCTGAAGCGATCGACGAGCACCTCGTCGACGAGCAGCTGCACGAGGGCCTTCTGCTTGGCGACAGGCCCCGCCCCGAGGATCCGGAAGCCGAGCACCTGCAGGAGAACATCCGCGCCGAGCTGTTCGGAACGACCGATGTGCAGCAGTCGATCGAGGACGCGATCCCGTGGAATCCTCCCGATGGGCCAACACCAGAGGGATTGCCGGGATCCGAACGCTGAGGACTGCGGACTAACGGCTGCGGAATCACGGACCAGCTGCCAGTTCGAAATGCTGACTGAGTCCGAATTGGGAGACTAGTTACGAATTGAGGGTTGGCCGATAGTTTCTTCCGCAGCCCGAACTTGGTGTCCCAACCCGCAGTCAGTCAGCTACCCGCAATGGCAGTTGGTCCGTGATTCCGCAGGCGGTTGGTCCGTGGCTCCGCAGCCTTTAGTCCCTGCGTCGTGTCCTTCCTTTGAGCAGATTTAGCGGATGCCAACTGCGTCTTTGACCCGACGAGTTTCGTTTTCTGCGGCGCACCGCTATAGCCGACCGGAGTGGAGCGAGGAGAAGAACGCGACCACCTTTGGCGCGTGCGCGTGGCCGAACTTTCACGGGCACAGCTACGTCTGCGATGTCACAGTCAGTGGGCCGATCGACGACAAGACTGGGTTCGTCGTCGATCTCGGCGTGCTCGACCGGATTCTTCGCGAGCAGGTGCGAGAGAGATTCGATCACCGCAACATCAATCTCGATGTCCCGGAGTTCGGCGACGGCAGGCTGGTTCCGACGGGCGAGAATCTGGCGCGCTATATCTTCGAGCGCGTCGAGAGAGAGCTCCCCAATCCCGCCAGGGTAATGCGCGTCACCGTCGGCGAAGACGATACACTGAGCGCCACCTACAGCCGAGAGTAATCCACAATCGTGTCCGTTCTGTCGTCACGTCGAATCGCCCGCGCGCTGTTCGTCGCCGCCGGCCCATTCGTCCTCACCGCGTGCGTCACCATCATGCGCACGGTCAATCCGTCGGGCTCGGCGCGCGCCGAGCTCACCCATGGCATCGACTCGCTGACATCGCAGCCGATTTTCAGAAATGCGCAGTGGGGCGTGCTGATCGTCAATCCGCGCACCGGGGATACGCTTTACTCGAAGAACGCCGGGAAGTTGTTCATGCCGGCGTCCAACATGAAGATCGTCACCAGCGCGGCAGCCCTGACGCTCCTCGGTGCCGACTACTCGTACCGGACGACCTTTGCCACCGACGGCGAGGTGCGCGACTCCCTGCTCGACGGCAACCTGATCGTGATTGGTCGCGGGGATCCGACCATCAGCGACAACATGCGCGGGCTCGCTACGCTGGTGATGGATACCCTCGCTGATTCGGTGCGCGCACACGGCATCAGGCAAGTGACGGGCTCGCTGGCGCGTGTTGGCGACGCATTTCCCGACTCGATCCACGGTTACGGGTGGGAATGGGACGACCTTGGCGAGTACTACGCAGCCGGAGTCGACGAGCTGATCTTCAACGAAGGCATGTCGCCGACGTCGCTCCGCCCGCCGCCAGACACGGTTCGTGACAGCCTCTACTCCGGTCCGGCGAAGGATCCAGCGACGGGCTACCTGAACGCGTTCAACGACGCGCTGGTGCGAAAGCACATCAACGTCGAGACTGGCGTGATGGATTCGATCCTGCCGACGCCGATCAGGATGGACACCTTGTTCGTCTACGTGTCGCCGCCGCTGCGCAACATTCTGCCCGCATTGATGAAACCGTCCCAGAATCAGATCGCCGAGATTCTTCTCAAGACGATCGGTCTGGAGCGCGGCGGAATGGGAACCGCCGACAGCGCCCGCAAGATCGTCGCGCAGCAATTGCTGGCGTGGGGCGTGCAGCCCGACGGCTTCGCGATCTACGATGGCAGCGGCCTGTCGCGTCACGATCTGGTATCGCCGGAGACACTGGTGCGGGTGCTCGACCGGATCCAGCAGGACACCGCATTTGCGGCGTACTACAATGCGATGCCGATCGCGGGCGTGGACGGAACGTTGAAGGACCGCATGAAGGGCACTCCCGCCGAAGGGAACGTGCACGCCAAAACCGGATCGATTGGCGGAGCGCGGTCGCTCTCGGGTTACGTAACGAGCGCCGACGGCGAGCGATTGATCTTCAGCGTTCTCGCCAACAACTGGACGACACCTGGCTCGGCGGTGACGGGTGTCGCGGATCAGATTGTGGCGGCATTGGCAGCGTACCGAGCGCACTGACCGACCGATTCCGCGCGCCCACGGTTAACCGGCCATGCTGACAGTTGCCGAAGCCAGCGAGCGAATTCTCGCCGAGATCAGAACTCTAGGCGTTGAGCGCGTGCCGCTTCGCCAGGCGCTCGGCCGCGTTTGCGCCGAAGACGTCGTGGCAACGGTGACGATGCCCCCCTGGAGCAACTCGTCGATGGACGGCTATGCGGTGCGATCGGCGGACATTACCGCCGTCATGAGCGGCGAACGGGTGAGCCTGAAGGTGGTTGCGACGATTGCGGCGGGCGGGTTCGCGCCGCGCGCGCTGCGCCGCGGTGAGGCGATGCGGATCATGACCGGGGCGCCGGTGCCCGAGGGCGCCGACTCGGTGATCAGGAAGGAAGACACCGACGGCGGCAAGAAGAAGGTCGAGATCCGCGAAGCGCGCGATGTCTGGAAGAACATCCGACAGGCGGGAGAGGACTTCCAGCGGGGCGACCCGCTCGCCCGGCGCGGCAATCCGCTGAGGCCGGCATTACTCGGAGTCCTGGCGTCGACCGGCGTTGCCAAAGTCTCGGTATTCAAGCGACCGCGGGTAGCGATCATCAGCTCGGGGAACGAGCTCGTCGAGGTCGATGACTTCCACAAGGTCGAGGCCGGACGGAAGATCGTCTCGACCAATGGGTACACGTTGACGGCGTTGACCCGGGTCGCCGGCGGTATTCCGCTCGATCTCGGCATCGCCGGAGACACTCCGGCTTCCTTGAAGCGCAAGTTGAGGCAGGCGAAGGGGTGCGATCTCATTCTCACCTCGGCCGGAGTATCAGTGGGCGATCTCGACCACACCCGTGACGTGTTCGGTGCGCTCGGGGGTGAGCAAAAATTCTGGAAGGTCAAAATGCGGCCGGGAGCGCCGTTGGCCTTTGGCATGCTCGACGATGTGCCATGGCTCGGCCTGTCGGGTAATCCGGTTTCGGCAATGGTGAGCTTTGAGCTGTTCGTGCGGCCAGCGCTGCGTAAGATGCAGGGCTACGCGACGCCGTTTCGCCGCACCGTGCGTGTGACACTGGAGGAGGAGGTGAAAACCGGCGCCAAGCTGACCCACTTTCTGCGCGCCATCGTGACGCGACGGGAGGACGCCTCGTTGACGGCGCGGCTCACCGGCCCGCAGAGCTCGGCGGCGCTCACGTCGATGGCGAAAGCGAACGCTCTGTTGATCGTCCCGGAAAGCTCGCAGAAAGTCGCGAAGGGATCGCAGCTCAACGCGTTGATGCTGGACCAGAGCCTGGAAGAAACGTCGGTTTTCTCACTGTGATCGACAAAGGCGAAGTCTCCGCGGTCGGCGAGAGCGGGGCGCTCAACGGCGACGCGCTGGTGCTCGCGCTCACGAGACGATTCCGCACCTCGATTCAGGATGCGGTGGTCGGTGACAGAACCTTCAGCATCCTCAAGCCCGCGAACGCCGACGATCTCATCAGGGAGGAGGACTTCGTCAAGGACGAACGGCTTCCCTATTGGGCGGACGTGTGGCCGTCGTCGATCATTCTCGCCGGAAGGCTGCTGGAGCTGGACGGCGCCGGACGCAGCGCGCTCGAGCTGGGTTGCGGGGTTGGCTTGAGCACACTCGCGGCGACGACCGCGGGATTCGAGGTTTTATCAACCGACTACTACGAAGATGCGCTCGACGTCACGCGCGCGAACGTCTTTCGCAATCTCGGCCGCCCGGCGCTGACGCGGCTTGTCGATTGGCGGCATTTTCCGGCGGACCTGGGAACCTTCGATCTGGTTTTCGCGTCGGACGTGCTCTACGAGAAGGAGTACGCCGAGCTGCTGCCGGCGATTCTCGCGCGATCGCTCGCGGTCGGGGGCCGCGCGCTGGTAGCTGATCCGGGCAGGGTTGCGGCACCGATTTTTCTGGAAGCGTGCGGACGTCAGGGCCTGATAGTGCGGGAGAAGCAAACCCTGCCGTTCGCGGCGGGCGACATCAGGCAGAAGATCGACATCTACGAGATCGAGTCCGGCTGACTGCGAGGACTCTCCTCGGCATTTACATCTGGCGATACTTCGGACCGCTGCCGCCCTCGCGCGGAGTCCAGCGCGGGCCGATTACATCCGTAGCCTTGCAATCGATGCAGTTTGCGGGACTCACTACGAGCCGCTCGCCATCTCGCTCGTACACGCCGGCCGGACACATGTGGGTGTAGAGCTCCGCGACCCCGGGCGTAATGTCGGGGCCGACGATCAGGTGCGACGGAATGTCGTCGCGAGTCGCGTTTCCCGACTTGAAGACCGCATCGAGCTTGCTGAAGGTGAGCTTGCCGTCGGGCGTGAAGGGCTCCGTAGGTTTCACTTCCCGAGGCACGTCGGCGTCGAGGTGCGACTCGATTTTTCCGCCGAACAGCGCACCGCCGGTAACAGTCATCAGTCCGGCCTTCAGTCCGGCGGCGTAGAATCCGCTCTTCTGGAACGCGAGCCGCATGTTGCGGCGGCGGCGTAGATCATCGACGATGAAGCTGCCATCGACCATCGCGTCGTATTCCCGGAGCGTCGCCGAGGAAGTGTCCTTTCGCTTGAGGGCGTCGAACGCGGCACGCGCCGCGAACATTCCCGACTGCATCGCGTAGTGAATTCCCTTGAGCGAGGCGACCTCGACGAAGCCGGCGGAGTCGCCGACGATCATCACGCCGTCGCCCGAGCGTCGCTTCGGCAACGCGTAGAAGCCGCCCTCGGGAATCGTCTTCGCGCCCCACTCGACCATCTCGCCGCTCTCCAGAATCTCGCGGAACAGCGGGTGCAGCTTCATGCGCTGAAGCATCTCGTGCACATCGTCGGTGGTGCGCTTGTAGTCGAGACCGACCACCAGACCAAGCGCGACGAGATTGGGTGTCAGCGGATACATGAAGCTTCCGCCGAAGCAGTCTTTCGGTAATGGCCAGCCGAGGGTGTGCACCACGGCGTCGAGGGGCTTGAGGGTCTCCCAGATTTCCTTGACGCCGAGCGCGAAGATCTGCGGATTGTCGGATGCGATCTTTTGCCACTGCAGGTAAGCCTGCGACAGGGTGCCGCGCGTTCCTTCCGCCAGCACGGTGATCTGCGCGGTGATGTCCGTCGGCGGAGTGTAGCCCGAGCCCTGTTCACCGGTGCGCGACAAACCCGACGGCGTGGTACGTACGCCGGTTACACGAGAGCCCTCGGTGAGCAATGACGCCGCCGGAAACCCCGTGAAAATGTTGACGCCGAGGCCTTCTGCCTTTTCGCCCAGCCAACGCACGATCTCGCAGATCGAGCCGATGTAGTAGCCGTGGTTCTGCATCGTCGGCGGCGTCGGCATCCGGACAGCGCGATTCCCCGTCATGAAGTACACGCGCTCGCCAGTCACCGGCGCGCGGAAAGGAAAGTCCTTGTCGCTGAGCTCGGGAAAGAGTGCGCGGATGGCGATGGGGTTGACGACCGCGCCGCTCAGCGAATGCTCGCCGAGCGCACCTGCTTTCTCGAGCACGCCGATCTGGACATCGCCGAGGTCGCCGCCGGCTTCGTTGTCGGCCTTGACCAGCCTGGCGAGCGCAATCGCGCCGGCTAGTCCGGCTGGGCCCCCACCGACGAAAAGCACATCCATCGGCACCGCCTCGGCGTCGGCCGGTTCCGTGAGTATCAGCTTGTCGAGAGGAAGCGGCGCCTGATGCGCCGCCGGAATTACCTCGAGCTGGCGCGGCATTAGTGGTGCTTCTTCGCCTCGCGCACCGCTTCGGTGAGCGCGGGAATCACCTCGAACACATCGCCGACGATTCCGTAGTCAGCGACCTTGAAGATCGGCGCATCCTTGTCCTTGTTCACGGCGACGATGGTCTTCGAGGTGCGCATGCCCGCCAAGTGCTGCACGGCGCCCGAGATTCCGACCGCGACGTAAAGCTCCGGACTCACGAGGCGGCCGGTCTGCCCGATCTGGTCGCTGTGCGGCCGCCATCCATCGTCGGTCACTGCGCGAGTCGCGCCCACCGCGGCATTCCCGAACGCGGCGGCGAGGTCTTCGACGAGCTTGAAATTCTCAGCCGCCTTGAGACCGCGTCCGCCGGCGACGACGACCGGCGCCTCGGCGAGATCCACCTTGCCGCGGCCGCCCTGCTTCGTTTCCACCACTTTCACCCGCGATGAAGCGGGATCAACCGCCGGCTGGACCGTCTCGATACGGCCAGCTTTGGGATTCTTCGCCGGCGCGATGACGTTCGGCCGCATGGCGATGATCGCCGGCTGGGAATTGATCGCGATAGTTGCGATCACTTTGCCGATGTTCATCGGATGCCTGACGACGATCGAGTCGCCATCGATGTCGAACGAAAGAACATCGGTGACGACGCTGACTCCGAGACGCGCGGCGACGCGCGGCGCCAGGTCACGACCCTGCGCCGAGGTACTGAATACGGCGGCGCGGTAGCCACCGGATTTGATCCGATCGGCAGCGGTCGCGGTAGCGACCTCGGGATTGTAGTTCGCGAGATCGCCCTGTTCGACGACCATCACAACGTCCGCGCCGTGCTCACCGATCTGAGGCGCCTTGGCGGCGACACCCGGCGGGCCCATCACCAGGGCGTGCACTTCCCCGCCCCCCAGCTTATCGGCGAGCATTCGCGCCGCGGTGACTGCCTCGAGACCGACTTTTCTTATCTCCCCGCCGCGGGTTTCGACAAAAGCAAAGACGTTCGCCATCAGAGAACCTTTGCCTCGGTCTGGAGAAGCTTCACGAGCTCGGGTACAGCGGCGGCGCCCTCACCGACGATGCGGCCTGCTTTCCGGTCAGGAGGCAGCTCCACTTTTCGCACCGTGAGCTGCGGCTGCGGCAGCTGCGCGGGCTTCACCTCGAGCGGTTTTTTCTTGGCCGCCATGATTCCCTTGAGCGAAGGCAGTCGGGCCTGATTGAGTCCTTCATCGACGGTGAGAACGGCGGGCAACGGAAACTCGACGATCTCCTGTGCGCCTTCGAGCTCGCGCTTGGCCTTTCCCTTTCCATTCGCGATCTCCAACGAGGATATCGCCGATACGCACGGCAGTCCAAGCAGCTCGGCGACCATTTGGCCGACGACTCCGTTGGCAGAATCGGGCGACATCTTGCCGAAGAAGATCAGATCGTAGGCGCCGGGCTTGAGCTCCTCCGCCAGTGCCCTGGAGATGGCGAAGCCATCGAAGGGGACTTTCTCGGCCTTGAGATGGATGCCTTTGTCGGCACCCATGCTCAGTGCTTTGCGAATGGTCTCCTGGACGACGTCGGGACCGAGCGAGATGACGGTGACTTCGCTGCCTGCGTTCGCATCCCTGAGCCTGAGCGCAGCCTCGACGCCCCAGGCGTCGAAGTCGTTGAGATCGAACTTGAGCCCCGCCTCCTCGACCGAGGCGTTGTCGGCGGCAATCCTGAAGCGAACGTCCATGTCCGGCACCCGCTTAACGCAAACGGCAATCTTCACTGCGGAATCTCCAGGGGAGGG
>CAMLDY010000103.1 GCA_946478895.1 uncultured Gemmatimonadota bacterium
CGCGCACGCCGTGCTATATGCGAGCATAGGTCTTATTGGTGTGGAGGACCGAGGGGCTGCTAGCCAAAGGAGGTGAATGCATCTGCCGTCAGATGCAGCACTCGGAGAGACAGATCTGAGTAGTGGGAACAAAACCTGAGTTTCCGCGAACCCTAATCTTCGGAGTGAGACCGATGTTAGCGTCGCTCCATCGGTGCCAGCAGCTTCGAAGAAGGCCAGCGGATGGTCGCAGGGCGACTTGACAACAAAGAGGTGTCGGGGATAGTTCGCTTCAGTCCCGATCACTTTACTCCAGTCATCGCCGCGGTCCGCATTGCGTGCAGCTTGAATTAGATCTGGCGCTTCGGACTGACTTCGACTCTTCGTCCAAATAAGAGCGGCTCCATCGTCAACGGCCACGAGCCGTTGGTCGAACGTAGGTTGTCGGCCGGAGCGACTGACCAATCTCGGATGACTCCAATGACTTCCACCGTCGTTGGACGATATTGCAAAGACGCTGTTGATATCTCGTCCAAGCCCCGTCTCAGCCGCGGCGTAGCTGACTATTATCCTGCCGCTAGAGGCGATCGCCAAATCGGTGTACGACGGCTCGACAGGGAGGGCCAAAGGAACGTCATGCCGCGCCCAGTGGGCATCCGACCCACTCAGGAATGTGACGACCCCGCCCGCACTCTTACTGAACGTTGGAACTGCGACTGCGACACCTCGGCCGCCGATGGGAATCAACGATGAGATGAAGGTCGGCGTCCATCGGGCAGACTCGAATATTGCTATCCTTTGTGGCGTAGTCCATCTCCCGGCCGAAAAGCTCGCATGCCATATGACAGTTAGTGCGAGTGCACCCAGCGGTTGAGATGTCCGTCGCAGTTTCAGCGAATCCGCAGGCTCTGCCCAGAGAACGTGGAGTCTGTTCTGACGGTCGAACGTGGCGATCGGATATCCAAACCAGTGTGTTCCGGAGGGTGCCGGAATTCCGACGGCATTCAGCCGCCCCGCGCGACCGCGCTCAAGTTTCCAGATGCCGAGTTGCGGAATCGACTCGGGTGACTCCTGATCTGGTGTCTTGTTCCCAACGATTATGATGAGGCCGTGACGACTGACGGAGATACGGGGATTCCGAATATCCGCTGCTCCTAATCCAGACACAAACGTCGGTGCGCTCCAAGCCTGCAGAGTGCAAGCGTGAGGATCCCGAAGTTGGAGAAGCGGCGATGTAAGAAACGCCAGCAACGGTAGCGTGTGCGCTAACACCAAACTTCCTTCGACTGGTTAGGTTGCGCACGCGCAGCATAAATACTGCCAGATATGAGGTTCCACGCAGACAATCGGCGGCAACTGCCACTTTCATATCATCGAACTGCCACTTTCTTATCACTTAAGCATCAATGCGCGCATACGCGCCGCAGCACTGAGTTCTCAGTAGCAGAGCGTCTCACGCAACAAAAAAAGCGCCGAAGCGCTTTTTGATCGCCAACCCAGCGCGTGCTACGGCAGTACGAACTGAACCGAAGTCTCGACGGGGAAGTTGTCGCTCTTGAGAATCGCGACGGCGGTGAATGCTCCGTGCTGACCCTTCACGTCCCAGCTCTCGGAGAAGCTCGTCGCGCCCTTGCCCTTGAGCGTCTCGCTGCGCATCGCCGAGGTGAACATCCGCCCTTCGCTCCAGCGCCAGATTTCCTTGCCGGCGAAATCCTTGACGACGAAATCGTGGGTCTGTCCATCCGGGAAGCGGAGCTCGAGCATCTTGCCGGTGTTGTTGCGCACGTTGAGCGAGAAGCGGAGCTTGTCGGCGTCGTCCTTCGGTCTCGTCACGTCGAAAGTCGTGACGATTGGCGCACTCTTCTCGGCGGCCGAGTGCTTTGTAGTTGCGATCGATTTTGATTCGTGGGAGAACGGAGCCGCGGCGAGGGCGACTGATGCTGCGCACAGCAAGGGGAGAATGAGCCGGTTATCCATTACTTCGCGAGACTGGTCTGGTCGTGGTAGGCGGGCGGCCGCTCTCACATATCGTGAGAACGCCAACTTATCGACAGATAGACGAGCGGTCAACAGTCAAGTCACAGACTAACTCCGCATGAGTCATGAACTTGCGCGCGCCTGAAATGTTCGGCCTCTCTTCGGAAATGCGCCATCTGTTCGCTTGTGAAATTCTTCACAAGCGGTTAATTTCATCGCGCAATGGCTGACGAAAAACGGCCGCGACAGACCTCGCCAAAGGGCTTGTCGGGCGCCGATTTCGCCGGACTCGGGATCCAGTTCGCGGCCGCGATCGTGATCTTCGTCTTCGCCGGCCAATGGCTCGACAACCGCTTCGACGGAAACGGATTGTTCATCATCGCCGGGGCGTTCGTGGGTGCGGTGGGCGGATTCTACCATATGTATCGCCGCATTGCGGCGGCACAAAAGCAGGATGACGAAGAGCGGCGGAGACGCGAACGGTGAAAGAAAAGAGAGCGCTGGCGTTTTTCGCCGGAGTGTCAGCCGCTCTCATTCTGGTCGCCACCGTGATCCTGAGGACGTACTTCAGAACGGTTGCGCAGCACGACGCGATGCTGGTCTCCGCTGGACTGGCTTTCGCAGTACAACTCGGCTCTTACGCGCTCTTGCGCCCGGGACGCTCGGGACACGGACAGCCTGGAGAGCTGCTGATACGATGGGCGCTTGGCGCGGGACTCCGGCTGTTCGTGCTGGTGCTGTACGCTCCGCTGGCGAGGATCGCGAATCTCTCACTCGAGGCGGCGCTGGTGAGTCTGGTGACTTTTTTCTTTCTGACGATGATGGCCGAACCGCTCCTGCTCGAATATGATCGCTGATCAAAGAGACTTCATCACGCCGCACATCGCGGATTCGCACACCCTCGATTTGCCGTGCTTCAAGCACGGCTTCGTGTGCGAGTACGAGCTCCCGCACTGGAATCCGATTCACATCGGCGGCTTCTCGCTCGACATCTCGCCGACGCGCCACGTGGTGATGCTCTGGGTTGCGGCGCTGCTGTGCCTTCTCTTCACTCTGTTCGCGCTGCGCGCGCACAACCGTCACACCAGCAAGGGCAAGGCGCCGGGCGGTTTCGGCGCTGGGTTCGAGGCGATGGTGCTCTACCTCCGCAACGAGGTGGTGCTACCCAACGTCGGACCGCACGGCAATGCGTTCGTGCCGTATCTCCTCACGCTCTTCTTCTTCATCCTGTTCGTGAACCTGCTCGGCCTGATGCCGTACGGCGCGACCGCGACCGGCAACATCTCGGTCACCGCGACGCTGGCGATCGTCACGTTTTTCGTGATCGAGTTCGCCGGCATGAAGGCGCTCGGCAAGGGCTACATCAATACGATAGTCTTCTGGCCGCACGACATGTCGCTCGGCATGAAGCTCTTCATCTCGCCGATTCTCACCCCGATCGAGATCATCGGCAAGCTGACAAAGCCGTTCGCGCTGGCGATCCGTCTCTTCGCCAACATGATCTCCGGTCACGTCGTCCTGCTGGCGCTGATAAGTCTGATCTTCACGTTCGCAACGTGGATTCTGGTTCCGCTGCCGATCGCGATGGCGCTCGGCATCGCGATGCTGGAGCTGTTCGTGGCATTTCTGCAGGCGTTCATTTTCATGCTTCTGTCCGCCGTGTTCATTGGACTGATTCGCGAGAGTGCGCACTGACGCGGAGCCTGCTCAACTCCGCGCACGTATCCGGCCGAGGGGGCTGGAGAATTCCGTTGGAGCCTGGCGCTCCGTCGACGGATAGCGATGTCGTGATCGCGAGCATGACAAATCACGATTTGCCATAAAAGGAAAGGGTAAGAAAATGGTCACGATGTATCCTCTGCTTCAGGCTGCAGCGAGCTTCACCCGCGAGTATTCGGGCGCGTGGGCTTTGCTCGGCGCCGGCATCGGCGGCGGTCTCGCCACCATCGGCGCGGGCATCGGTATTGGACGTCTGGCCGGCCAGGCGATGGACGGCATGGCGCGCCAGCCGGAAATGGCAGGTCGCATTCAGACGGGCGCCATCATCTTCGCGGCGCTCATCGAGGGAATCGCGCTGTTCGCAATCGTCATCGCGTTCCTGATTCAGGGCAAGTTCAGCTTCTAGGCAATTTCGGCTCGGCTCCGCGGCGCGTTCGCGCGCCGCGGACCCCAGCCTCAATTCGAGATCAGCGATACAAACGGCGAGATATCGCCCCGAGCCACCACGCATATGTACCTGGTACTTCTTGCATTGCTGCAGTCAGAGCCGATCGCGCCGGTAGAATCGAGCAAGTCCGGCGATCTGCTCACGCCGAACGGCGGACTGATGTTCTGGACCTTCATAGTCTTCATCGTCCTGCTGATCGTACTCGGCCGATTCGTGTTCCCGAAGATCATCGCCGAGGTCGAGGCGCGTGAGAAAGCCCTCGAGGACGCGATCGAGGCAGCCAAGCGCGATCGCGAGGAAGCGGCCGGCATTCTCGCCGAGCACAAGCGGCAGATCGAGGAGGCGCGGGTAGAGGCGCAGAAGATCATCGTCGAGGGCCGCCACGCGGGCGAGAAGCTGCGCGCGCAGATGCTCGAGGAGACCCAGCAGCAGCAGCAGCAGATGCTGGAGCGTGCGCGGGCAGAGATCGGTCGCGAGAAGGAGCACGCGATCGCCGATCTGCGTCGCGAGGCGATCGAGCTCGCCATCGCCGGCGCCGGCAAGGTCATCGAAAAAAATCTCGACGACCAGTCGAATCGGAAAATCGTCGAGAGCTTCCTTTCTTCGATTCCCGTCGCGGAGACCACGCGCGGATGAACGCCGAGGGAATTGGCCGCAACTACGCCGAAGCGCTGCTGACGCTGGCGCGGAAGAGCGACAGCGTCGAGGAGTGGGGCGCGCTGCTCGACGCGATCGCCGCGGGAATGAGGGAAGACCCGACGCTGCGCGCGTTCCTCGAGTCGCCGAAGCTTTCCGCATCGCACAAGATCGAGATTCTCGAGAAAGCGCTTGGTCGGCGGGTGCCACGGCTATTCCTGCGCTTCATCGAGACGGTCATCAACAAGCGCCGGCAGATGTTGATTCCGGAGATCGCCTCCGAGTATCGGCTGCTGATCGACGAAGCCGAGAACCGGGTGCACGCGATGGTCACGGTAGCGACGGAGCCGACGGAGCCGGAGCGCGACGCCCTGGCGCGGCAGCTCACGCGTCTCTTCGGCAAGCGCGTGGTGCCCCACATCTCCCTCAACCCGGCCATCCTCGGCGGCGTGATCGTGAAGGTCGGCGACACCGTGATGGACGGCTCGGTGCGGAAGCGGCTGTCGATGCTGAGGCAGCGGATGCTGGCAACGGTCCACCGATAACCGCCTTCAGCAAAACGCTACGGTTGGGCGTACTTATTGAAGGGCCGCGGTCAGGTGCGGCCCTTTGTTTTTGAGCAACCGATCAGCAACGCAACTATATGTCACACAATCAAATGGCGTTCGGACGACTCCTTCCGGCGCTGACTCTGGCTTTTATGGCAGCCGGCTCGGTCGCCGGTGCCCAGGTCCTCCAGCCGGGGCTTCAGCCCGGCCTCACCCGCGCGCCGGACAGTGCCCGCAAGATCTCCCTCGAGGAGGCGGTGGCAATGGCGCAGCAGAATTCGCCGCAGGCGGTTCAGGCTGAGGGCACCGAGCGAACCAGCCGCGCGGCCCGCGTCTCGGCGATCGGCGCGATTCTGCCGAGTGCATCGCTCAGCATGGGCCACGTGGTGCAGATCGGCGGCGGACAGACCCGTATCAACCAGAACGGTGAGCAGGTGCAGGTCGCGTCGGCCCCGACCAACAGTACCGGGCTCTCGCTCAATATGACGCTCTTCGACGGCGGCCAGCGGCTCTACAATCTGCGCACGTCCAACTCGGACATCGCGGCTGCCGAAGCGAATGCGGTTGCGGTGAAGTACAACATCGCGCTTAACGTCAAGCAGCAGTACTACGCCGTGCTGGCGGCGATCGAGAGCGAAGATGCGGCGCGGGTGCAGATGGAGCTGGCGAACGTCCAATACAAGTCGTCGGTGGCGAGAGTGCGGGCGGGCGCGGCAACTCGCTCGGACTCGCTGCGTGGGGTGATCGCGGTCGGGAACGCGCAGCTCGCGCTTCTCACCGCGCAGGCCCAGCGCGAGGCGGCCAACGCGGCGCTGACGCGGCTGGTTGCGTCGGACGTTCCCGTCACGGCCGATCCGGCGTCGCTCCACGAGAACATGGCGCAGCTTCCGGACAGCGCGCAGCTGGCCGCCCTCGCCAAGAACGGCCCGGCGGTGCAACAGGCGCAGGCGGCGCTCGACGCCGCGACTGAATCGCGGAAGGCTTCGAAGGCCACCTACCTGCCGTCACTGAGCGCCAGCTATTCGCGCAATGGCAGCGGCACCGATCCGAAATTCGGGCTCGGCAGCGACCCGTTCAACTACAACGGCCGGCTGTCGTTCTCACTGTCGTATCCGATCTTCAACAACTTCCAGCGCGAGGAGAACGTTGTGCGCGCGAAAGTCGCCGAGGTAAATGCCGAGGCGAGCCTGCACGACGCGCAGCTGGCGGCGCAGCAGTCGCTGACGCAGAACATCGGCGCGTTGCGGAGCGCATCGCAGCGGGTCGCGGTTCAGACCGCGTCGGTAGCCGCGGCGGAGGAAGACGTGCGGGTACAGCAACAGCGGTACAATATCGGCGCTTCGACGCTGCTCGATTTGATTACTTCGCAGGCGGCGCTCGCGACGGCGCGACAGGCGCTGATTCAGGCGCGCTACGATTACCGCATCGCGCGCGCGCAGCTGGAGGCGCTGGTTGGCCGCGATCTGCAATGACGTCGATCGCGCATTCCGAACATTCAACACGCAAGATGAACGAAACGAAAGTGGGAATTTCTCGCGGGCGCGCGTCGTCGCTGCGAGCTGGGCTGATACTTGCGCTGCCGTTGGTGGCAGCACTCGGCGGGTGCAAGAAGAGCACTGATCCGACGGTAGTCATCGAGACGGCGCGCGCTGAACGGCGCAGCATCGTGCTGAGCGCGCAGGCCAACGGCACCGTCGAGCCCGTCGACATCATCGAGGTCAAGTCCAAGGCGTCCGGGCTGGTGCTCAAGATGCCGGTCGACATCGGCTCCAATGTGCACACCGGCGACCTGCTGGTGCAGATCGACACCCGCGACGTGCAGAACCGCTATACCCAGGCGGCGGCCGATCTGAGATCGGCGACGGTCGCGCGCGAGGTCGCGCTGGCGCAGCGCAATCGATCGGCGGAGCTCTACAAGCAGAACATCATCACGTCGCAGGAGATGGAAGCGGCGACCCTCGCATACGCGAATGCCGACGCGCAGGTGGTCAAGGCGCGCACCAACCTCGACATCGCCCGGGTGCAGCTCGAGGACGCGACGGTACGCGCGCCGTCGAACGGCACCATCATCGAGAAGCCCGTCTCGGAGGGGATGGTGATCACCTCGGCGACGACATCGGCGAGCGGCGGCACGACGATTTTGAAGATGGCGGATCTAACGAAGGTGAGAATGCGCGCGTTCGTCAACGAGACGGACATCGGCAACGTGCAGGCGGGCCAGATGGCGACGGTTACCGTGGATGCGTTTCCGAACCGGCGATTCGTCGGAGTGGTCGAGAAGGTCGAGCCACAGGCCGTCGTGCAGTCGAGCGTGACGATGTTCCCGGTGCTGGTGAGTCTCAACAACTCCGACAACGCGCTCAAGCCGGGCATGAACGGGCAGGTGGTGATGGACATCGTGCGCAAGGACAACGTGCTGGCGGTGCCGAGTGACGCGATCAGAAACGCGCGCGACGCGGCGACGGTCGCACCGGTGCTGGGGGTGAGCCAGGATTCGCTGCGCTCGATGATGGCGTCGATGAGGCAGAACCGAGGCCGCGGCCGCGGCGGCGCAGCGTCGTCTACGGCGAGCAGCACCGGGCGCGATACGACGGGACGGCGATTCGGCGGCGACAGCACGGGCAGGAGATTCGGCGGCAACTTTGCGCGCGGTGCTGCGTCGGGAACTGCGTCGTCGACGCGCGGCGGATTCAACCGTCAGGGCGGCGCGCCCGGAGCCGGCGGCGCAGGCGGAGCCGGCGGCGCCGGTGCTTTCGCGGGCGGTGGCGGCGGCGGACCGATGATCGTGTTCGTCAAGAAGGGCGAGAAGTACACGCCCCACGTCGTGCGCGTCGGGATCAGCGACTTCGATTACACCGAGATTCTGAGCGGACTGCAAGAGGGCGACGAGGTGGCACTGTTGGGTGCCGCGGTGTTGCAGGCGCAGCGTGACGAGCTCCAGCAGCGCATCAGATCGCGCGCCGGCGGCGGGCTGCAGCAACAGCAGCAGAATCAAGGCGGTGGCGGCGGTGGCGGTGGCGGCGGTCGCGGCGGCGGATGACCAACCGGAGATAAGCGTATGCTGCTCGGAGAGACAATTGGCGTAGCGCTCGGCGCGCTCAGAGCGAACAAGCTGCGGTCATTCCTGACGATGCTCGGCGTGGTGATCGGGGTCGGCGCGGTGATCGCAGTTGTCGCGCTTGGACGCGGCGCGCAGGAGTCCGTCAACGCGCGGATCAGTGCGCTCGGCACGACCCTGCTGACTGTCTCGCCCGGACAGATATACGCGCCGGGTGGCGTCCGTTCCGGCAGCGATCGTGCGCCGATGTACGTCGCTGACGCGCGCGCCCTCGATTCGGCGGGGCCCGCGGTCGCCGAAGTCGAGCCCGAGATTCAGCGCCAGCTCCAGGTGCAGTATCTCAATACCAACACCAATACCCAGGTGATCGGCACCACCGCCAACTATCTGGAAGTCAGGAAGTACCAGATGGCGCAGGGGAAGATGTTCACCGAAGGTGACGACCGCGCGAGCCGGCGCGTGGCGGTGCTGGGCGCGAGCGTGCCGGACAATCTTGGAGTTCCGCCGGCGGAGCTAGTCGGTCAGAACATCCGCATCGGCGGTTTTCTGTTCGAGGTGATCGGCGTGCTCGCGAGCAAGGGCACCGGCGGCGGCTTCGGCGATCCAGATGACCAGGTGCTGATCCCGATTACCACCGGGCAGTTCCGGGTGTTCGGCACCGACAGGCTCCGCCAGATCGGAGTACTTGCCGCGTCGGAGGCAGA
>CAMLDY010000104.1 GCA_946478895.1 uncultured Gemmatimonadota bacterium
CCATCGAGCAGTCACTGATGCCGAGCGATACCGGGAAGCGCTTCGAGTACGAGACTGCGGTCGCTGCCGGCGACGAGTTGTCCGCGCATTTCCACGATTACGACTGGGCCGATGAAGTTCTGCACGCCCAGATCGGCCGCCGTGCTCTCAAGCGCGACAGAATCACCCGCGAAGAGGCGATCGAGCGTGGGCAGGCGATTCACGAGCGAACCTGGGCCGAGCTCGATCGCTACAAATCGCGCGCGGCCCAGACGAACTGGTGGCCGGACTTCGTGAGGAGGGTTCTCGGCAAAGAAAGCGCGGTCGCAGGGAAACAACTAACGGCGCCTTCTATCGTTGGTTGAGGGCCCGAGATCCGCTTAGTTGATCGCTCTTCGTATCCGCGCGAACGCTGTCGATGACGGAGGACGCTGCGCCTTGCGGGTTTCGTTCTTTACGAACGGCATGCCCGAGGATTATCGCAGGAAGAAGGAGCGGGCAGCCAAGGTCATAATCGAAGTCTGATAGCAGGTCACGAAAAAGGGCGTCTAATTGCGGCGGATCGCAGGTATAGACAATGCCCTGCCGACTGGCTCAGCGGCCGTGCGGATTGATCCGCTTTTTTTCGAAGACGTTCGAAAGCCTTATGTGGCAGATTTTGCGAGATTGACGTGACCGGTACCGCAAGTGACGCCACCGTCGCGAGCGCGACTGAGCGACTACCTAGTTTTATTTGACGCGGTGAGCCGTGAATGTGACGCTCCAACAAACGCAAGTGCCGCGACTCCTAGAATAAGATCTGAAGCCGTTGGTCGGTTTCCGACAAGCCAGGTACCCACGAACAGTGCTAACGACAGCAATGCCCAGTAAACCCCGCGCTTGTTGTGAGACCAATACAGCCAACTAGCTCGGATAAATGCAAGACCGACGACACAGAGCAACACCGAGTAAAGTTGAGTTTGGTGTTCGAAGGGGGCGGCACCGCCACGAGACTGAGCGGCCTGTCGAATCGTAGATGCTAGGCCAGCGTAGACGGCCAACAACCCACTGAGGGTGAAGTACACGGCAGCCAATATCGTGCTGTCGAAGGACCAAGAGCTTACGAAAGTGTTTATTACGCCGCGGTTATCGCGCTCTCCAGTATCCATCCTATCAGGATTCATGCGTTAACGCAGACACCGATGGTCCCAGAGCCAAATTGCAAGAGTTCGGGCTTCTGATACCTCGGGCGCTGACAACGGCTCAAATGGGGCGGCCTTGGGTGGCCTATGCTCGGCGCTCGTAGAACCTGCTGAAGCCGTATCGGTGGCAATATTACTCTGCATTCTGAGTCCCGCAACAGTCTCCCCAGGCCCGAAGCGCGTCACAAGAGCGTACGTAATGGGGTGTTCATTCGCTCCGGCCCATACAGCTAGAACGTTTAGATATACCGGAGCCCCTGTAGAATCGTACGCAACATCCATGAGTCGAGATTTGCGAAGGTCACCTTCCTCGAATCGTAACGAGATCGCCGCATGAGTTGGGTCTTCCCGAGCCGAGGGAACCGCGCGACATAACAATTGCGTGTGGGGGATGGCAAGTGGATCGACAGATCCGGTTGCCTGTGCCGCTGCGTACTGTGCCCTCCCGACGAAACCGGCGAGCACTAGCACTAAGATGGTGCGTTGGTCCATGGCGTGTGCGCAGAAATTGCCTACCGTTGCTCCCCACTGCGTCCATTGAAGTGACGAGCAACGGAGGCGTTTCGTATCACATCTCGTACTCACAAACGGAGACGGTAATCGGGTCCCAAGTTGTGCCGCCGTCGTAAGAGATTTCCCAACCTTCGTCGTGACACTCAAGGGTTAATCCACCGCCCAACGACCCGCTTCCGCTAGCGTCTGGCCAGTTGTTGTCGCCACATCCAAATCCTACATACATGCCGGCCCAGAATTGCATTTGTATGTATGCGTCACTCTCTTCCTCAATTCTGGTCATCAGATTGTACGCAAGGCTCGGCACATTTGGAAGGTGAATGGTAGGGCGGCCTTGATCGTCAAATTCAACAGCCTGGTTAGCAATGTCCTTTAGTACATTCAGAACTACATTCCTCGCCTCTCTGTAAGTCGGCGCCATAGCGTACATTTGGCGAGCAATGTCGAGGCAGCTCGGCGGCCAACCGTAGTATTCGGTCGACTCGATCCCAACCGTGGTAGGCTCACTTGATCGGGACTTGTTCTGATGGTTCGGCGAAAGCAAGTTCGCATAGTTGATCGTGCTCAAGCCGAAGGTAGTACCGCGTTTCGTTTTCGTCGATGTACTGACGTGCCGCACCAAAAGCACGGATTGGCCGTCCGCGGTGTCGGCAGAGGGGCCTCCAAACGTCACGGACTGTTCGCAATATCCTCCCTGCCCGCACCTTCCCTCCTCCGTATCAATCGCGCTGGACAACGTGTCACCGTTCGACGTGCTGTAAAACGCTGTCGCAATGGTGGCCGCTTCTTCTGGCGAAAGGGTGATAACGGTCCCATCGCTAACAAAGACCGCTTCGGCAGCGGCATCCAGTGTGAATGATGTACCCACCCCATCTGAAACTGTAATAGTTGAGCCGGGGGGCGGGTTTTGGGACAACGTCGGCCCGACCGGCGCGGCTGGGGTGCGCCGTACCACTTCTGTCGGCGATTCGGCACACGCTGGCGCAAACAACATCGCGAAAAACAAAAACCCCTGGCACGCTCTCGTACACCGTCGGTAGTATCTCATTACGCCCTCGCGCTAGTTGAAGTTTATCTATTAGCTCCAATCTTACGAACAGCCGCTAACCGCACGGATGATGTTTAAGGTCGACCTGTGTTCGCTCTAGGTGCGTACCATTCAACCCAGATCACACCGCTAGGGCCGAGCGCGACGAGTCTCGTTGGCTTCTACAGATTTCTTCGCTACCCCAGGAAAACGGCAGACCGCCTTTGCGCAAACTGCGCACACTCAGCAAGTCCGCAAATAGCCATTGTTGGACGGAGACAGGCCAAAACTGGACATCACTAGACCAATCGGCTGTGACTACTCAAGGGGTCGGGAGTTGTTCGAACGAACGACTGGGTCAGCCAGCAGCGGAAGTTGGAGATCTGCATTAAGCGATTGCAACCAGACCGACTGATCCACTCGCCGTCACAACGCCGCCGGAATCGGTTGATGATGACAAGGCTTCAACGAAGCCGCAGTGCAAACTTTGGCACCTGGTTCGATCGAGGTGCATGTTAAAAACCGGTTTAACCTTTAGTATTTAACACCGGGCGAGAAACGCCAGGCCCGTATTATCCGGTTGCATGCTCAGTCCACAGTCAGATAGTTTCGTTTTGAACTATTTTCGGAAGGCAGTATGACCGGCTCCCGGCGCAGATTCCCACGCGAGCGTCAGAGGGTCAATGAGACTTCTTGCGTTTCTGCCATCAGAACAGCTGCGAAGACTCCGCGTCGCCTGTGGTGAAGCGGAGGTTATCCACTCGGCACCGAACGCCACATCGCTCGTCGATCTGGCCGCTCGGGAACAATGGGATATGCTCGTCGTTGATCCGGAAATGGCTATCGAAACAAACCGGTCGCGACTTATGGATAGCTTGTCTCACTGCTTTCGACCGGTTGTTGTCTACACCGCGCTTACCCGCTCGTCCGCTCGTTTGATCGCCGATTTCTCCGCCCGGTGTCTAGCCGCCGTGGTTATCCGCGATTACGACGACTATCCTGCGCTACTCCGCAACTCATTGGCGAGAGTTCCGATGGAATACTATGGTGCCCGAATGGTGGAGCGACTCGGCACAAACATTGACTCTTTGCCCGTTGGGCTCCGCCGCGCGACTCTCGTCGCGTATTGTTCCGCAAAGATGCTGCGCACGGTCGACGAATACGCCTCTCTAACTGGATTAACCCGCCGTTCGGTCGATCGGCGACTTGAGGCAGTTGGCCTGAGTCCCGCGAAATGGATTGTTGCATCAGCGCAGTTTCTTCGCGCCTATCCTCTGATCACATCCAACAGGATCTCCTTTGCTGCGGTGAGTCGACGTACCGGATACGGATCCGTGAGGGCGCTGGCATCATAGCGCATTGCGGCTGACTGGTTACGAGCTTCGATCCATCCGGCTTCGGTACCGCGAACTCAACGTAATAGATCTCGTTGAGAGCGCCGTTCGAACCTAGGAGAGCCTCAGGGTGAGGGCTGGCAGGCTCCCTACGACACCGCACCACAGACATGACGTCGAGGTGGTGTTGCGTCTTCATACGTCGCTACCGCTCCGAGGCGGAGGAGTTTATTTAGGAGGCACCGAGTCCCCGGAAGAAGCAACGCTGGTCGCACCGGCGTAGCGACCGCCACGAAGTCCTCAGGAACATTAGATTAGCCCCGCCATGGAAGATCTCACGACTGGCCCGCTCACCCGCCATCTGTTGAAGACGACGAGCTTCATGCTCGTCACAATGATCTTCCAGACCCTCTATTTCCTGATCGACCTCTACTGGGTCGGCAGGCTCGGCACGCACGCCGTCGCGGCCGTGGGGATCGCCGGCAACCTCACCTTTATTGTATTGGCGCTCACCCAGATGCTCGGCGTAGGCACAACGACGGTAGTGTCGCACGCCATCGGAAGAAAGGATCGCGACGGCGCGCAGCTGATGTTCAATCAGGCCCAGGTGCTGGCGATCGTCACCGGCGCCGCTTTTCTGGTCGTGGGATTGCTGGCGCGCGTTCCGTACACCCGCGCGATGAGCCCTGATCCGGAAACGGCAGCTCTCGCGAATCAGTACCTGCTCTGGTTCATTCCCGCGATGGGACTGCAGTTTCTGATGGTCGCGGCCGGCGCGGCGCTGCGCGGCGTCGGCAACTTCAAGACCGGCATGATCGTGGGTACCGGCTCGGTGATCCTCAACATGCTCCTGGCGCCGTTTCTGATTTTCGGCTGGGTGACCCACCACGCGTTCGGCGTCGCCGGCGCCGCGATGTCGTCGTTGATCGCGATCGTCGTCGCCATCATCTGGTTCGCCGCGTATTTCGTCGGCAAGGATTCCTACCTGCGATTCGTCCGCCGAGATCAGAAGCCGCAGCTCGCGCTGTGGCGGAAGATGCTCGACATCGGACTGCCGGCCGGCTTCGAGTTCGGCATGATGGCAGTCTATCTCATCGTCGTGTATTCCCTCGCACGGCCGTTTGGTGCCGCGGCGCAGGCCGGCTTCGGGATTGGCCAGCGCGTGATTCAGTCGATGTTCATGCCGGCCGTCGCGCTCTCCTTTTCCGTCGCGCCCGTCGCGGGCCAGAATTTCGGCGCGCGCAATCGCGAGCGCGTGCTCGACACGTTTCGGAAAGCCGCGTACATGGTGACGGGGCTCATGGTCGTGCTGATCGCGATCGGTGAGCTTGCGCCTCGCGCATTGATCGGAGTCTTCTCGAAGGATCCGGCGGTGCTGGATGTCGGGGGCGTCTATCTGCGCATCGTGTCGTGGACCTTCATCGCGTCGGGTTTGATCTTCGTCGCGTCGAGCATGTTCCAGGCGATGGGCAATACGATTCCGTCGCTCGTGGCGTCCGGCGTCCGCGTGCTGCTCGTCGCCGTCCCCGCAATCGTCCTTTCGCGCACGCCCGGCTTTCATCTCAACTGGATCTGGTATCTCTCCGTCAGCGCGGTATTCGTCCAGCTCGCGCTCAGCATGTTCCTGCTGCGGCGTGAATTCAATCGCCGGCTGGCATTTTCTTCGCCGCCGAAACTGGACGGCACCTCAATCGCGAGCGCATTGGTCGCCGCCGAGTAGTCGCTCCGGGTCTCAACGTCAAACGGGGTTTTGATGACACGTCTCTATCGCATCGTCACCGCATTTCTTTTCCTCACCGCGATCGCTGCGCCGCCGCTGCTACACGCGCAACAGGCAAAGGCGCCCGAGGTGCTTTTCCGCCTCGACGACATCGGGATGAATCACTCTGTGAACCTCGGCCTCGAGCAGGTCGCGAAGACCGGAATGCCTTTCTCGGCGACGGTGATGTTCATCGGCCCCTGGTACCAGGAAGCGGTCGAGATTCTCAGGAAGTATCCACAAGTGACCGTCGGCGTGCACCTCGCGCTCAACTCCGAGTGGCGCGGTTACCGCTGGGGACCGGTGCTCGGCAAGGGCGGCGTGCCGTCGCTGACCGATAGCGTCGGTTATTTCCTGCCGTCGACGCGCGCGTTTCTCGCCAGCAATTACAAGCTCGACGAAGTCGAGCGAGAGCTGAGCGCGCAGGTGGAGCGCGCGATGAAGTCGGGTCTCAGGATCACCTTCGTGGATGCCCACATGGGAATGGCGTGGGCGACCCCGCAGCTGCGCGAGGTCATGGAGCGTGTCGCGAAGAAATACGGCCTCGGCATTTCGACCTACTTCGGGGAGTCGTACTACACCATCTGGGGCGTCGCGCCGACGGCGAAGAAATCGACACTGCTCGAGCATCTCGCCAAAGCGTCAGCGGACACCGTCAGTCTGATCGAGGTGCACGTCGCCGAGCGTACGCCGGAAATGGAAGCGATCTATGACATGAACGCCGAGGCGCAGAACTCGCCCGACGCGGGGGTGGTCGCGCACCGGAACGCCGAGCTGCACGCGCTGCTTTCGCCGGAGCTGGCGGAGCTCGTGCGGTCGGGCAAGATCCGGCTGGTGACTTACCGCACCATGGTTGACCGTTTCGGGCTCGCCGGCATGAAGCGTCCACCCGACACGGAGAACCAATAGGCATGTAGTCGGGCCGGCGGTACTTCTCAGCCCGCGCCTGCGATCTCCTTCGACACTTCCCCGCTCGACGGCGTAAAGACATCGACCGCTAGCCTGAAGGTGCGCTGCTCGTTCGGATTCAACGCGCCGACGCTCACGATCTGCCGGGTGATCTCGCGGTGCTGCTCGTCGAGGATCGAGATCACCACCGAGTACTCCCACGCCTCGCCCGCGTCCGGATGTCTGATCGTTCCTTCGACGCGGAGCGGAGAGAAGCTCGGCGCCTCCCTCCGCTTCCGCTGGGAGTCGAATCTCAGACTGTGATCACAGGCGGGACAGATCGTCGCGCTGGCGAGAATGGTCGCCTTGCAGTGCGGGCAGAGGCGCGCCTTACCCGGCGTGCCTACGCTCGTATTGATCACGATGCCCCGTTGCTCTCCGATCTCGGCCGCGCATGGCCCGCGGTCCCTTCATCCCAGCCGAAGGCAACGTTGCCGCGCATCCGTGATCCGCTGGCGACGGTGAGCGAGCCCGCCTTGAGATCACCGGTGAGCACGCCGCTCGCCAGCAGCTCGACGCGCGACGCGGAATCGACGTTCCCCTCGAGCTCGCCACCGATCGTAACGGTGTCGGCGCGCACCGATCCGGTGATCTTCGCGCCCGACTCGATGGTGAGATCGCCATCGACGTTGACATCACCCTTGAAGCGTCCGGCGATGCGAACGTGGCCCGCGCCTTCGATCTTGCCATCGATGGTTAGACCGGCCGCGATCACCGACTCCTTTCCTTCCCGTGCACGCGGTCTTACTGTCGGCTCGTAGGTCGGCATCGGAGTCGAAAACGAGTCTGTATCCTTTCTCGGAAGAGTCTCCGGCGCCAGCGGCGCTGCATCTTTGCGCTGGACGGTCTGCTCCTTGAAGATTGCCATTGTTCAGTTGCTCCTGGTTTTAGTGTACGGCATCGCAAACTGACCCGATGCGCGTCACCAGGCAAGCTGAACCGCGTCACGTTTTTAGCTCAACCTTGGAACAACTTCGTTCGTCGAGCCAGATCATGAGTGCGTGTCCAGCGAGGATCCACCAATGAAGGCTGCTGTCCTACATGCGCTTGGCAGTTCTCCTCGTTATCAAGAGTTTCCCGATCCCGAGCCAGGCGAGAACGAAGCAATCGTCCACATACGATCCGCCTCGTTGAAGAACATCGACAAGGCGATGGCGAGTGGATCCCACTACGACAGTCATCGGCGGCTGCCAGTCGTATGCGGGGCGGATGGCGTCGGCGTTCTGGATGATGGGACACGGGTGTTTTGCGGAGGGGCTCGACAACCATATGGCATGATGGCCGAGCGGGCTGTCGTGGCGCGCCGTCGATGTCTGCCTGTTCCTGATGATGTCGACGACGACACCGCTGCGGCATTGCCCAATCCTGCACTCTCGTCCTGGCTTCCGCTCATCTGGCGCGCGCGACTCAAGCAAGGCGAAACAGTCTTGATCCTCGGCGCGACCGGTGTGGCCGGCAAGCTCGCCATCCAGATCGCAAAGCACCTCGGTGCCGGACGCGTCGTCGCCGCCGGTCGAAATCGGGATGTTCTGGAAACACTGACTGATATCGGCGCGGACGCGACGATTGCTCTCGACGAATCGGACCGAGAGCTGATCGCCGCATTTCAGCGCGAAACAAAGCGGAAGCGGTTCGACATCGTTCTCGACTACCTGTGGGGCCATCCGACGGAAATTTTGCTCGATGCCGTAGCAGGTGACGATGTGATGGCGGAGACTGCCGCGCTGCGTCTGGTCGAGATCGGTGAGATGGCTGGTCCAGCCATTTCACTTTCCGCCGCAGCGCTGCGCAGCGCAGGAATCGAGATCTACGGCAGCGGCGGTGGCAGCATCCCGCACACCGCCATCGTCGAAGCATTCCCGCAACTATGGACTCTGGCTTCCAGCGGCAAGTTGCGCATTGATATCGAGCCAGTCGCGCTTGCCGACATCGAAACGGCCTGGCGCCGCACTGATTTGCCGGGCCGCAGGATCGTCATTAAACCGTAGAGGAGGCAATGAGCGATGATCACCGAAAGTATCAATGAGGCGACGAAGCCGAATCCGCGGTTGCAGATGCTGGGCTGGCCGCGGGGGGTTGTCGAAGGACGGCAAGAACTGGGGAAGGCGACCTCGCCCTGAATTACACCCGAATAGGTTAGAAAGACCTGCGGCTAACGTTTCGATGCAGTTCTGTCGAGTGCAGCGCCGAGTCCGCGTGCGAGCTTGACGGCGTCGTCGTTGGCCCAGAAATGCATGAAGAAGAGCTTCGGCTGCTCGGTCAACATGTGGGTGTGGAGAGCCGTGACTTCGATGTCGCTG
>CAMLDY010000105.1 GCA_946478895.1 uncultured Gemmatimonadota bacterium
TCGTCCCGAGAGAGAACTGGCAGGGCGACTACGAGATCGGCACCACCGCCAACGGCACCCCAACCTCGCTCTGTAACGGAGCCACAGACTGCCCAGTGATCGAGTGGCCCGGTGGCCAGGAGAACGCCGACGGACAGTTGGTCAACCGAGCGGTTCTCAACACCTGGTGGGGAAACCTTATCTCGGAGAAGCTCGATGCCTCGGGCATGAAGTACATGCGAAACAGATACTACAGCCCCGAGACCGGTCAGTTCACGCAACAGGATCCCATCGGGCTCGCCGGCGGAATGAACCTCTATGGGTTCGCTGCTGGTGACCCGGTCAATTTCAGTGATCCAATGGGATTGTGCCCTGATAAGAAGGACCCCAAGTGCTCCGCTCCTGGAGGAGTAACAATCTTGGCGCTCTCTGGCGCAGCAGCGATCGGGACTCTGGGCGCGAACATCCAGGCGGGGGTAGCGTTTAACAACACCACCGGTGACGCCATGTTTTTCTTCCAGGGTGGACCAACGTTTGGCGCCGGGGCGATGGCAGGAGTCGGTCCGTCCTTTAGTGCCGGGTCCCTAAATGATGTGTTCACACCGTCGGATGCTCCGCACGGGCCCATAAGCGTCGCGGGAGGGATTGGTCCCGCAAGTGGTTCAGTAACACTCAGCGGCGGCCCGGGCAGCAGAATTTCGGCGGTAGCGGTGGGTTTGCCGAAGCCAGCACTTGGATTTGGCGGATTCTTTAACTTTTCCTGGGGCGGAAAAGGAACGTCAACATTCAATCTGCCCAAAGTCTACGAGACTGCTAAGGCGGCTGCGCAACCACCTCCGAGCGGGATTAGTTTCACGTGCGCAAAGGCGGGAACCAATTGTGGGCCCTGACAAGCTCCCTTTCCAAGGAACTTTCAATGCACATCGTCCTCGGCATTTCGACAATCTGCTTTGTGTTGTTAGCGTTCTATTTTGCGATCAAAGCATATGTACATACTGATCCTCATGGCGGCGGATTTCTCTCAGCTTTGATGCTCGGTGGCATGGCAGGAAAAGAGAGATTTACGGCGCTCGGTTGGCGATTGCGCAAGCGGGCTGTGATCTCTCAAATACTTGCAGTAGCGACAGCTGTTGGGTGGTGGGCGACTCGCTGAGGATTTGGGACGAGAAGCTCGATGCCTCGGGCATGAGGGGCATGCGAAACAGATATCGAGACTGCGTACCCTGTTTGCAAGCGCAAGAGCTTTATCGAGCGCACCGTGTGGGATGGAGATCAGATCCTCCTCGAGCGGCGTGCCGACGGGGCCACCGGCAGAACGAGCGCTCAACTGGATCAGGAAACCACCAGTGGCGAATCGTGGGGCGAGGTCATCTCGCTCCACGCCCTGGGGCTCGATGCCCCCATCGCGGTAAGAAAGACCGGGCGCACCACTCTCGTCCCGAGAGAGAACTGGCAGGGCGACTACGAGATCGGCACCACCGCCAACGGCACCCCAACCTCGCTCTGTAACGACGCCTCGGGCATGAAGTACATGCGGAATCGCTACTACAGCCCAGAGACCGGTCAGTTCACGCAACAGGACCCAATCGGGCTCGCCGGCGGGATGAACCTCTATGGATTCGCTTCTGGTGACCCGGTCAATTTCTCAGATCCGATGGGTTTGTGCCCGAACCAACCAGCCATGGGCCTCAGCTCGCTTCAGTGTGCCATTGAAGATATCTTCGGCGCGATCAAGCAAGGGCCGTCCAACCTCTGGAAAGCCGCGACCGATCCGCTCAAAGGTGGTTTTGCAGCCAAGCTTGCGTTCGTCGCGATAGCCGTCCCCGGAGGTCCGGAGAAGGCTGCGCTAACGGCCGCCGAGGCGGCAACCGCGAGACTAGCAGGCCAACTGCGGTTCACTAGCACCGCTGCAGGCCATATGGCGGAAGTCGGGCGCTGGGTCCCTCGGCATCTGCTGGCGGAGGCGATCCAGAATGGTGAACGAATGGCGGATGCTCAGAGCGCAGCAGGGTCAGTAAGGATCGTTCAGAGCATGTTCCGAAACGGAAAGGAGTACGTGTTGGACATCGTGTACCGAGAGAAGGACAAATTGATCCTCCACTTTCAGTATGCACCGAAATGAAGCCGTTCCGATTGGTATTCGAAGAAGGCCCCCTTGGCGTCCACGGGCACGCTACCTACAAGCGGGGCGATCTGGCTCTCGTGTATGCGCCTCCTGAGGATCGAGTTTTGACGGTACAGACGAAGCGTGGCAGGGCGGTCGATTCTCTTCTCGGCATCTATGAGCACTCTGTTTTTCTCATCACAGACACGCTCACGCTGCGATTCAACGAGGACCGAATTCTCACCTCGATAGATGCCTACACGAATGACCAGCTATGGTCACATCGGGACGAGGAAGCTCCACCAATCACCAATGGTCGAGGGCGACTCACGATCGACTGGCACCTCGCTTCTGACCGTGTGCGTGTTGCGGGGAGGCCAAAATTCGAGTTGCAACCCGAGCGCTTGCACATCTATCTGCAACCCGCCTTTAGGGCCGAGATCTACTACGAGGTTGGAACGGGTCTAACGGTTGGCCTCGGGGCTGGAGCAATTCGAGAAATCATCATCGCTGACTTGACAGTGACGTAAGGTCGCGGCGGCGTTGCAACGACGCTATTCGAAGCGCTTCGCGGGCGGATAATCCTGCGTCGAATTCTAGAGGACCTTCCATAGCGCGGTACCATGAATGAATCAGGGATGTGTTACACGAGTTGCTCGACAAGGCACTCGAGGCAAAGGCCGATTACGCATCGAAGCGGACTCGATGCGACGAAGACGACTCGTTATTCGAGGCAGGTGGGGTCAGTTCACCCAGCAAGATCCCATCGGTCTCGCGGCGGGATGAACCTCTATGGGTTCGCATCAGGCGATCCGGTCAATTTCAAAGATCCAATGGGGCTCCAGGGATCGATGATCAACCCGCGGGCTGCACGCCAACAGATCGATGATCGACTTCGATTTCTCAGATCGAAGCCATTCGAGGACCTCGAGAAGCTTCCTGCTTTCGCAATAGAGGACGTTCCCTTCGGGTCTGAGAAATGGTCGCTTACAACGTATCGCCAGGTTGAGAACAATGGCTTGAGGATAGTGGTTCAAATCGGGCCGCCTCAGCCAAAGTTCTTGCTGGTGCACGTACAAGCGGACGGGTTTCGCATAAAGCGTGATGGTGCGATTGCCCCGCTTTCCGAACGAGATCTCGACGAATTCAGGTAGGTCGCTTGCGCTCACCTCGAAGCTGGACCTCAAACTGAACCAGGAAAACGAAGATCCAGTGAATCCTTGAATCTCACCCGGCCGCCACGGCGTCTATCAGGAGAACTGGTACGACGCGCTCGGCAGACGAGTTCTGGTGAGAGCGCAGAAGTCTTCCGCTTGCAACAGCTCCACCTTTGGCGACCTTGCCTGCAAGAGCTTTGTCGAGCGCACCGTGTGGGATGGAGATCAGATCCTCCTCGAGCGGCGTGCCGACGGGGCCACCGGCAGAACGAGCGCTCAACTGGATCAGGAAACCACCAGTGGCGAATCGTGGGGCGAGGTCATCTCGCTCCACGCCCTGGGGCTCGATGCCCCCATCGCGGTAAGAAAGACCGGGCGCACCACTCTCGTCCCGAGAGAGAACTGGCAGGGCGACTACGAGATCGGCACCACCGCCAACGGTACTCCAACCTCGCTCTGTAACGGAGCCACTGACTGCCCAGTGATCGAGTGGCCCGGTGGCCAGGAGAACGCCGACGGGCGGTTGGTCAGCCACGCGGGCCTCACAGGCTGAGATAGCAGACTACGCCAGCGTCCAACTTCTACGGGATAGCCGAAGGCTCCGCCGACTCGCCAGCTCTGGACGTCACCGACGCCACGATCGCATCCGCGATCTCGTCCTCGACGGCGAAGATGTCCTTCACATCGCGGTCGTACACATCGGCCCACTGCATCACGTCGTCGGCAGTGCTGCTCAGACGTGCGGTCACGCGCAGGCGATCGCCGACGCGCTCGACCGTGCCCTCGAGCACCAGTCGCGCATCCACGCTCGCGGTCGACGCGCTGTCGCTGCGGCGCCGCACCGAACGGGGACGACCGGGGGCGAGCACTCTGAGTCCCGCCGTCTTCATCAGCTTGCCGGCGACTGCGTTGGTCACGCCGGTCGCGAGATACGAATTCGAAGAATCCGCGGCGAGGTTCACGAACGGCAGCACAGCGATCACGCCGAGGTTGGCGGGCTTGTGCCAGGACGACTCCGCCATCGCCGACGCGCCGCCCTTGTGCACCTTCGCGTAAATGCCGGTGCCGACCACGATCGCGCCGATCAGCGCCAGCGTTCCGATCACCATTCGCTTCACTCTGCGACCGTGACGCGCGAGGGTCGGCGCTGATTTGAACGATCCGCTCAACGTCTCGGGATCTTCCAGCGCTTCCACCAACGCCGCTGCAGTCTGCGGACGATTCGCGGGATCGATCGCCAGACACTTCGCGATCAAACGCTCGAGCCCGACCGGCACATCCTTCCGCACCGTCGACAGCGCCGGCGGTGGCAGCGTCAACCTCGCGGTGAGCATCTCGCGCGGACCGAGCGACGCGAACGGCGCGCTGCCGGCTAGCATCTCGTAAGCGGTGATGCCCAGCGAATAAATGTCGGCGCGACCGTCGATATTCGGATCGCCCGCCGCCTGCTCGGGCGCCATGTACAGAATGGTGCCGAGCGACATCCCGGTATTGGTGAGACCGTTGCCGTGCTCGCCCGATCTGCGAGCCGACGACAGCGCCTTCGCCACGCCGAAGTCCGTCACCGTCGCCGAGCCCGACGCGAGCAGCACGTTGCCGGGCTTGATGTCGCGGTGGACGACGCCACGCTCGTGCGCGAACGCGAGGGCGCGCGCGACATCCTTCATGATGCCGACCGTCTCGCGCACGCCCATCGTCCCGACGCGGCGCATCCTGATGTCGATCGATTCGCCGTCGACGTACGGCATCACGAAATACGGCAATCCGTCCACGTCGCCCGCCTTGATGATCGGGACGATGTGCGGATGCTGGAGCCGAGCGACGGTCAGGATCTCTCTGCGAAAACGCTCGGCGGAGACCGACGCGGCGAGCTCGGGCGGCAGAATCTTGATCACGACCTGGCGATCCAGATCGTGATCCTGACCGACGAACACCAGCGCCATCCCACCGCCAGTGAGCTCGCGCTCAATGGTGTAGGACCCGCCCAAAGCGGAAAGGAGGCGTTCGGAGATCGAAGACATGAGAGTTTATGCTGACTCCTGCCAGCAACTATTAGATAGCCTTGGCCCGGGAAAGGTTGGCAACTGGTTTTAAGGTCAGCCCTGGCGGGATTAACGCTGCCGTAAGGTTGTGCGTCTTACTCTTCAGGACGTCCGAGGGAGAACATGCGTATCACAAAACTGATTGCGATTGCCGTCGCGGTGCTGCCCGCCTTCGCACCGATCGGCTCATACGCGCAGAAATCCGATGCTAAACCGCCGGCGAAAACCGTTATGGCGCGGTCGGACGTCCGTGAGCTCCCTGCCGACCAGCAAATCATCCAGGCGCTCAACCGACTCACCTTCGGCCCCCGCCCCGGCGATGTCGCCAAAGTGCGCGCCATCGGTCTCGACAAGTGGATCGACGAGCAGCTGCACCCGGAGAAGATCAACGACGACGCGATGAACGCGTTCGTCTCCAGATACTCCGCACTCAACGCCGACCAGAACGATCTGCTCAAGCAGTACGCCCAGCAGCAGCGCCAGCGCCGTGAGATCAAGCGCGACCGCGCCGACACCAGCAAGGCAATGACTCCGGACGAGATCGCCGAGATGCGCCGAGCGCAGCAGCTGGGCAACTCGCGCCGGCAGGTCGTGACGCAGCTCCAGTCGTCGCGCGCGGCACGCGCCGTGGCGAGCGAGCGGCAGCTCCAGGAAGTGATGACCGACTTCTGGGAGAATCACTTCAACATCTACGCGGCCAAGGGCGCGCCCGAGCCGTACTACCTCGTCGATTTCGACCAGAACGTCATCCGTCCCAACGCGCTCGGCAAATTCCGCGACCTGCTCGAGGCGGTCGCGAAATCTCCGGCGATGCTTTTCTATCTCGACAACGCGCGGAGCATGGCGGACAGCACGCGGCCGACGTTGGCGGGAAGCGGGAGGCGGGAAGTGGGACGCGGGATGCGGGAAGTGGGAAGGGGGAGGCGCGGAATTGGCGGGATCTTGATTCCCCGCGCGATCCCACAGCAACGCCCGCAACAACAACAACAGCAGCAGAAGAAGCAACGGCAGGGACTCAACGAGAACTACGGACGCGAGCTGCTCGAGCTGCACACCCTCGGCGTCGATGGCGGATACACCCAGCAGGATGTGATCAACGTCGCCCGTGCGTTTACCGGCTGGACCATCAAGGCGCCGGCACAGGGTGGCGGGTTCATTTTCCGGCCGCAGGTGCACGACGCCGGCGAAAAGGTCGTGCTCGGGCACAAGCTTGCCGCGGGACGCGGCGAGGAAGACGCGGAAGATGTGCTCGACATTCTGGCGAAGAGTCCGGCGACCGCGCACTTCATCTCGTACAAGCTCGCGCGCCGGTTCGTCAGCGATTCACCCTCGAAGGCGCTCGTCGATCACGCCGCGCAGGTCTATCTCAAGACCGACGGCGACATCAGAGAAGTTCTGCGCGCGATCATCACGTCGCCGGAGTTCTTCTCGCAGCAGGCATTCCGGAGCAAAGTGAAGTCGCCGTTCGAGGTCGTGGTCAGCGCGATGCGCTCGCTCAACGCAGCGCCCGACAGCACGCCTCGCACCGCACAAGTCATCGCTTACCTCGGCCAGCCGATCTTCGGACATCAGGCGCCGAACGGTTGGCCGGAGACGGGGGAGTCGTGGATGAACACCGGCGCGATTCTCAATCGCATCAACTTCGGGATGGCGGCGGCGGCGGGACGGCTGCCGGGCGCAAATCTGCGCGCGCTTCCGGCGCTCGACACGGTTCGTTCGGCGCCGCGTGAGAAGCAGGTCGAAGCGGTGGTGGCGACGATACTCAATGGAATGATTTCGCCGGACACTCGCGCAGTACTGGTCTCGGGAGAGCATCCGCTGCTCGCTAACCGTGCGGCGGCAAAAGCCGAGCAGACGATGGCGCCGGCGGACCCGGCGGACGTCGAGGTGTCACCAGAGTCGATGGATGACGCCAACATGCAGAACGCTGCGCGCGCGAAGAAACAGAATGGCGGTGGCAAAGGCGGCGCGTTGCAGGGGAGAGGATTTGGAAATATTCCGCAGTTGACGGGGCTTACGCAGATAGTGGGATTGGCGTTGGGATCACCGGAGTTTCAAAGGCACTAGGATCGAGTACTCGGACCAAATGCATCGACAATCGCGGACTGATTGAGGATTGCGAACCAGGTTCAGGCAGTCAGTTGTCAGTGCGTTAATCGAGGAAGGGTTATGGAACGGAGAGCATTCGTAAAATCGGGCGCGTTGGCGCTGGTGACGATGGGACTGAGTCCCAGCTTTTTGCGCCGGACGGCGTTCGGGATGGAGCTGGTAAAGGCGCCGAAGGGCAAGGTGCTGATCTGTCTCTTCCAGCGCGGGGCGGCGGATGCGCTCAACATCGTCGTGCCCCACGGTGAGCGAGCGTACTACGCGATGCGGCCGTCGATCGCGATTCCTCAGCCGACGCGCAATGCCGTCGGCGGCGCGATCGATCTCGATGGATTCTTCGGGCTGCATCCGGCACTAGCGCCACTCAAGCCGCTCTACGATCGGAAGCTGCTCGCGCCGGTGCATGCGGTTGGGAGTCCGAGCACTACTCGCTCGCACTTCGACGCGCAGGATTACATGGAGACCGGCACGCCGGACAACAAGGGCACGACTGACGGCTGGCTCAATCGCTACCTGGCGGTGAAGGGCACGTGTGACGAGTGCAATCTCGCCAAAACGCCGTTCCGCGCCGTGGCGATGACGCCGCAGACGCCGCGCATTCTCGAGGGACCAAGTCCAACCGTCGCTATGAACAGCCTCGCGGAATTCAGCGTCCGCGCGACCGGCAGCTCGGCCGAGCGATTGGAAGCGCTGTACAGAACCGGTTCCGCGGATCTCGTGCACGCGACGGGCGCCGAGACTTTTGATGCGGTGAAGATGCTCCGCTCGGCGAATCCCGAGAAATATCAGCCGCAGAATGGCGCGGAGTATCCGCGGTCGCAGTTTGGTTTGCGCCTGCTTCAGATCGCGCAGCTGATCAAGGCCAACGTTGGCCTCGAGATCGCGTTCGCGGATGTCGGCGGCTGGGACACCCACGTGAACCAGGGCTCGTCGACCGGCCAGCTCGCGACGCGCCTCAACGATTTCTCGCAATCGATCGCAGCGCTTGTCACCGATCTCGGTGATCGGATGGACGATGTCGTGATCATGACGATGTCAGAGTTCGGCCGCATGGCCCGCGAGAACGGCAATCGCGGCACCGATCACGGTCACGCCGGCGCGCTGTTCGTAATCGGCGGCAACGTCAAGGGCGGTAAGGTGCACGGTCGCTGGCCGGGGCTCGAGCAGGAGCAGCTATATGAGGGCCGCGATCTCGCGCTTACTACGGACTTTCGCTCCGTATTCGCCGAGGTCGTGTCGGATCATCTGGGCGCCCGCGCGCTCGACAAGATCTTCCCCGGCTACACCGCGACGCCTTCTGCTTTCCTCGGCATCGTTTAGATGCTGCGCTTCAGATAGATCTCGGTTTGGGTCGAGGCGAGGGGCACCCTCTGAAAAACTGCTCGCCCGCTCCACTCGAAAACCTGATGGGCGGCGTCTAGAGCGGGGCGGGACTGCGCGATGTTTTTCTGAGGGCGCCCCTCGCCTCTCCCACATAGATC
>CAMLDY010000106.1 GCA_946478895.1 uncultured Gemmatimonadota bacterium
TCCGCCCCGCCTTCCGCAGCCCGCACCAGAGAATTGACCTTCCCCGACACCAGAAACAGCCTCCGCTACGCGGCCGGGTTCGCGCTCGTCGCGACGATGTACGTCGTCGCCGGCAGACTCGGCTTTACTGCGTCGGCAGTGCATCCGGTCGTGTCGTCCGCGTGGCCGCCGGCAGGCCTCGCCCTCGCCGCGCTGTTGTTGATGGGATTCCGGTTCGCGCCCGCCATCACCGTCGGCGCATTCGTCGTCAATCTCACCGGCGGGATCGCGCCGCTCCCCTCGGCCGCAATCGCCCTCGGCAACACCCTCGAGGCGGTCGTCGCCACATGGCTGCTAGTGAGTGTCATCGACTTCCGTCCGTCGCTCGAGCGGCTGCGCGACGTGTTCGCGCTCGCCGTCGTCGGCGCCGCCTGCACCACCATCAGCGCGACCGTCGGAACCGTCGCGCTGATCCTCTCGGGCAGCGCTGCCGGCATCCCGGCGGCGACGGTCTGGATCGCGTGGTTCTCGGGCGACACCATCGGGATCGTGATCGTCACCACCCTGATTCTGGCCTGGACGGCAGCCCGACGCCCCGCGTTCACCGGCCGCAAAATCGTGGAAGCGACGGTGCTCGGCGCGATCCTGATCGGATTCACCATCGCCCTCTTTCAGACGCCGTTCAGTTATGTCTACGCAGTCTTTCCGGTCACGATCTGGGCGGCGCTGAGGTTCGGGCCTCGTGGCGCCGCCAGCGCCAGTTTCATTCTCGCCTCGCTCGCCGTCTGGTACACGGTGCACGGAACCGGGCCATTCGCCGGATCGACGGCCGTCGATAACCTTTTCGAGCTGCAGACCTTCGTCGCCGTCGTCACGCTCACCAGTTTGATCCTCGCCGCCATCATCGAGGAGCGACACAGCGCCGAGAGCGCCCTGCAGCGGTCTCGACAGCAGCACCACGACATCGTGCACTATGCTTCCGTCGGCGTCATTCAGACCGATCCCGACGGCAACATTCTCCTCGCGAACCCCGCACTCGCGGCCATCGTCGGATACGACCGGCCAGAGGAGCTCGTCGGCCGCAACACCCTCGACGCCTTGTACTGGGATCGCTCCGACCGCAGTGATTTCGTTCGCCGCATCGTGCTGCCGGAAGGCGCGGGCCGCGAAATGCAGTGGAAGCGCAAGGACGGAACACTGGTATGGGTCGATGTTCACGCCCGCGTCGTCAAGGATGTCGACGGACGCCCCGCCTACTACGAGGGCTTCGTCTACGATCTCACCGGCCGCAAGAGTCTCGAGGGCCAGTTTCGACAGGCGCAAAAGATGGAAGCGGTCGGCCGCCTCGCCGGCGGAGTCGCGCACGACTTCAACAATCTTCTGACGGTGATCGGCAGCTGCACCGACTTCATCCTCAGCGATCCGACCCTCGCCGAGGATCACCGCAACGATCTCGAGGAAGTGAAGCGGGCGACCGATCGCGCGACGTCGCTCACCCGGCAGCTGTTGGCGTTTGGACGCACCCAGGTGCTTCGGCCCTCCACTCTCGACCTGAACGAGCGGCTCGCCGCGCTTCACCCGATGCTGAAGCGTCTGTTCGAGACCACCATCGACATCCGCATCGAGCCGGCAGCGAATCTCTGGCCGGTGCGCGCCGATCCGACCCAGATCGAGCAGGTTCTGCTCAATCTCGCGCTCAACGCCAGGGACGCGATGCCGGAAGGCGGAGTGCTCACCTTCACCACCGAGAACATCGGCTTCACCCGCGATCTGACGAGCACCGATCAGGAGTACGTGATGAAGTCCGGCGACTACGTGAGACTCAGGGTCCGCGATACCGGCGTGGGCATGGACCTGGAGACCCAGCGCAAGATCTTCGAGCCGTTCTTCACCACCAAGGAGATCGGCAGGGGAACCGGCCTCGGGCTCGCCACCGCCTACGGGATCGTCAAGCAGAGCGGCGGCTACATCAAGGTGCGGAGCCTCCCCGGAAAGGGGTCCGAGTTCTGGATCTATCTCCCCCGTACCGACGCGGTGGTCGCCGAGCGGCCGGTCGCCACCGAGCGGAAGAACGTTCGCCCCGTCAAAGGAAACGTCCTCATCGTCGAAGACGAAGCCGCGGTGAGACACGCTCTCCAGCGACTGCTTTCCGCCGAGGGCTACTCCGTTCTGACCGCGTCCAACGGCGCGGAGGGACTGGATCTGTTCAGCGCGCGGAAGGACGAGATCGAGCTGCTCATCACCGACATCGTGATGCCGGCGATGACCGGGCAGGCGCTGGCGGACAAATGCTGCTCTCTGCGCCCCGCCCTCAAGGTCATCTACGTCTCGGGCTACACCCGCGATTCCCTGCTCAGTCAGCAGACCTTCGCGGACGGCACCCAGCTCATCGAGAAGCCGTTCACCCGCGAGACCGTGCTGGCGCGAATCTCCGAGGTAATGAGCGCTTAGTCAGCGCACCTTTTCTCGCGCGCGGTTCAGTTGGAGAAGGCAAGGCCGAGCAGGACGCGATTGCCGTCGGGCGCCGGCGGTGGCGCGGGCTGAACTCGCAGAATTATGCGGTCGAGTCGATTGTTGGGATGCGCATGCGCATAGCGCACCACCTTCAACCCGCTGAAGGTCCCGATCGCCGCGCCGAGCGCGACGTCGCTCGCCCAATGCTTGTCGTGGTACATCCGCGACAGCCCGACCAGGCTCGCGCCGCCGAACATTGCCGGCGCCACCAGCCAGAAGTGATGCGGCCACATCCGCTCGGCTTCGCTCGTCACCGCCGCCGCCGCCGCGAATGCAGTGGTGGCGTGCCCTGATGGAAACGACTGGCGATCGGTGTTGGTGAAGCCGCCGCCGAATTTGAAGTCGCGCGCCGTCGAGTCGCCGGTGACGAAAGGACGCGCGCGGCCTGCCAGGCTTTTTATCACCTGGGTGATGCCTGCCCCAAACAGCACCGCTTCGGTGCCGTGCCAGCCGAGGTCTTCGATATTGGGGTGGTTGGTGAAGCGTCCGATCAGGTAGAGCGAAGTGCCGATGACGACGGAGCCCGGATCGGCGATGTACTCCACGCTGTTGGATGCGCTGTTGAGGAAGCGATTGGCCTTTGACCGCTCGTTGGTCAGTCGGCGCGCGAGCGACCGGTCGAGCGGAAACATGGCGATGGTAAGGCCGGCGAACCCCACTGCCCGTATCGCGTCGCGCCCGTTGAAGAGCGGCTCGCCCGCGATGGTGTCCGGGAGGCTCGCCGCCTGCGCCACCAGGTCATCGACGGGGACCGCCATCAGGAGAGCGGCAAAGACTAGCCGCGATGCTGTTCTGAACATTTCAGCTCGATTGGAGTTGGAACCGTACCCGAGCAATGGGAGTGCCGCTGCATGTAACAGGAACATTACATGCGGGCAAACACGCTTCTAGATTGTGGTTGTGCACTGCTGTCGCGTCCGACGAGCGCGGAAGCAAGGTGGAGGGTTCCGATGGATCATCGCATTTCTATCGTCGTTGCATTGCTGGGCTGCGCTGCGCTCACCCTCATTGCGTCGCCGATCGGTAGCCAGACCCTTCCGGTAGCCGACACCCTGAACTGGCGTGAAGTGCGCTCCCTCAAGATGGGACGCTTCGTCTCCCGGATCGACGTCTCCTCCGCGCGCACGATCCGGCTTTACAGCCAGCTCGATACCTCCCGGCTCACCAGTCCCGAGCTCGCCGCCGATTCGGTGCGCGCCTGGCGGGAGTTCGTATTCGCCGAGCTCGATAAACCGTCGCGGCGCGAGTACATGCTTGGCAACGCGGTGCTGGTGCAGCCATTCGCGGCCGACAGCGTCACGATCGGCTACCTGTTGACGGTCGCTGACACGAGCGGCAGGTCGCGGCAGGTCGTCACCGATCTGGAGGGGATCGAAGAATTTCTGGACTTGTTGGCAAAGGGCGCAGTCGCCGCGACGACCCTCACCGACACCGAGCTCGCGAGACATGGGCCAGTCGTGGAGAAGCCGATCGCGCTGGCGAAGCACGTCAACTTCGTCTATCCGCGGAATCCCAAGCTCGCCAACCAGAGCGGGTCGGCGCTGGTGCAGTTCGTCGTCGACACGACCGGTAAACCGAAGCCCGAGTCGATCGTCTGCATGAAGGCGACCTACAAGGATTTCGCCGACGCGGCGATCGCCGCGGTGAAGATGATGGAGTTCACCCCCGCGACCATCGAAGGACACAAGGTCGAGCAGCTGGTGCAGTACCCGATCGATTTCAAGCTGAACGCGGTGCTGCCGGTGAAGCCGTTCCAGGTACCGACTCGCCGCGGGCGCCGGTGATCGCTACTCGATCACGCCGACGAGGATGGTGTTCGACAGCTCCAGCCTGTGATTCCAGCGCCCGCGCCTGAATAACCAGGCGTACTGCGCTTTGGTCCAGCCGCGCGGCGCCGCCGAGAATTCGTTGACGAGCACGGTCCAGACGTCGCCGCGCAGATCGACGCGGTGGCCTTTGGTGTCGCGCGCGCCGCGTAGTCCCTCCGGCTGGCCACGGATTGGCAGGCCGACGGTGAGATAGTACTCGGGCTGCTTGGGACATCCCGCGTGTACGCTGGTGCGACGGCGATTCCCGCGCACCGGCGGCGGTTCGGGTACTCTGGCACCGGCGCATTGGTTGTAGACGAGCGGGCCGCCCTCACCGATTGCGGCGGCGTCGAGAATTCTCTTGCGATTGTCGATCACCTCGTCGATCGCGGACTGGCCCGCCTTTGCGAAGCTCAGAGTCGGGTCGATCCCCTGCACTCCCGCGAAAATCTCCGGATATCCGTTTTCGGTTCCGTACGGCCGCGAGTCGAAGCGGTAGCGGTCAAGGTGGTACGGATACTCGTCGTCCTTCGCATCGAGCTGAGCGCGGATGACGGCGGCAAACACCTCCGAGTCGGCGCGAATGAGGGTGAGCTCCTCTTCCGGCGTGGCCTCCCTGCCGACGGTTGACGAAGGCGTTGGACTTTCCTCGGACGAAGAGGGCAGCGAAGCGCAGGCCGCGCATACCGCGATCAGTCCAATAAACGCGAATCGAACGGACAAATGCTTATGGATTGTCATCGGCAGCGGGTCTTTGCACAAAGGATACCTCAGCGGCAGCGCGGGATTTTACCGAGCGGCGGCGCGGAGCCGGCCGTGGCAGATTAGTGCGAGTCTCAATCTACCGAGTCGAAACTTGCCAAAATCAAAGCCCAAACAAGCCGCATCAACGAAGGCTCGATCTACGAAGGCTCGATCTACGAAGGCTCGATCTACGAAGGCTCGATCGACGAAGGCGAGAAAGTCGAAGAGCCCGGTGTCGCGCGGCACGACGCGCGTCGCGCCCGCCAACATGCCGCCCGAGAAATTCCGGAAGCTCGGACGTTCACTGATCGATAGCATCGCCGATTTCTATCAGCGACTGCCCGATGCCCCCACCGCATCGCCGCTGCTGCCCGATGCGATGCGCGCTCGACTCGGTACACACAAGCTCCCCGAGCTCGGCATCGATATCGCGCCGGTGGTGTCAAAATTCAGCAAGCTCTTCTTCGACCAATCGACCCACAACGGTAGCCCGCGGTTCTGGGGCTACATCACGTCGTCGGCGGCACCGGTGAGCGCGCTCGCCGACCTGCTCGCCGCGGCGGTCAATCCCAACTGCGGCGCGTGGGCGCTATCGCCGATCGCCACCGAGATCGAGAACGAGTGCATCCGGTGGCTCGCCCAGTTCCTCGGGCTCCCCGGGAAATGGGACGGCGTCCTCGTGAGCGGCGGAAACATGGCCAACATCGTCGGGTTTTACGTCGCGCGGAAGGCGAAAGCGACGTGGGACATCCGCGCCAAGGGAGTCGCGCACGCCGACAGTAAGCGCCTGGTGATGTACGGATCGGGCGAGATCCACACCTGGATCTACAAGGCGGCCGACATGGGAGGGCTCGGCACTGATTCCATCAGGAAGATTCCGACCGACGAGCAATTGCGAATGCGCGCCGATGCTTTGCGCGAGCAGATAGTCGCCGATCGCAACGCCGGGCTCGAGCCGTTCATGGTCGTCGGCACCGCCGGCTCGGTTGGCACCGGCGCGACGGATCCACTGCCGGAAATCGCGCGGATCTGCAAGGAATTCAATCTGTGGTTCCACGTCGATGGCGCGTACGGGGCGCCGGCCGTTGCGCTCGACGACGCCGCCGCGGATCTCAAGGGCCTCCGACTCGCCGACTCGATCGCGATGGATCCGCACAAGTGGCTGTACAACTCGATCGAAGCGGGGTGCCTGCTCACCCGCGACGCCGCGGCGCTCCGCGATGCGTTCGAGTTCAAGCCCACGTACTACCAGTTCGACGACAACGAAGGGCAGGAAGTGAAGAACTACTTCGAGTACGGCCCCCAGAACACCCGCGGCTTCCGCGCCCTCAAGATCTGGCTCGGCTTCCAGCAATGCGGGGCGAGCGGATATCGAAGGATGATCGCCGACGACATCGACCTCGCGCACAAGATGCACGACTTCATTGGCAAGGAAGACGAGCTCGAGCAGGGTACCGTCGCGCTGAGCATCTCGACCTTTCGATACGTGCCGCGTGACCTGCGCACGCGGGCGCGGGGCGACGCGAGGATTACGGAGTACTTGAACGAGCTCAATGCCCGGATTGCGACGGCGCTGCGACTGAGCGGACGCGCGTTCGTCTCCAACGCGCACATCGAGGACAAGTACATGCTGCGGGCGTGCATCGTGAATTTTCGGACGACGATCGAGGACGTGAGAATGTTGCCGGGGGTGATCGTCGAGCTCGGAAGAGAGATTGATGCGCGTTTAAGGAAGGACAAACTGAAGACTACCAGCTAGTAGCGTTGGGCGGAGCGGCTCGGGGCACCGAGCGCTTGTTTGATAACAGCACTCCGGCCGATGAACTTTTTCGCCCCCGCGGCCGTCTTTATCTCGTGTCGCGCAACGACCCACCAGGAGCGAGGATGGCCTGGAAGTATCCGGCGGGTGAGGAGGAGATGCGTCTCCACCTGCTGGTTCTCCGCTGCCAGACAGGGGATGAGCGCGCATTTCGACAGCTCTTCGACACATACAACCACCAGACGATGAGTTACCTCCAGGGAATGCTCGGCGAATCTGCCGACGATGCGCAGCAAGAGCTTTGGCTCGCGGTATTCCACAATCTCCGCACGCTCGCGAACCCGGCGGCATTTCGTTCGTGGCTCTTTCGAAGTGCGAGGTTCCGCGCTCTTGATTTTCTGAGGCGATCGCAGCGCGAGGCACGGCTGCTGGCGGACGTTCCCGTGGAAGCAGTAGAGATCGCCGACTCGCCCGACGAATCTGCGATGGATGAAGTCGATGACGATGCCTTGAGGAGTGCCATGGACTCGCTGCCGGCGCTCCAGCGCGAGGCGCTGCTACTTCGCTACAAGAGTGACTTGAGCTACGAGGAAATCGCGGCAGTCACAGGCACACCGATAGGAACTGTTCGCACACGCTTACACCACGGAAAGCGAAAGCTTCACGACATGCTTGGGAGGGGAAAGCAATGACCGCTGCAGGCAACACCGCTTCGCAGACCGACGTTTGGGCTGCAATCGAAAAGGAAAAACGTTTTGACCGTTTGGTCCGCCGAGCCTGCATAACCGCGTGGACTGTGACGCTCGTACTGCTGGTCATTTTCGGAATCGGCAGCGGACTGGCCGCCGTACAGATGATAAGACTGGCCGCAGCGATGGGCGGACCGTGGCCACTGTTGCTACAACCCGCCCTACCATTCCTTGGCGCGCTCTGGACGTTGTGCCTTCTCGTGGCGACACTAACGACCGTCGGTGTTTTCCTTCGACACCGAACATCGAGCCTGGGTGAGATCCAGCTCCGACTGGCCGCGCTGGAGGAGATGCTCGCGGGGAGGACTAACTGAAGACTAGCAGCTAATAGCAGTGGGCGGAGCGGCTCGGGGCACCGAGCACTTGTTTGATAACTGCACTGGGGCCGATGCGCTGTTTTTCATCCAAACCGTGCTCGGAGCCGCCAGCCGCTCCGCCCACAGCCCCCAGCTGGTCGTCTTCAGTTAGTCCTAGTCTTGAGCCTTCTCGACAAACTCCTTGAGCCTTCCGATCGCGTGTTCCCAGTCCGCAGACACGCGGTCGAGGTACTGCCTCGCCTTCTCGAGCCGCCGGGGCTCGAGCTCGAACACCCTCTCCCGTCCGCTTTTGATGTCGCGCACGAGCCCCGCCTCGCTCAAAGCGCCAAGGTGCTTGGTGATCGCCTGACGCGTGACACCGGTGCCTTCGGTGAGTCGGGAGATCGAGAGCGGGCCGTCGGCGCTGAGGCGCGCCACCAATCGCGCGCGCGTCGCATCGCCGAGGGCCGCGAACACCGGTGCCGCGGCCTCCAGCTTTGCGACCGCAGCGGCGGAGCTACGCCGCGACATGCCGTTCGATGTTCCTGATCTGGCCGGTCCAGCCGTTGTCGTTCATCCGGAACGCCTCGGCGCGGCGCTCGGCCGGGATCTGGTCGAAGCCCGACTCGGTGATGACCAGCAGTGTGCCTTCAGGCGAGTCGGAGAGCCGGAATTCGACGAGAGTTGCCACCTCTTTGGAGTAGTCGATGTTCGGATCCTTTGCGTAGGGGTGCCAGCGATAGGAGAAGTACTCCTCGGGCTGAATGCGCTCGATGGTGATCTCCATCGGCACGTTCTCGAAGCCGGCATGGGTGATCCGGCCGGTAATGGTCTTGCCTTCAGCGAATTTGTCGGTGAAGACGACCTTGAACCACTCGCCGAACTCCCTTGAATCAGCGATCGCGCGCCAGACGCGGGAGCGGGGCGCGCGGAGGACTACGGACTTTTCGATCTTGTCGGTTTCTGTCAT
>CAMLDY010000107.1 GCA_946478895.1 uncultured Gemmatimonadota bacterium
AAGCGAACGTGGCCGCGTGAGGACCCCCGCACCGACTGACCGGCGACCAAATCCGGTCTTCCAACAATCCCAAGGCGCAGGCGAGCACGACGTCGAATAGCCTCACGGCGGGAGCGCCGAGATCGTATCGCCTTACCGGGTGCGAAGTTAGCAGCGCTGAGCTAAATTCCGCGCATGGCATGGTTCCGCAAGGAAAAGAAGCCGCGCCTCCCCCGGCACGAGAAGCACGAGATTCCCCCCGATGCCTGGGAGAAATGCGATCACTGCGGGCACACCGATCTGCGCGAGAAGTTCGTGCGCAATCTCAATGTTTGCCCGAGTTGCGGATTCCACCGCCGGATCAGAGCGAGCGAGTACGCCGCCCTCCTGCTCGACGAAGGCACCGCCGAAGAGACCGAGATCGAGATACGCTCAACCGATCCGCTCGGCTTTCCCGACTACGACACCCGGCTCAAGAAAGCCAACGCCAACGCCGGCGAAGGCGACGCGATCCTCACCTACACCGGACAGCTCGGCGGAATGCCGGTCTGTTTGGCGATCATGGACTTCGCCTTCATGGGCGGCTCGATGGGCTCGGTGGTCGGTGAGAAGATCGCCCGGCTCGGCCAGCTCGCCATCGAGCGCAAGTATCCGCTCATCATCATCTCGGCATCGGGCGGGGCGCGCATGCAGGAGGGCGTGCTGTCGCTGATGCAGATGGCGAAGGCCGCGGCGATTCTCTCGCAGCTCTCCGAGCGGCGCATTCCGTACGTTTCGATCCTCACCAATCCAACCACCGGCGGAGTGAGCGCCAGCTTCTCGATGCTTGGCGATGCGATTCTCGCCGAGCCCGGCGCGGTGATCGGCTTCGCCGGGCCGCGGGTGATCAAGCAGACCATCGGGCAGGAGTTGCCGGAGGGGTTTCAGACAGCGGAATTTCTGCTGGAGCACGGCATCGTCGACTCCGTTGTCGCGCGTGCCGAGCTCAAGCGAACCGTTGGGCAGCTGTTGCGACACATGTCAGGAAAGCCGGCATCGGCGGGATGGACGACCTCCTGACGTCGTACGGCGCGGCGATCGAGTCGCTCTTCGCCCGCACGACAGGCGGCATCAAACCAGGTCTGGAGCGCACCGAAGCCTTGCTCGCGAAGCTGGGCTCACCTCACCTCGAGCTCGCCGCGGTCCATGTCGCCGGCACCAATGGGAAGGGAAGCGTCGTCGCAACCTGCGAGGCGCTGCTGCGCCACCGTGGTTACCGGGTGGGCCGCTACACATCCCCGCACCTGATCGACTTTCGCGAGCGTATCACCGTCGACGGCGTTCCGATCAGCGAGCAGGAAGTCCTGGAGTTCCTCGAGCGCTGGATTCCGGTCGCCGAGGATCTTGGCGCTACTTTCTTCGAGATCACGACCGCGCTCGCCTTTGACTGGCTTGCCATGCAGAAGGTCGATTATGCCGTCATCGAGACCGGACTCGGCGGACGCCTCGATTCCACCAACGTCTTAAAGCCGCTCGTAGCCACGGTCACTTCCATCGGTCTCGATCACACGGATCTCCTCGGCGACACACTCGAAGCGATCGCGCGCGAGAAAGCCGGAATCTTCAAGCGGGCGACTCCCGCCGTGATTGGGGAAGCATCGCCACCGATCAGGGAATTGCTTCGGCAATGCGCGGACGACGCCGGTGCCAACCCCGTCGTTCTCGACGACGCCTACCGTATCAGCGACGTCGTGGTTGCCACGACAGGAACGGGCTTCAACCTCGGTGACAGAGAGTCCGGCGCCGAAACGCGGGTGAAGACTTCGCTGATCGGTCTTCACCAGGCGCGAAACACAGCGATTTCCATCGCCACCCTGAGTGCGATTGGCGAAAACCTCCTTTCGGCGCCCGAGCAGCTGAATGTGGCGCTCACCGGAGTTGTCCTGCCCGGGCGTTTTCAGCGCGCGGGCAAGTTCATCTTCGACGTCGCCCATAATCCCGACGGCGCGCGAACGGTTGCTGCCTCGCTGGCATCGACAGACTCGCGGCGCCCGCGCGTCGCCCTGATCGCCGTGCTCGCGGACAAGGATTGGCGGGGCATCGTCAACGCCCTGTCCGGCGTTGTAGACCGCTTTGTTTTCACCAACGCCCCAAGCGCTCCGATCGAGCGTCGCTGGAATCCGGCTGACGCTGACGCCTTTGCTCGAACCAATGGCCTGTCCTCTCGCGTCGTGGCCAGCCTTGACGATGCGATCGCCGAGGCGGAGAAGGGCGCCGGTACCGTCGTCGTCACCGGCTCGTTTCACACCGTGGGAGATGTGATGTCGCGCTTGCAGGTGTCTCCATTCGCCGCGTAGCTTTCCTGAATGGCGCAGGGGGCGTTACCCGGATTTCGCGACTTCTACCCAGAGCAGCTTGCCGTCCGCAACTACATCATGGCCGTGTGGCGTGATGTGGCGCGCAAGTACGGCTTCGTCGAATACGACGGCCCTCCGCTCGAGCCCCTCGAGCTGTACACCCGAAAGTCCGGCGAGGAGATCGTCGGCCAGCTCTACGCGTTCAAGGACAAGGGTGACCGCGACGTCGCGCTCCGGCCGGAGATGACGCCGACCCTGGCGCGCATGGTTGCGGCCAAGGCGAACGCGATGCGCAAGCCTATTCGCTGGTTCTCGATGCCGCAGCTCTTTCGCTACGAGCGCCAGCAGAAAGGCCGGCTCCGAGAACACTTTCAGCTCAACGTCGACATCATCGGTGAATCGTCTGTCGCGGCCGACGCGGAGCTCCTCGCGGTCGCGATTGACGTTATGCGGGGCGTCGGTCTCACCGATCACGATGTCCGCGCGCGGGTCTCGGACCGGCGGTTGCTGACGGCGGTGTTGACGGAATCAGGTGTCGCGCAGGAAGAGCTGCCGGCCGTTTTCGCCGCGATCGACAAAATGGGACGCGAGCCGCGCGATGTCACCCTCGGTAAGATCGAGCGTGCCGTCGGCGACGCTGGGGCGCGCCGCTCCATCGAGCGTGTTCTTGACAAGTCGACCGACCTGAATGCCCTGGCAGCGGAGTTCCGCGGCTCAGCAGCGGTGATGGAAGAAATCACCCAGATGCGCGAGTACCTGAATTTCCTCGATGCCCTCGGCGTCGGCACCTGGATCGATTTCGATCTCTCGATAGTTCGCGGCCTCGCTTACTATACAGGCAAAGTGTTCGAGCTGTTCGATGCAAAAGGCGAGTTCAGGGCGATCTGCGGCGGTGGGCGATACGACGACCTTCTTTCAACAATCGGCGGAGTCGATTTGCCGGCCCTCGGTTTCGGGATGGGCGACGTCGTGCTCACCGAGCTGCTGCGTGCGCGGAACCTGCTGCCACTGCCCGAGCCGGGCAGCGAGTTCTGGGTCGCCGGCGAAGACGACTCGATGCTTCCCGACGTTATGAATGTCGCGGGCCGGCTGCGTGCAAAGTCGAGGAGCGTCGAATACGCGCTCAAGTCGCAGACGCTCGCCCGGCAGCTCAAGACTGCATCGAGTGCCGGGGTCCAAAGCGTCGTGATCCTCAACAGAGATGACTACGCGGCGGGCAAAGTGACCGTGAAAACGATGGCCGATGGATCGGAGCGGAAGGTCGCCCTCGATACATTTCTGAACACTCTGTAAAGGAAAAATGGCAGACGACAAGAAACTGACCACACGCTCCGAGGATTTCAGCGCCTGGTACAACGAGGTGGTCCTCCGCGCCGAGCTCGCCGACTATTCGCCGGTGCGCGGTTGCATGGTCATTCGTCCCCGCGGCTACGGAATCTGGGAGCGGATGCAGATGCAGCTCGACCAGATGTTCAAGGACACCGGCCACCAGAACGCCTACTTCCCGCTCTTCATCCCCGAGGGATTTCTCCACAAGGAAGCGGAGCACGTCGAGGGCTTTGCGCCCGAGACCGCGGTCGTCACCCACGGCGGTGGCAAGAAGCTCGAGGAGCCGCTGATCGTCCGGCCCACATCCGAGACCATCATCTACGCGATGTACGCGAAGTGGGTGCAGAGCTATCGCGATCTGCCGGTGCTGATCAATCAGTGGGCGAACGTCGTGCGCTGGGAGATGCGCACGCGACTCTTTCTGCGCACCCTCGAGTTTCTCTGGCAGGAGGGCCACACCGCGCACGCGACCCACGATGAGGCCGAAGAGGAAACGCGCCGCATGCTCGGCGTCTATCGCGACTTCATGGAAGGCTGGATGGCGATGCCGGTCGTGACCGGGATGAAGACGCCGGCCGAGAAGTTCGCCGGCGCGCTTCGCACCTACTCGTGCGAAGGCATGATGCAGGACAACAAGGCGCTCCAGGCTGGGACGTCCCACAACCTCGGTCAGAATTTCGCCAAGGCGTTCGAGCTCAAGTTCCAGAGCGAGAGCGGTTCGATGGAGTACGCCTGGAACACCAGCTGGGGAGTTTCGACGCGGCTCGTGGGCGGTCTCGTCATGACCCACGGCGACGACAAGGGCCTGCGCGTCCCCCCGCTGCTGGCGCCGATCGAGATCGTGATTGTGCCCATCTGGCGGTCCGAAGAAGACAAAGGTCGCGTCAAGGCCGCTGCCTACCTCGTAAAGGAAAGTCTGCTCGGCTGGGAGCGCCGGGTGCCGGGCCGGCTGCGCGTCCACGTCGACGATCGCGAAGGCATGAAGCCTGGTGCCAAGTACTACGAGTGGGAGCTGCGCGGCATTCCGCTGCGCCTCGAGCTCGGGCCGCGCGATCTCGACCAGAACCAGGCGGTGATGGTCCGCCGCGACACCGGCGAGAAGAAGTCGGTATCGCTTTCGTCCATCGGCGAGGATGCCGCTGATCTTCTGCACCTCATTCAGGAGACGATGCTCATCGAGGCACGCGAGCGCCGAGAGGCGAACAGCATCCGCGGCGGCATCACTTACGACAAGTTCCGCGAGGTGATGGACGGCGACGGTGCTTTCGTCTACGCCGGCTGGTGCGGTGATGCGGCCTGCGAGGCAAGCATCAAGGAAGAAACGAAGGCGACCATCCGCGTCCTGCCCGACGAAGAATTCCATTCCGCCGAACCTCCGAAGACCTGCCTCAAGTGCGGCCGCCCTTCGACCGCCGAAGCGTTGTGGGCAAAAGCGTATTGACCGCCGCCGCGAGCGCTGCTGCCGGCGCGAAAAAAACGGGGGATTCAATCGCGCGCGATGCTGGTTTGCGCTGCGAAGCCGTGCCCCTCGAGGTGATCGCGCGGGAAGTCGGCACGCCCTGCTACGTCTACAGCGCCGCGGTAATCCGCGATCAGTATCAGCGGCTGCGGTCCGCGCTGGGCAAGCTCGACGCGCGGCTGCATTACAGCGTCAAGGCGAACTCCAGCATCGCCATCCTGGAGCTGCTGCGGGATCTAGGCGCTGGCCTCGACATCGTTTCGGGCGGGGAGCTGTTCCGCGCACTCAAGGCCGGTTACTCGGGCAGCGACATCGTATTCAGCGGCGTCGGAAAAACCGAGCGAGAGATGGAGGAAGCACTCGACGCCGGTGTCCTCCTGGTAAATGTCGAGTCCGAGCAGGAGCTCCATGTTCTCGACGCCGTCGCGGGCCGTCTCGGCCTCCGAGCGCCAGTCGCGTTGCGTGTCAATCCCGAAGTGCTCGTCGACACTCCGCATCCGTACACCCGCACCGGCGAGAAGGGGATGAAGTTCGGCATCCCCTTCGACGAGGCGTTGTCGGTGGCGAAGACGGCCGCCGAGCTGACAAATGTGCGACTGCTCGGCCTCGACATGCACGTCGGATCGCAAATATCTCAGTTCGCGCCCTACGAAGTCGGCCTGCAGCGTCTGTTGCATTTGCGGCGCGAGATCGAGCGTGACACCAGTGCGCGGCTAGAGTATCTCGATATCGGTGGCGGCCTCGCCGTTTCTTACGGCTCCGAAACCGCGGTCAATGTGGAGCTTTTCGGCGAGGTGATCAGCGCTCTCGTGAGCGACGTTGGGCTCAGGATCATTCTCGAGCCCGGCCGCTTCCTGGTTGGCAACGCGGGTGTCCTGCTGACTCGGGTGCTCTATCGAAAGCGGAGCGGCGGCAAGGAGTTCATCATCGCTGACGCCGGGATGACGGATCTTTTGCGGCCGTCTCACTACAACGCCTTCCACCGCATCGAAGCGGTACGTCCGACTGGCCGCACCACTGTCGCCGACGTCGTCGGTCCCATCTGCGAGAGCGGTGATTTTCTCGCCCTCGACCGGCAGGTCGACGACGCGCAGCCGGGCGATCTTCTTGCGGTCCAATCGACCGGCGCGTACGGCTTCGTGATGTCGTCAAACTACAATTCGCGGCCGCGCCCCGCGGAAGTTCTGGTCGATGGAAGCAAGTTCGCCGTGATAACGCGCCGGGAGAGTTACGACGATCTGGTTCGCAACGAGCAGCCACCCGACTGGAGGAGTATCTAGTGCGGATCGGAGTGATGGCCGACACCCATGACCGCGTCCCGGCAATCGCCGAGATCATCGACCGGTTTGCCGCCAAAGGCGTGGCGATGGTGATGCACGCCGGCGACTATTGCTCGCCCTTCTCGCTGGCCCCGTTTCACCAGCGCGGGATGGCCCTCCTCGGCGTCTTCGGCCGCAACGATGGCGACCGTGAAACGCTGAGCGCGTACGCGGCCCGCGGAATGGGAACCGAGATCTACGAGTCCCCACACAGCTTCGAGGTGGCGGGAAAGCGCATTCTACTCGTTCACGACATCGCCGAGATAAGCGCGCGCTCGATCGAATCGCACGACTTTGTCATTCACGGCTCATCGCACCTCCAGACGGAAAAGAAAATGGGCACCACGGTGGTGTTGAATCCGGGCGAGGCCTGCGGCTGGATTCACGGGAAATGCACGGCAGCAATTCTCGATACCGAGACTGGAGCAATCGAACACATCACTCTATGAGCAGCCGGATTCTCATCATCGATTTCGGCTCACAATTCACCCAACTGATTGCGCGGCGCGTCCGTGAGGCGCGCGTGTACTCCGAGATCCACCCGCCGAGCAGGAGCGTGGAGTGGATCCGTGAGTGGAAGCCGACCGGCATCATCCTGAGTGGCGGCCCCAACTCGGTTTACGGGGAGAATGTTCCGCTCGCAGATCCGGCGGTGCTGGACATCGCCCCGGTGCTCGGTGTTTGTTACGGAATGCAGCTGATCGCGCACATTGAGGGCGGCCAGGTGATCCGCACCAATCGACGCGAGTACGGCCGCGCCCAGATGACAGTCCTCGAGCCTTCGGGGTTGTTCGCCGGGTTTTCGACGACCGAGCCGGTCACGACGTGGATGAGTCACGGCGACCACATCGAGCAGCCGCCGCCGGGCTACGTTGTGACTGCCGAGAGCAATGGCAATCCGATCAGCGGGTTCCGGCATGAAACGCGGAAGATCTACGGCGTGCAGTTTCATCCCGAGGTCGCCCACACCCCGCGCGGCCGCGAGATCATCTCGAACTTTCTGTTCGACATCTGCAAGGCGGAGCCGAGCTGGACGACCGGCGCGTTTATCGAGGAAGAAGTGGCGCGCATCAGGAAGACGGTCGGCAAGTCGCGAGTGATTTGCGGGCTGTCGGGCGGTGTCGATTCGTCGGTTGCGGCGGCACTGGTTCATCGCGCGATTGGTGATCAGCTCACCTGCATCTTCGTCGACACCGGACTGCTGCGATTGCACGAGCGCGAGCAGGTGGAGCGAACCTTCCGCGCCAACCTGGGAATCGAGCTCGTCACGATCGACGCCGAGAAACGTTTTCTGGAGGGTCTCGCCGGCGTCGAAGATCCGGAGAAGAAGCGAAAGATCATCGGCCACACGTTCATCGACGTGTTCGAGGACGCCGCCGCGGACGTCGGAGACGATGTCGAGTTTCTGGTGCAGGGGACTCTCTATCCCGATGTGATCGAGTCCTTCTCACCACGCGGCGGGCCGTCGGTCACCATCAAGACCCATCACAACGTAGGCGGGCTCAAGCCGGGAATGAAGTTCAAGCTGATCGAGCCGCTGCGCGAGCTGTTCAAGGACGAAGTCCGCAACGTCGGCCGCGAGCTGGGTTTGCCGGAGGAGATGGTGGCGCGGCATCCGTTCCCGGGTCCGGGCCTGGCGATCAGAGTGCTGAGCGATGTCAGCAAGGAGAAGCTCGATCTCCTTCGCGCCGCCGACGCGATTTATCTGGAGGAGATTCGCGAGGCCGGCCTGTACGACGAGATCTGGCAGGCGTTCTCGGTGCTGCTACCCGTGCGAAGCGTCGGAGTGATGGGAGACGAGCGCACCTACGAGAACGTCCTCGGCCTCCGCGCCGTCACCAGCACCGACGGCATGACGGCGGACTGGTACCACTTTCCGTATGAGGTGCTGGGCCGGATCTCGAGCCGGATCATCAATCAGGTGCCCGGGAT
>CAMLDY010000108.1 GCA_946478895.1 uncultured Gemmatimonadota bacterium
ACCCGACGCCGCGCTGCGAGCCGCGCGATCCGATCGACCGCCTCGCGATGCGCCCGAAGCTCCCGCCGATAACGGCGCTTGAACTCCGGCCACCTCGCCGGGTCGTGGCCAAACCACTTCCGCAGCTCCGTCGACGGCGCCACCTCCTTCAGCCACTCGTCCACGTCGGCGGCGCGCTTGGTCAATCCTCGTGGCCACAGTCGATCGACCAGGATGCGCCGGCCATCCGACGCCGAGGTGGGCTCATATACTCGTTTCAGGGCGACCATGTCAGACCGCCCCCTGTGGTGTTGCGGCAGCAGAATGCGTTTGGTGAGAAGCACCATCGCCTTCGACCCTCGGCGCGTTTTCCTGGTTTTGCGCGATAGTGTCCAGCGCCAGCATCGAGTGCGCGTAGCTTCCACCGGCGCGCATTTCGGCGGCGACCCAGATTGCCTCCATGATCTCTTCCGCCGTCGCTCCATTCCGCATCGCAGCGGTGGTGTGACCGCGAATGCAATACGGGCATTGCGTCACGTGGGCGACAGCTACGGCAATCAGTTGCTTTGTCTTGACATCGAGCGCACCTTCCGAGAACACGCTTTTGCTGAAAGCGCGGAATGCATCCGCCGGACCTGGCGCGAGTCGCCTGCGCTCTTCGGCGAGCTCTCTGGTCACTTCGGGATAGAGTTGTTGTTCATGCGTCGGCATGGATACCCTGCTCCGTTTTTACGCTCGGCTTCGGCCGGCTCGGTGGGGTGACTCCTCTGAGGTTCGTATGTATGGTTAGGACGTGCGCTGCGCTGCGGCAATGAGGCGTTTGTACCGCGCCTCGATACGCGCGTCCCACCCCGTGGATTGAAGACGCCAATCAGGTGCGTACTCTGAGAGCTCCGCTCACCGGATAGCGAGGAGTGATATGCTGGAGACGGAATTATTCTCGCTGCTCGAGCACACCGCCGACGCCGCGTACACGGTGACGGAGGACGGCGAGATCTGCTCGTGGAACGGCGCCGCTGAGAGTCTGTTCGGTTACGAAGCCGGCGAGGTTCTTCGCCGCAACATCGACGATGTGCTGCACGGCCGGGACGAATTGGGCACCGACGCCCTCGCCGGCGGACTCGAGGCCGCCACACGGCACTGGGACGGTACGTCAGGAGGGATTCCCAACTTCGACCTCGATGTGCGGCATCGCAGCGGCAGCCGCATCTGGGTCAACGTCTCCACGATCGTCTTCGACAACCAGCGCACCGGCCGACGGCTCTTCGTTCGACTGCTCCACGACATCAGTCACCGCAAGCGCAAGGAGGACATCCTGCATCGGATGACGGACGTCGCCCGCGAGGTGGTGACGCTCACCGAGAGTGCAAGGGATCAGGCGCCGGTGGAGACGCTGTCCGAGCAGGAGCGCCGCATACTGAAGCTTTTCGCCGAAGGCCGGAATCCGGCCGCAATCGCGCGGAGGCTGCGGATCTCGGCGCAGACGCTGCGCAATCACCTTCACCACATCAACCGGAAGCTCCGCACCCACAATCGCCTGGAAGCGGTGACCCACGCGCAGCGGCGGGGACTGATCGACTAGCAGCAGCGCCGCGAGGGTGTCGTACATCCGTCGTGGTCTCTGGTACGATCGGTTCATTGCTCGGATGTCCCGCAAGCCCCCATTCTGAAGTAGTCATTTGAATGGAGTGTCCGCGTGTCAGTAGTCGAGCAATTGGCCACCTTCGTCGCTCGCAGCAGTTATGAAGATCTGTCGCGCAACGCGCGACTGCAGCTGAAGATCAGAATCCTCGACACCCTCGGTTGCGCGATCGGCGCAATCGGTGCCGAGCCCGTCCGCAAGGTGAGGTCATACGCCAAGGCCTGGTCGGCCGATGGTCCGTGCACCTTCATCGGCGGCGGAAGTGGCGCGCCGGACCGGGCGGCATTGGTCAATGGCGCGCTGGGCCGTTACCTGGACTTCAACGACAGTTATCTGGCGCCAGGTGAGACGTGTCACCCGTCCGACAACTTTGCCGCGGTGCTGGCTGCTGCTGAATTGGCGAACGCAGACGGACTCACTCTGCTCACCGCTCTCGCGGTTGCCTATCAGGTGCAATGTCGACTGAGCGACGTTGCCCCGGCGCGCAATCGCGGGTTCGATCACACCACCCATCTCGCGTACTCGGCATCTGCCGGAGCCGCGCGGGCGCTGGGCATGGACGCCGAGCGCGCCGCGCACGCGATCGCCATCAGCGGCACGGCACTCAACGCGCTGCGGGTGACGCGCACCGGCGCGCTGTCGAACTGGAAGGGTCTCGCTGCTCCATTTGCCGGCTCGGCCGCGCTCGAGGCGACGTTGCTCGCGCGCCGGGGGATCACCGGTCCGCTCGGCGTGTTCGAGGGCAACAAGGGGTTCTTCGATACCGTCGCCGGACCATTCAGCATCGATTGGGAACGCGAGGACCTGGAGCGCATCACCGCGACGATCCTGAAAAAGTTCGACGCCGAGATTCACTCACAGACGGCGATTCAGGCGGCGCTCGATCTGAAGCAGGGCGCCGGGTTCAGCACTGAGGAGATCGCGACGGTGCAGCTCGATGTTTTCGATGTCGCATATCACATCATTGGCGGCGGCGATGAAGGCGACAAGACCCTGGTGATGACCAAGGAAGATGCCGATCACAGCCTTCCTTACCTCGTTTCCGTAGCCCTCCTCGACGGCACCGTCATGCCGGAACAGTACGACGCTGACCGAATTCAGCGCGAGGACGTGCAGGATCTGCTGTGCCGGGTGTTCGTGCATCCGAACCGCAATTACTCACGGCGGTTCCCCGAGGAGATGGTGTCGCGAGTGGGCGTAGTGCTGCGTGATGGGCGGCACCTCGAGCTGGAGCGGCGGGACTACCCCGGGTTCAATACCAACCCGATGTCGTGGAACGATGCGCACGACAAATTCCTCAGGCTCGCATCACCACACGCATCCGCGACGGATCTTGCGGAGCTTGCCGCCGCGGTCGAAAGCCTCGAGACCGTCCGCGCGCGGGACCTGACCCGGCTTCTGGCGCGGGTCAACGGGCCGGCGAAGCAGTCGACAATAGCGGCCTGAGGGCCGAACCGGGAGAGAAAAATGACATTAACGATCGATCGACCCAACGATAGCATGGGAGTGGACGAAGCGCGGACAACCAGTAGCCGCGCCACCGAGGGATTCGATTTCCTGCGTAGAAACGTCCGGAAGGGAAAGCCGCGGACGAGCGGGATCACCGAGATCCGCGGGCCGTATTACACCCCACTCGGCACGCGCGCGCTGTCTGATGTTCTGGAGACGATGGGCGGTTACGTGGACACCCTCAAGTTCGCCGGCGGCTCCTTCACGGTCATGCCGTACACCCAACTTCTCGAGCTGATCGCACTGTGCCACGAGCACCAGGTGCTGGTGTCCACGGGCGGATTTATCGAGCGCGTGTTGACGCAGGGGGAGCGCGCGGTGGATCGATATCTGGGCGCCTGCAAGGATTCAGGTTTCGACATCGTCGAGCTGTCGAGCGGGTTCATCACACTGCCAGCCGACGATTGGGTGAGACTCGCGGAGAAGGTGCGTCGAATGGGACTGAAGGCCAAGCCGGAGGTCGGAATCCAGTTTGGCGCGGGCGGTGCGACGTCCGTCGGAGAGCTCGAGAGCGAGGGCACCCATGATGTCGCGCGGATGATTCAGCTCGCACGGCGCTTCCTCGATGCCGGCGCGTACCAGATCATGATCGAGTCGGAGGGCATTACCGAGAACGTCAAGTCGTGGCGCACCGAAGTTCCGGCGCGGGTGATCGACGCGCTCGGTCTCGAGAAGGTCATGTTCGAGGCGGCGGATCCGGAAGTATTCGGGTGGTACATCAAACACTATGGTCCCGAGGTAAACCTGTTCGTCGACCATAGTCAGATCGTGCAGCTGGAGTGCTTGAGACAGGGAATCTGGGGAACCGCGAGTCTGTGGGGTCGAGTCGTGACCTACAAGCCATGACTGAATACGGAATCCTGCATGAGAGCGAGGTCGGCTTCGACGCGGGACACGGACGCAGTCCGGGCGGAACGGGCCGCCTCTTTCCCGACGCGACGTTGCCTTCGCTGGATGGCAGCGAGCTTCAGCTGGAGAGCTTCCGACCGGATTGGAACCTCGTCATCCTGCTGCTCGGCGACGGCGAGCTGACCGAGCGGTGCGCGCGCTTGCTCGACCAGCTGGCCGACCTGCGCGCCGAGCTCGAGATGGAGGAAGCGCGCGTAGTCGTGATCAGCACCCGCGCGCGCGAAGCATGGGTCGGCAAGTGGTCATATCCGTTCACTCTCGCCTTCGACGGTGACGGTCGAGTGCACCAGCGCGTTGCCGCGGCGGATTCTTCCGGCAGGCCGGAAGTTGTGCTCTGTATCACCGACCGATACAGGGAGATATTTGCGATGACCCGGCCGGGTGACGAGCAGTGGCCGGCACGGGCTACGCAAGTGATCGACTGGCTGACGTTCGTTAACATTCAGTGTCCGGAGTGCAGCGCACCCGAGGCGTGGTCCTAGCGGAGGCATCGTATGTCGCCTTTCGATCGTTCTGTGACAGAGAAGCTTTCTGAGTAAGCCCGGACGCGCCGACGTTGCGGTAGCGCGCGAGCGTATCCGCGCCGCGATACCAGTCACGCCGCTCGTCCCTGCCCTCGGATTGCGGGACCGGCTCACGGGCCAGCTGCACATCAAGCTCGAGAGCGTCCAGCGCACCGGCTCATTCAAGGATCGTGGCGCACTCAATCGCATGCTGGACCTCACCGCAGAGGAACGCAAGCGCGGGGTCGTCACCGCGAGCGCCGGTAACCACGCCCAGGCGGTTGCCTACCATGGTGCGCGGCTCGGCGTACCCGTGCAGGTGGTCATGCCGGAGCACACCCCACTGATCAAGGTGTCGAACACGAAGCGTTTCGGCGCTGGCGTGCACTTTTACGGCTCGACGCTCTCCGAGTCTATGATCGAAGCGACGCGCATGCGTGATGAGAACGGCTACGTTTTCGTCCACGCCTTCGACGATGCGCGGGTGATCGCCGGCCAGGGGACCGTGGGTCTCGAGCTGCTGGAACAATTACCCGACCTCACTGCAGTGGTCGTTCCAATTGGTGGTGGCGGCCTGATTTCCGGCATCGCGATCGCTCTCAAGGAACAAAAACCGCAGCTGAAGATCTTCGGGGTCGAGGCCGACGTCGCCGCTTCCGCCCTCGCATCGCGCCGCGCCGGAAGGGTCGTCAAGATCGAATCAGAAGAAACCATCGCCGATGGAATTGCCGTGAAGCAGATCGGCGAGCTCACCTTTCCGATCATCGAGCGATACGTCGATGAAATCGTGAGCGTCAGCGAAGAGGAAATTGCGGGCGCGGTCCACGCACTCCTCGAGAACGAAAAGCTGGTTGCCGAAGGCGCCGGCGCCGTGGCGCTTGCCGCAATCCTCGGCGGCAGACTTCCTCTGCAGCCATCAGATGTAACCGCGATGGTGCTTTCGGGCGGCAACATCGACGTGAATCTCCTCGAGCGAATCGTCAACCGCGGGCTGGTGACCGAAGGCCGGCTGGTGCAGCTCGCCATCACGGTGCCCGACCGGCCCGGAAATCTCGCGAGACTCACCGCGATCGTGGCGGCAGCCGGCGCAAACGTGCTCGAGGTCAGGCATCAGCGCGCCTACGCAGACATCTCGGTGCGCGACGTCGAGATCGTGTTGCAGCTCGAGACCCGTGGACGCGATCACCTCGCCTCGATCATCGAAAGTCTGGAGGCCGCCGACATGCAGGTGCGCGAGGAAGCGTGAGCTCGAGGCGGCTGGGCGAAGGCACGCTCGCGCTGGTGGTGCTCGCTCTGCTCGGATCCGTGGCGATACCGGCACGACAGACCTGGCGCATCACCGACCTCCTGCGCCAGACGACAGAGGTGTTGGCGCCATCGCGCGTCGTCGAGGCGCAGCTCCAGTCGGGATTGGCGGAAGAGATGGGCTCGCTGCAGGGCTATGCGCTGTCAGGCGACGCGACGCTGCTCACGCGTTATCGCTCCGCGGTTTCGCAGGACGCGGCCCGACTGGATAGCCTCGATCAGCTCGCGGGCCGACTCGAGGGCGAGACTGCTCACGTGTCAAACATCAGGACTCGGATCGAAGAATGGCGCCGAGCGACGGCAGCCATGGACGCTACCCCAGTATCGCCCGGCGACGCTCGGACGGTCTCCGAGGGTGGCCGCGCTGCCTACGAAGCCGTAATGAGCGCTCTCACCGATCTTTCCTCGGACCTGGTGGCGGGAATCGCCGAGCGCGACGATCGCGTCCGCGGGCTGGAGCATTGGGGGCTCATCGCCAACGCCGTGCTTGTCTTCGCCGCACTCGCAGCGCTGGTGGGAGTAATGGCTCTGACAGTGCGAGAGCAACGCGCACTGGAGGAAGCGCGACGACGCGCCCGACAGGAAGCCGCGCTGCGGGAAGCCGCGGAAGCTCTGGCCGGAGCGTTCACAGTGGGTGACGTGACACAGATGATCGCCGACGCGGCCCTCAAGGCGGTGGAGGGCCGCGGCGCGTTCGTGGAGCAGATCGATGCCGGCCCGTCCGATTCGCTCAACCTCGTGGTGCGTGCGGTCGCTGGTACGGGGGCTCCGGCGCTCGAAAGCACCCAACCCTTTGCCGGCTCGCAGACCGAGATCGTCACCAAAAGCGGCTCGCCAATGCTGATCGAGGAGCCCGCGAATCGGTCCCTGACCGACGCGAACATCCAGAGCGCGGAGCGGACGGTAATCGTGGTGCCACTCGGAAGTCTCGGCACACCCGTCGGCGCGCTATTCGTTCTGAGTCCGGCAGAGGGTCGGTTCCGCCCCGACGATCTAGAGCGAGCTTCCATATTCGGACACCTGGCGGCGCTGGCGTACGAGAAGGTCAGGCTGCTGGAGGAAGCGCTCGCCGGGAGACGAAAGCTGGAGCTGGTGATTCAAAGTCGCTCCCGCCTCATCCGCGGCTTCAGCCACGATGTAAAGAATCCGATCGGGGCCGCCGACGGCTACGCCGAGCTCTTGCGCGAGGGAATTTACGGGCCACTGTCGCCGGCCCAGGAAAGCAGCATCAACAGAATCCGCGGCAGCATCAGGACCGCGCTATCGCTCATCGACGAGCTTCACGAGCTGGCTCGTGCCGAGACCGGGCATCTGGCTCTCTCGATGGAGCCCGTTGACATCGGAGATGTCGTCCGCGGACTCGGCGACGAATTTCAGGCGGCCGCGCGCGCGCGGGGCTTGTCGCTGTCGGTAGCGGCGGAGCCCGATCTGCCGGTCATCGAGACGAGCGTCGGACGCGTGCGGCAGATCGCGTCCAACCTGCTGTCCAACGCCATCAAGTACACCGGCGACGGATCCGTAACATTGCGCGCCGGGCGGCGCACCGATTGTCGACCGCTCGAGACCGGTGAATGCGTCGTCCTCGAAGTGATCGACACCGGGCCGGGTATTCCGGCCGACAGGCAGGAGTTCATCTTCCAGGAGTTCAGCCGGATCGGCGATGATAGCAAGCCGGGCGCGGGTCTGGGATTGGCGATCAGCAGGTTGCTCGCCCAGGCACTGGGCGGCCAGATCTCGGTGGAAAGCGCGCCGGGCCGCGGATCGACGTTTACGCTGTGGCTTCCGCTCCACCCACCGACAGCGATCGCCGATTAGTCATCGGCAGGACGCCGTCGAAAATGCGCACCCAATCCAGATAGCGGCGCGCGATTTCGGAAACCGCGGCAGCGCGTGAGATGCGGCCAGCCTTCCAGCTTGCGATGGCATCCCAGAACGTGGTGCGACCGACGGCAAAGCCGATGAAGCCCGGAACGTCGGCGGCCGTCGTAAGCCAGCGTCGTACCTGTTCCATATCGGCGCCGTGCCCGAGGACGATGCACCCAACTTTGTCGCGCCCGTCTCTCCGCGCCGCTTTCACGACGTTCACGAAGTCCTGGCGGCGCTCGACACCCTCGAGCTTCCATACGTCAGGCTCGACACCCGCTGCCTGGAGCTCCACGATCGCGTGCATCATGTGGAGCGGACGACGGTTCCGGTTCCACAGCGCCGCATCTCCACCGAGCTCATCGAGCTCCGCGCGCTCGGGGGGGACGAGCAGCTCGAACATGAATTTTCGGCCCGTGTCCCGGAGATACTCGGAGAGCACACACAGCTTGGATGCCTGCCTGCGATTCATGACCGCATCGCCGTCGGGATTGTAGCGCACCAATACCTTGCAGAAGGTGGGGTCGAATTCCTCGATGTGCCGGGCGAAGTCTTTTCCATACTCCAGCTCGAATTC
>CAMLDY010000109.1 GCA_946478895.1 uncultured Gemmatimonadota bacterium
CCGAACATCATCGCGCCCCCGCCCGGTCCCTCGAACCGCATCATCCCGCCCATCCCGGGCATCCCGGGCATCAACATGCGGTTCCCAAATCGCATCACATCGCTGGCTCTGCCCGCGGTGACCTGGACGTCGCGGATCCTGCCGTTCGACCACACTCTCAGATTTACTTTACTGCCTGGCGTCAGTTTCTGGACTTCGCGGGTCAGCCGGTGCGCCGCCAATCCGCTGGTGTAGGAATCTTCCGTGTCGGCGGCCGAAGTCTTCAGATCGACGCCGTTGATCGACACGATTCGATCTCCCTCGATAATCCCGGCCGTCTCAGCAGGACCTTTTGGCGTCACCGCATCGACAAATACGCCGAGTGTGTCGCGCTTGCTGCCGGTGGAACGGACTTCGATGCCGAGCGCCGCGCGCTTCGACATCGCTGAGTCGACGGTGTAAATGAGCCGCCGCGCTCGCGTAGAATCACCCGGCCCGATGTAAAGGCGGCACTCGACGCGGCCGCCGGGATAGGTGGTGCACGCAGAGTCTTTCTTGGCGGGCGCAACCTGGGCGCCCAGGCCGGACGCAGCGAGCGCCGCGCCTGAAACGAGCAGTAACGCTTTCATCTGATCTCCATATCGTGGTTCTGTGGGATAGGACATCGATGCCGGGCGGAGGGTTGCCCAAATGGGTGCAAAAGCGGCCCGGCACGGCGATATTGAGTAATGTCCACGACGCTCGAGCCCCGCGAGGCGCCGCCAGGCAACCGGACGATCGATCTCCATTCGTTCGAGCACCACTGGCAGGACGAAGCCGACGCCGCGTATCTGTACCGATTGCTCGCCGACGCCGAGCCCGATCCGAAAAAGAAGGAGATCTATTCCCGCCTCGCGGATGTCGAAGACCGTCACGTAGTCGTCTGGGCAGAACTCCTCAATCACCACGGCCATCCGCCGCCGAAATTCCGGCCCAGCGGTCGCGCGCGACTGCTCGCGGCATTAGGTCGCTGGTTCGGCCCGGGTTTTCTCCTGCCGATGCTGCTCGAGGAAGAGGGTCGCGAGGTCAAGGCGTATCTCGACATGCACCGCGAGACTCCGCGCGGCGCGCCGGGCGGCGCCGAGGCGCTGCTGCTCGCGCGCGAATCCGCCGACCACGCCACCACTCTCGGCGAACTGGCGGGCAAGGGGTCCGAGCCCTGGCACAAGACCGAGTCGGGCGGATTCCTGCGCAACGTCGTGTACGGATTCAACGACGGACTCACCGCGAACTTCGGTCTGGTCGCCGGCGTCATCGGCGCGTCGGCGGCGAATCCGCACCAGGCTGTAGTCGTCGCTGGCGTCGCTGGCCTGATCGCCGATGCGTTGTCGATGGGCTCGAGCGGGTATCTCGCGAGCAAGAGTGAGCGCGAGGTTTACGACTACGAGATCTCGATGGAGAAAACCGAAGTCGAGCTGATGCCCGAAATCGAGCGCGACGAGCTGGCGGTGATCTATGAAGCGAAGGGCATGGATCGCGAATCAGCGCATTCGCTCGCGACCCAGATCATGGCCGATCCCGGGCTGATGTTGAAGGAACAGGTCCAGGAGGAGCTCAAGATCGGTGAGCTCGGTATGTCGCCGCTCCGCGAGGGGTGGCTGACGGGCATGGCGACCGCATTCGGCGCCGCGATTCCTGTATTTCCGTTCCTCGTCTGGCACGGAACGACGGCGATCGTGATCTCGTTCACGATCTCCATGCTCTCGCATTTCCTCGTCGGCGCCGCGCGGTCGGTCTTCACCGGCCGCAGCGCGTTCCGGTCCGGACTCGACATGTTCGTCGTCGGAGTCGGAGTCGCGGCGGTCGGCTACTTCGTCGGTGGCTGGATCGGCAAGCTGATCTAGATCGCGTACTCCGCAACCGCTCCCCGCGGCGCCGATCTCAGGCGGAGGACCATCGCTCCCGCGCCGAAGATCGCGGCGATGATGGTCAGGATCGGTCCGAGCACAGGAATCAATCCGACGATCGCGACGATCAGGCCCCCGACCAGCGCGCTGTAGATCGCTCCGCTCCGACCCGGCTTCGCGCGATCGCCGAGGATTTTCTTGCCCAGCCACAGCGCGACCGGCAGATCGCCCATGAAGTTGATCGCGAACCATGCGGCCACGGCGACGATGGCCAGCGGAAGTCCGATGAAGGTGATGGCGGCGATGACCGCGAGCACGGGGACGAGGCAAGCCCACGCCAGTCCCGCCAGTCCTGCGCGCACCGGCCGCTGGTAAAGCGTTTCAGCGGATTCCATCGCGAAACGCGGGAAGATCGCGACCACGATCACACCGGCGATCACGAAGCCGAGCAGCCAAAGCAGCCCACGCAGGCCGCCCTTCGCCCGCGGAGGGAGCGCGGTAATGGTCCCCGCGACCTTGGCGGCGGGATCGATTCTGACTTTGCTCTTGTCGACGCGATAGCGAAGGCTGCCCGCTATCTGCGCGCGCGGACCGAGAGTCAAGCCGCCCGCGGTGACCTCGACGTCACGGCCAACCGGACCGTTGATGGTCACGTTGCCGCCCGACGCGAGCAGTCCGCCGCGCACGGTTCCGGTTATGGTTACGTTGCCGCCGGTGATATATGCGTTGCCGCTGACGACTCCAGCCGAATCGAGGCTGACGTCTCCGCCGGCGATGGTCGCGTTGCGGTCGACGCCGGCGGTAACGTGTATCTCACCGCCCGCCGCGCGCACTGATCCGTGGACGTGGCCGGCGATGGTCTGATTCCCTCCGGCTCCCAGATAATCGCCGCCCGCGGTTCCCTCAAACCTGGTGTCGCCGCCGAAGAGAATGGCGTCACCCGGGACGCTGTCGAGCGCTCGCACGAATGGCGAGCCGCCGGCCATCACTACATCGTCGCCGTTGCGCATCATCCTGCCCTCCCCGCCGAAGCATGCCGGGATCGATGCGAGGGCAACCAGGACTGCAGCCATCGACAGCGGGGAGCGGGTGCGAAACATTGGCGGTCCTCCGGCGGGCCACGGAATTGTGCGCGATGCGGGAATGTTTTGCGCCGGGGGCGGTCACGCAAGCAGGAAATTCCCGATACCTTCAGCACATGCCGCGGTCTGGTGCGGCGCCACCGGATTTTGCTACCATCATTGATGCCTCCACGCCCATACATTCTCGCTGAAACGAACTGGAAGTCGGTGAAGGAAACCGCCTTCGAAGTGGCGATCCTCCCCTGGGGAGCCACCGAGCCCCACAACCTTCATCTCCCCTACGCGACGGATAATTTCGAGAGCGCGGCGGTCGCCGAGCGCGCGGCGGAATTCGCCTGGAAGAAGGGCGCGAAGGTGATCGTCCTGCCGAATGTCCCGTTCGGGGTCAACACCGGCCAGCTGGATCTGCGGCTCACGCTCAACATGAATCCCTCGACGCAGCTCGCGGTGCTCAGTGATCTGGCAACTGCGCTCGCCGGTTACGGCATCGGAAAGCTTCTCATTCTGAACAGCCACGGCGGCAATGATTTCAAGCAGATGATTCGCGAGCTGCAGCCGAAGCTCGATCTGTTCATCTGCTCGATCAACTGGTGGACGTGCGTGAAATCCGCCGATTTCTTCGACGAGCCCGGCGATCACGCCGGTGAGCTGGAGACCAGCCTGATGATGGTGATGCAGCCCGATCTGATCAGGCCGTTGTCGGAAGCCGGGCCCGGCAAAGCGAGAAAATTCCGTATCGCGGGCCTCCGCGATGGCTGGGCCTGGGCGCCGCGTCAGTGGACCAGTGTCACCGACGATACGGGCACGGGTAATCCATTCGCGGCGACGAAGGAGAAGGGCGAGAAGTTTTTGAGTGCCGTGACGGAGAGGATCGGGGGGTTTCTCGTCGAGCTGGCCGCCGCGGACAGGCAGGATCTTTACTCGTAGGACAACTGCAAAGAAGACTACCGGCGGGCGGCGGAGGGCGGGCCGGCGGGCGGCCCGGAGCTCGCTTCCTAAAGACTAAAGAAGACTACCAGCTAATGGCGGTGAGCGGAGCGGCTAGGGGCTCCGAGCGCTTGTTTGATAACAGCACTCCATCCGCAGCGCTGTCTTTCATCCAACCCATGCTCGGTGCCGCCAGCCGCTCCGCCCCAAGCCCCTAGCTGGTAGTCTTCCTTGATATCTCGGAATCAAGCCCCGAGCCGCCCGCCGGCCCGCCCTCCGCCGCCCGCCGGTAGTCTTCTTTGCTTTTCCAACGCCCGAAGAGCTAGACGACGATGTTGATCAACCGCCCCGACTTGAAAATCACCTTCTTCGGCGGTCCCGCGACGAACTTCGCCACCGTCGGATCAGCGAGCGCCGCGGCGAGCGCACCCTTTTCCTCGATGTCCGTCGCCACCATCAAGCGGCCGCGCAGCTTGCCGTTCACCTGCACCACCAGCTCGATCGTATCGTCGGCGGCAAGCTTCGGATCGTAGCTCGGCCACGCCGAGTCGAACACGCTGCCACTGCCTCCGGTTTGCTCCCACAGCTCCTCGGCGAGATGCGGGGCGAACGGCGACACCAGGGGAATCAGGGGCAGCACTTCGTCGCGGTGCGGAGTTCGCTCGCCCTTTCGCAGAGCGTTCATGTACTCCATCATCGCCGCGACCGCGGTGTTGTAGCTGAGACGCGGGATGTCCTCGGTGACCTTTCGGATGGTCTGGTGCAGCTTGCGCATCACCGCCGGGTCCGCCGTTCCCTCTGACGACATGCCTTGCACCGACGCGAACAGACGGTCGAGAAACCGTCGCGTGCCGGAGATGCTCGCGTCCCTGAAGTCGCCACCCTGCTCGTAGGGACCCAGAAACATGAGGTAGGTGCGGAACGCGTCGGCACCCGCTGTCTCGATGTACTCATCGGGATTCACGATATTGCCCTGGGTCTTCGACATCTTCGCGCCCTCGCGAATGATGTGACCGTGGGCGCGGAACTTCGTGAACGGCTCCTCGAAATCGAGCCGCCCGCCGTCGTGCAGTACCATCGTGATGAACCGCGAGTACAGCAGGTGCAGCACTGCGTGCTCGTTGCCCCCGATGTACGAGTTCACGGGCAGCCATTTCTTCGTGATGGCCGGATCGAACGGCACATCGTCGCGACCGACGCTAGGATACCGCAGAAAGTACCAGGCGCTGTCGAGGAAAGTGTCGGACACATCGGTCTCACGACGTCCCGTCGCCCCACACTTCGGGCAATCGACCTCGTACCACTCCTTGTGACGCGCGAGCGGCGACACTCCCGAATCATCGGGCTTGAAATCCTCGATGAACGGCAGCAACACCGGCAGATCCTTTTCGGGAACCGGCACCGTGCCGCATTTCTCGCAGTAGATGATCGGGATCGGCGGGCCCCAATAGCGCTGCCGCGAGATGCACCAGTCGTGCAGCCGGTAGTGCACCACCGGCCTGGCCGACCCGGCCTTCGCCAGCATCTCGACGATCGCCTTCTTGCCCGAATCGACGGTGAAGCCGTCGAACACTCCCGAGTTGACGAGGGTGCCCGATTCACATTCCGTGAAAGCTTCGTGCAGCGGCGTGTTGGCGTCCTCGCGCTCGCCGCACACCACCCTCACAATCGGCAGCTCGAACTTCGTCGCGAACTCGAAGTCACGAGCGTCGTGGCCGGGCACACCCATGATCGCGCCGGTGCCGTACTCCATCAGCACGTAATCGGAAATCCAGATCGGGATTTCTTTGTTCGTCGCCGGATTGATCGCGTACGACCCGGTGAAGACGCCCGTCTTCTCCGTGCTCGTCTTTCTGGCGACCAGGTCCTGCTTCTTGGTCTTCTCACGGTACGCGTCGACGCGCTTCTTCTCGCCGGGATCCGTCAGGCTCTCGACGAGCGGATGCTCGGGGGCGAGCACCAGATAGGTCGCGCCATAGATGGTGTCGGGTCGGGTCGTGAAAACGCGAATCTCGCAATCGCCGCCGCCCACCTGCTTCGTCTCGAAGGCGATCTCGGCGCCGTCCGACTTGCCGATCCAGTTTCGCTGCGCGGTCTTGGTGGTCTCAGACCAATCGATGTGATCCAGATTCTCCAGGAGTCGCGGCGCGTAGTCGCTGATGCGGAAGAACCATTGCTCGAGCAGGCGTTGCTCGACGGGCGTGCCGCACCGCTCGCATACGCCACCCGAGACGACCTGCTCGTTGGCAAGCACGGTCTTGCAGCTGGGACACCAGTTGACAGCCGCCTGCTTCTTGTAGGCGAGGCCGCGCTCGAACAGCTGCAGGAAAAGCCACTGCGTCCACTTGTAGTAATTCGGGTCCGTCGTGTTGACGCGATACCGCCAATCCACCATCAGACCCGCGCTCTCCAGCTGGCGCTGGAAATTCGCGATGTTCTTCGGAATCAGATCCATCGGATGCTGCCCTACTTTGAGCGCGTAGTTCTCCGAATGAATCCCGAAGGCGTCGTATCCGAGCGGCTCGAACACGTTGTGTCCCATGAGCCGCTGGAATCGTCCATAAATGTCGTTCCCCGTGAACGCAAAAAGATTCCCGACGTGGAGTCCTTCGGCGGACGGATAAGGGAACATCATCAGAGCATAGAACGGCCGTTGCGCACGCTGCAGGTCGGTGTGGTTCGTCCCACGCTCCTGCCAGATGCGCTGCCACTTCCGCTGAATCGCGATTGGATCGTGCGCGATCACGGGTGGAGAGAGCGGATCGTCCTGTGTTGCAGAGTTGTCCATCTGTACAAAGTAGCTGTTGAGCGACGCAGTTTCATCTGCGGATGCTCGACCCGCAGCTCCACAATTGCTCCCCGAGATGACAGCAACACCGCTTCCTGTCGCGTCGCGCTCCGCTTCCGGCTTTCTAAAGCCTGTCTTCACCGCTCTGCAGCGGCGTGCGCTCAGGACCAGCATCCTTTTCGGCTCGGTGTTCCTCATCGGACTGGGCGCGATTCTCTGGCAGATCTACCGCTTGATTCCCGCCGCCGCGCTGCAGTCCGTGCTCGCCGTCGATGGAGTCGTGATGGCGTTCGGAATCGCGTTCCTGTGGATCGCGGTGGCGCTCGCAACAACTATCACCGCGGCGCTGATCTTCGTCCGGCAGCACGTCACCGGTCCTGCCGCCGAGCTCGCCCGCACCCACGAGGCGATTGCGCGGGGCGACCTCTCCAGCACCTATAATCCGACGGCATCGAATCAGGCGGTCGATCGTCTCAGTCGCTCGACGACTTCGATGCTCAACGAGCTGCGATCGGTTGCGGGACGCATGAAGGCATCCGCTGAGGCCAACAACACGCTGGCAGCGACGATCGCCAGGACTTCGATCAGCGCGGCGGTCTCAGCGCGCGAAGCAGCGGTGACAACGACGTCTCTGACGGACGATGCGATTGGCCGCGAGCGAGCGATCAAGGAAGTGACCCAGGAATCAGCGAAGCTGATGGAAATCTCGGGCGACCTTCGCGAAGCTGCTCAGGAAGGCCTGCGCCGCGACAAGGCTCTTCGTCAGCTGGCGCGCGACAATCGCGTCCGGCTCGAGAGAACGAGCAGCTCTCTGCAGTCCCTCGCTTCCGATGCCCTGGAAAGCGCGGAAGGCATCGACGCAATGTCGAAGGCAGTCGACGAGATCGGTGCGTTCCTTGTGCTGGTGCAGAAGATCGCGCGCCAATCGAAGCTGCTGGCGCTGAATGCGGCAATGGAAGCAGCCCGCGCCGGCGAGCAAGGCCACGGCTTCGCGGTCGTCGCCAGCGAAGTTCGCCGTCTCGCAACGAGCTCGGCCGAGGCGGCACAGCGGACGACGTCCCTCGTTCAGGAAATGCTCGACAGTGTCAGCCACTCGCGCGAATCAACAGCCCGCACGCTCGCGACCGTCGAGCAGGTTCTAGAGGCGACCCGCGCCGGCCGTCAGTCGCTCGCCCGGGTCGAAGAAGGCACCGTCGAGGGCGAGGGTCTCAGCGGCCGCATCGAGATCGCTGTTCGCGAGTCCAACGAGCTGATCACCGACATGACCCAACGACTCGCCGAGCTCTCACGGGGCAGCGGCTCGTTCTCGCGCGCGATTCAGGGCGCTGCCGAGGCAAACGAAGCACACCACAAGAACGTCGCCGAGATCGCTTCGACGGCAACCGAGCTGTCCGACGAAGCGAAGCGCCTGTCAGAGGTCGTGCGCACCTTCAAGCTCGGCGACAGCTGACCTCCGGCATCGCGGGTCGCACCGACCGCGCGAACTTGTAGGGCATCGGCAGGAGTCGCGCGCCGCTCGCATCGGCGACGGCATACTGATAACCCTCGTACGCGCTCGCCGAGCCGAACCTTCCATCCTTGGACACCGCGTA
>CAMLDY010000110.1 GCA_946478895.1 uncultured Gemmatimonadota bacterium
ACGGTGGTCTTCCCCGGCGGCTCCCCCGCCACATCCAACCGCGTCGCCTCGATCGCGAGCGTCGGGCAGTGGTGCACGAAATCGCCGTCGGCTGGCGACCACTCCACCACCGGCGTCAACGGGTACGCCTTCTGGCTGGCGTCCATCGCCATCACGTCCGGTGCCAGTGACGTGCACAGGGTGCAGCCGATGCACTTCTCGCGGTCCACCGTGATCTGCATCGGCCGCCGTGGAAAGACGCCGATCCCCCAGGCGATGCACTCCTCGTAGTGCTTGCACGCATCAATCGCCGCCTGGTAGCCGGCCTCGAGCAGCTCGTCGGTGTGAGTGAAACTAAACCAGCCGATGTGACTGACCTTCGGTCGAATCAGAATCATCGGCGGCCGCGTCCAGGTGCCGAACGGCGCCAGCTGCAGCGCGTGCATCATCGTCGTCGCCGCGCGCATGTAGATCGACGCGAAACCGGCGCTGGCGATGTCGCTCTCGGGCTCGAGATCCGTCGAGCCCGTGTCCACCGCGATCACGGCGTCCATTCCGCGCGACGCAATCGTGACGGGGAGATTGTCGATCACGCCGCCGTCGACGAACCTCCGTCCGCCCCGCATCACGCCGGGCGGATAGAATCCCGGCAGCGCGCACGACGCGTACACCGCGTCGGAAACGCGGACATCGCGCAGGCCCGGCAATCCCCACACCAGCTGCGAACCACGCTCAATGTCCACCGTGTTCACCAGCAGCGTTCGCTTCAGCTGGTCGAACCGCTTGTCGCCGGCAACGGAGTTGACGACGTCGCGCAGCGGCTGCTCCAGATAGATCGCCGGTGAGTGCTGACGCTCGAGCAGCATTCCCATCCGATTGAGTCGAAAAAGATCACGCCGCTTGAGCGCCCGCGCCCGATCTTCCATCTCGCTGACCGGCATCCCGCGCGCGTACGCGGACGCGATCAGCGCCCCGATGCTCGTACCCGCGACGACGGCTGGCTCGATTCCCATCTCCTGGAGGGCGCGAAAAACTCCGATGTGCGCGAAGCCTTTCAGACCGCCGCCGCCCAGCACCAGCGCGATCTTGTGGGCCTTCCGTCGCGGCCCGGCGGGAGATTGTTTCCTTGCGCTTCTTGGTGTCTGGCGGGGCATGCTAAGGATGGGTACCGGAAGCTATAATGTACTGACGTACACCACTCACCCCGAGTAAATCGATGAATCGTCCCAACGTGCTGCTCGCCGCAGCGCTCGCCGGCCTCATCTCACTTACCAGCCCCGCCAGCGCCGTTGCCCAGAACGGGGCCGCTCCCGCGGGCATCACTCCACGGGAGATCGACGCCCACCTCCAGTTTCTGTCGTCCGACCTGCTCGAGGGCAGGGCGCCGGCGACCCGCGGCGGACAACTGGCCGAGGAGTACATCGCGAGCCAACTCAAGGTCTTTGGAGTTGAGCCTGGTGTCGGGGATTCGTCGTATTTCCAGCGCGTGCCGATCGATGTGGTCAAGGCGGATCCGAAAACCGTGCGTGTCACCGCATCAGGCAAAGCCAACGCCAACCTCCGCTTCACCGATGACGTCGTCGTCTGGGCGGGATCGGCGACCGACGCCAGCAACGCGCGCGGCGAGCTCGTCTTCGTCGGCTACGGCGCCGCCGCGCCCGAATACAAGTGGGACGACTTCAAGGGCACCGACGTGCGCGGCAAGGTCCTTCTCGTGCTCGTCAACGATCCGCCTGCTCCTGCCTCCGAACCCAACCTGTTCGGCGGAAAAGCGATGACCTACTACGGCCGCTGGACCTACAAGTTCGAGGAAGCCGAGCGTCGCGGCGCCGCCGGGATGCTGATCGTTCACACGACCGAGGCAGCCAGCTACCCGTGGCAAGTCGTTGTGAACTCGTGGTCAACCGACCAGCGCATGCTCGGCCGCGATCCGACGCTGCCGCCGCCGCTTGGTGTGCGCGGCTGGATCACCGACAGCGCCGCGACGGCGCTGCTGGCGCAGGCCGGTCTCAACATGGCGCAGCTCCGCAAGCAGGCCGAATCACGCTCGTTCCGTCCCGTGCCGACCGGCATCATCATCGATGCGTCGATGAGGAACACCGTGCAACATCTCTCGGCCAACAACGTCGTCGGTGTCGTCCGCGGCATCGATCCCAAGCTCCGCGACGAGTACGTCGCCTACAGCGCGCATTGGGATCACTTCGGCATCGGGCCGAAGATCAACGGCGATTCGATCTACAACGGCGCCGTCGACAACGCGTCGGGCGTTGCCTCGGTCCTCACCATCGCGCACGCCGCGGCCGAAGGCGTGAAGCCGCGCCGGTCGCAGCTGTTCGTCTTCGTTACCGCCGAGGAATCGGGCCTGCTGGGATCCGCGTATTTCGCGCAGCATCCCACCGTGCCGGCATCGAAGATCGTCGCCGATCTCAACATGGACGTCGTAACCCTCAACGGTCGGGTTAGGGACATCAACGTCATGGGCGACAACAAGAGCTCGATCGGCCCGCTGCTCACGCGCCTCGTCGCGCCGCAGGGAGTGCGGCTGTCGCCCGACGCGCACCCCGAAGCGGGACACTTTTATCGGTCGGACCATTTCTCCTTTGCGAAAGCCGGGATTCCCGCGGTCTCGATCGGCGGCGGAGTCGATTACGTCGACAGACCCGCCGGCTGGGGACTGAAGCAGGAGGAAGATTACACCGCCAACCACTACCACCAGCCGTCCGACGAGTACCGTGCCGATTTCGATTTGCGCGGCGCCGCCGAGCTGTCGGAGATCGTCTACAAGCTCGGCACAACCATCGGAAATTCCGACACGGTGCCGACCTGGAACGCGGACGCCGAGTTCAAGGCGCTCCGCGACGCATCGCGAAAGGGAAGCTGACCCCCGCGGCGGCGATGAAGGAGACAAACAAGGCCAGAGATCCATTGGTCGCCTTTCGCGAGGAGTTCCCGATCCTCGCGTCGACGAATTACCTCGTCTCCAACTCGCTCGGCCCGATGCCGCGCGCGATTCCCGAGAGGATCGCCCAGTACGCAAAGGACTGGGGCGAGCTCGGTGTAAAGGCGTGGAATCGCGGCTGGTGGGAGCTGCCCGTCAGCGTCGGCGACGAGATCGCCCCGCTGATCAACGCCGGATCCGGCGAAGTGGTGATGATGCCCAACGTCACCATCGCCCAGACCGCGGTACTGTCGGCAACCGATTTTCCGAAGGGCCGCGACACGGTCGTGATGACCGAGCTCGACTTCCCGTCAGTGCGCTACGCCTACGCGGCGATGGCCGAACGGCTTGGCGCGCGGGTAGTGACGGTACGCTCCGACGATGGGCTGTCGATAGATCTCGACCGGCTCCTCGCGGCGATCGACGAGCGGACCCGACTGGTCGCCGTCTCCCACGTGCTTTTCCGCAGCGCATTCCTCATGGACGTCGACGCCATCTGCCGCCGCGCCCACGAGGCCGGCGCTCTGGTCTCGCTCGACTCCTTTCACGCCGTCGGGATAGTACCGGTTGACGTGAAAGGGAGCAAAGTGGATTTTCTCACCGGTGGAGTTCTCAAGTGGCTCTGCGGCGGGCCGGGTGCCTGCTTCCTCTACGTGAACCCGGGGATCCGCGATCAGCTGAAGCCGGCGCTTACCGGCTGGCAGGCGCACGCGCGCCCGTTCGCCTTCGAGGAGTCCATGGAGCTAACCACCGGACCTTTCCGGTGGCTGAATGGAACGCCGGTCATTCCAGCGCTCTACGCCGCCTCCGAGGGTCCGAAGATCCTCCGACGCGTCGGGATCGACGCGATCAGGGTGAAGAGCATGCGGCAGACTTCCCGTTTGATCGAGCTCGCCGACGCGCGCGGCTACAAGGTGAGCGCGCCGCGCGACCCTGCCAGGCGCGGCGGAACTGTTGCCGTCGATGTCCCGCACGGCTACGAGGTCGCCCAGCACCTGCTGTCGCGGAACATTCTGGTCGATTATCGCGTTGGGGCTGGTATCAGGATTGCCCCACACTTCTTCACCCGGGACGAGGAGGTCGACGAAGCAATTTCCGAGATTGACGCTGCTCTCGAGAGCGGGAGCTGGCAGAGATTTTCGGAGAAGGTCGCGGTGGTCACCTGAGCAGTCCGCGACGCGATGTTACTACCTTGAACAATGCAGTGTCTAAAGAGTACAATAGACCTATACTCGACTCCTCGGAGGGTGCGTAGCAATGCCAACACCTTTTTTGAGTTCTGAAGAGTACGACGAAAGAGCGCATCAGCTGTACAACGAAGGTCAGTATGACGAAGCTCTGTCCGTACTTAGAGAGGGACTCGGCCTCTACCCGAATTCGGTAGAGCTCCACATAGGAGTTGGCTACGCCCACCACGCCCGCGAAGACTACGCGTGGGCCCGACGCAGCTTCGAGGAAGCGCTCGTCCTCGACCCCGATCACGAGGATGCCCTCGCCGGTCTCGGTGAGACTCTTCTCAAATTCGGCCAGCAGGATGCGGCGCTCCGCAGCTTCCGCCACACCCTGGAGCTTGGATACCAGGACGATGTCGAGCTGATGCTCCAGATCGGACGCGCGCTTTTCCGGGAAGGCCTGATCGAGGAGTCGAAGCACTTCTTCGAGATCGCCGCGCAGCAGACCCCCGACGCCGCCGAAGCGGTCTCCTGCATCGGATACGCCGAGCACAGGCTCGGCAACGACGAAGCGGCGATCTCGACGCTGCGCCGCGCGCTGCAGATGGATCCCGATCACACCGAAGCGCGGATCTATCTCGGCAACATCTTCTACGATCGCGGCGACTACGAGGCGGCGCTTTACCATCTCGATCGCTCCACTCCCGAGGATCACTGGGACGAGCTCGGGATCTGGAGACTGATCGAGCTCAAGAAAATGATCTATCGCCTCCGCGACAACGATCCCGAGCTGCGCCCGTGGGAGGACCGGCTGCGCGATCTGTCGGGAGAGCTCGACGACATCGACGAGATGCTCGCCGAGATCGAGGCGAAGTTCATGGACGCGACGCAGACCGAGGCGCGTGGGCAGCTGGAGCTGTTCGGCGCGCTCCTTTCGAGCTTCGCCGAAGTAAAGAGTCCCACCGAGTCACACCGCATCAAGACCGACGATGGCAACACATTTGAAGGGACTTGGGAAGAAATCGTCGACAAGATGCGCAATGCAAATTGCCTCAAGGCAACACCAAAACCGGAGCAGGATGCAGAGAGCTTCATTCGACGTAGCGCGGATGCCGGGCTTTTGCGCATCCTGAGATGAGTCCACAGAACAACCCGTCGGCGCTCGCCGCTCTCAACGGCGCGCGCCCGGTTCTGGCTCACTTCGACCAACCGCGCTCAGCGGAAGACCTTGCCGCCGACATCATCGACCTCTGGACAGGCGCCGAGAACGCGCTCCAGGCACTGGTCGGCAATCCTTCACTCTCCGGACAACAGCTGATTCGTGCCGCACGCCAGGCCGAGCTCATTACGCTCGACCAGGCGCACTCGCTGCTCGAGTTTCTCGCCGCGCGCGATCGCGCGAATCGCACCAGCTACAAACCAACTCAGGCTGATGGCGACGCCGCGGTCGATGGCTTCAGGGCGCTCGAGGGAGCGCTGACCGGGACCTCGGCAGCGGCCGCGGGTACCGCGGCTGCCGCCGCAGCCGCGCCATCGGCGCCCGCTTACACCCCGCGCTCGCGTCCAGCGCAACCGCCTCCCCCTTCCCGCGTCCCGCCTCCCGCTCCGCGTCCCGCGCAGCCGGTTTCACCGTACGCGCCGCCGTCCGCGGGCGGCGGCTATCGCCAGCCACCCGCGTACGCGTCCCGCCCTAACGCTGGTCCCCCAACCATTGAGATGCCCGGCGCATTTACCGCCGATGATGCGACGGGAAATACGCCGTCCGGCGGTGGCATCGGTCGGACCAACGTTCAGCACGCGCTCGCCGCCGCGGAGAGCAGGCGGCGGTTTCCGCGGCTCTCGATGCCAATCTGGATCGCAATCGCCGTCGTGGTGCTGCTCGGCGTCGGCGGATATTTCCTGTTCGGGCGTGGCGGAAGCGAGGACAGCCTGAACGCGGGGATTGACGCCATGAAGAACGGCCAGAACGAGCGCGCCCGCGGTGAATTTGCCAAGGCGGTGAAGGACGATCCGCAATCGCCGACGCCGCACGTTTTCCTGGCGCGCATCGCCCGCACCGAGTCCGATCTCGCGACCGCGCGCGCGCAGCTCGACACCGCGCTGCGGCTCGATCCGAAAAACGCGATCGCGCTGCGCGAGATGGGATTGGTGGTGTTCAGCATGGCGCAGTACGATCTTGCCCGCCGCTTCTTCGTCCGCGCCGTGACCGCGAATCCGGAAGACCGCGCGTCGCAGGGATACCTCGGCTGCGCGATGATGCGACTCGGGAGAACCGCGGAAGGAATCAAGTGGATCCGCGGCGCCGGGACGGGCGCCTGGCAGTCCTGTCTGCAACCGACGACGCCCACGACCACAACGCCGCCGCCGTTGTGATCGAGTTCAAAAGAGCCGGCAAGACTTACAGATCACTCCTCGGCAACTCTGTCAAAGCGGTCGAGGAGTTTTCGTTGGTGGTGAACGCCGGCGAGATCCTCGGCATCGCCGGCCCGAACGGCGCGGGCAAGACTACCATCATTGCGATGCTGCTCGGCTACTTGCGGCCGACAACCGGCTCAGTAGAGATCGACGGACTCCCGGCGCGCCAATACATCGAGCACAGCGGCATCGGCTACCTGTCGGAGCTGATCGCCATCAACCCGAAGTGGCGGGCGCGTGCGTCGCTGGTGCGCTACGCGATTCTCGCCGGGGTTCCGGAGGCGGAAATCGACGGCAGGGTTAACTTCGTTATCGAGCTGCTTGGACTGGCAGACCACCGCGACAAGAAAGTGAAGGCACTGTCCAAGGGGAATCTCCAGCGGCTCGGCCTGGCGCAGGCGCTGCTGCGCGACGAGCGGCTGCTGGTGCTCGACGAGCCGACCCACGGGCTGGATCCGGTGTGGACCCAGAAATTCCGCGACATCGTCACTGGCATGCGCCGGCCGGATCGCACCATTCTGATCGCGTCGCACAATCTTGACGAGCTGCAGCGACTGGCCGATCGCGTCGCAATCATCGATCGCGGCAGGTTGCAGCGCGTCGTCAACACGGCTTACGACCACACGCCGACGACGACCACTTCGCGCTTCCGCATCACCCTCGCCCGAGGTGACGATGTGATTCGCGCGCTGTTGCCCGACGCCGAGGAAGCCGGCCGCGGCGAATTCGACGTGAGAGTGAACAGCGTCGCCGATCTCAACACGCTACTGGCGGATCTGATCGGAAGGGGCGCACTGGTCGCGAGCGTCGTTCCCGAGCGCTCCGCGCTGGAGCAGCAATTCCGAGAAGCGGTGGGGGAGACCCAATGAATCCCGGCGACGCGACTGGAATCGGAATGAATCGCACTCAATCGACGGGAACCGCGATGTATCGCGGCCGGCTCGCCCGGTACTCGTTGTGGCAGTTCCGCGATTTCTGGTGGGAGCGTGGTATCGCCATCGTGCTCATCGGCGGACTGTGGGGCTATGTGGTGCTGGAGCCGCTGCGACTGACGATGGGACCGCAGTGGGCGTCGCCCAACTCTCCCGCGGCGGGGATGACGCTCCAGCTGGCGTCGGCAGTGGTGTCGCTGGCGGTGCTCATCGCCGTCAACGGCATTGTGTCGACCGATCGCAAGCACGGCTACTACCGATTTCTGTTCGCCAAGCCGGTCAACCCCGTTCTCTTTTACGCGCAGCTTTTCGTCGTGTACATGGTCGGAGTCATGATCTCGATGCTGGTGCTCGGCTCACTCCTGCGCGCGATCCTGCCGACCTTCAACGTCGTGAACTTCCTGATCTACTCCGCGCTGATCTACGTCGCGATGGGCGGGATCGGTTTCTTTCTGTCGGTTGCAACCCGCTTCGACTGGCTGACTCTCGCCGCCGTGTGGCTGGGCGCCCGGATTCTGCGCGG
>CAMLDY010000111.1 GCA_946478895.1 uncultured Gemmatimonadota bacterium
CCGCCGCGAATGAGCACGATCGAGTGCTCCTGCAGATTGTGGCCTTCGCCGGGGATATAGGCGGTGACTTCGAACCCGTTGGTAAGGCGAACGCGCGCCACTTTGCGGAGCGCCGAGTTCGGCTTCTTCGGGGTCGTTGTGTAGACGCGCGTGCAGACGCCACGCTTCTGCGGATTGGACTTGAGCGCGGGCGCTTTTTCCTTTTTCTGAACGTCGCGACGGCTCTGGCGGACGAGCTGATTGATTGTTGGCATTAATACTGGTTGATCGGACCGGTTGCCGGGCTAGACCGGCCGGCCCATGAACGAGGGACGGACAGCCTATAAAGTTAGACGCCGACAGCAGTTATGTCAACGCAGGCGGGCCGTAACAGGTCCTTTACCGGCCCGTCACGGATTGTCGCTGCTTTTGGTCTCGACGCGGTTTGATCCATGCAACAGATTCAACGATCGCCGCGACATAGCGCCGCGACGTTGGCGCCGGGGGAAAGATGCAAGTGCATGGCACTTCGTTCGCGTTGGCAGTCCTGTTCACCGCGTCCCTTTCCGGCTGCGCGCGATCCATCCACGTCAAGGATTACGACGAGTCCGCGGCCGTAGTGCCGGCTGGCCCCATCACCCTGGAGGTCGAAAACCACAACTGGGCCGATGTCGTGCTTTACGTCGTCCACGATGGCGTCCAGACCCGCTTCACCCAGGTCGCCGCGGCCCACAATCTGTCGATCGAGATCCCGGAACGGTTGCAGGGCCAAATGGGCGTGATCCGCATCGCCGCACGCCGCATTGGCGGCACCGACAGCTACGTGTCCCAGGCGATCTCTCTGCGTGGAAACACCGCGGTGCGATTCACCATCGAAAGCAATCTGACACACTCGAGCGTCGGAGTCTGGTAGAAAGGACTCCACCCGCAGTCGCAGAGCGTTCAGTTGGTCTTGTTGGGATGGCCGCCACTGTCGCCACCAAACACGTCGCCCGCGCCTGCACCCACAAGCAGCGCGGCGGCGATGATTGCGGCCGTGAGGAGCAGACTTCGCGACACCGAAGTCCGGCCGGTGGCGACCGACTCGTAGTCGCGGCGAAGCAGCGTCAGCGGCTCGCCGGCGTACGAATCCTCGATTCCCCCCTCGCGCGAAACCGTGCGCACCGACAGCGACAACGATGAATCGGTGACTGCCTGAAGGATTCCGTCGAGGGTCTGGGCGCGCATCCCGATGCTCGGGGCGACGTCGATAGTTCCCTGGTCTGTGAGCGTCACTCGAACGGCGGGCTGCGCCGCTGCGTCGACCGGCCCTCGTATTGGAACATACTCGGTGCACGCCAGCAGGTTGGTGAACAACGCCAACGTGATGGCGCCGACAGCGCGACGACGCGAAACCGGAAACCGACCGCCCGAAAATGTGCCCATGGGTGAATAATACGTCGGGGGAAAAAATCCGAGCCCGGTCAGCTTCGACCGGGCTCGGGACCTTCGGATAATTCCTTGCTGCCTAGAACTGTCCGAGGCACGCGGCTCCGGTACCGTCGGAGATCGCGTTCGGCGGATCGTTCTTGTTGCGCAGACCGTTCACACCTACACCCGGTGCCGGAATGTTGGTGTCGGTGTTGGCCTCCGTCGCGTCGTAGTACAACCGGCCCGGAATCGGCAAGCCAGCCGCCGTCGGAACCAGATTCGGCGTGCAGGTCCGCTTATAGTCGTTCCACGCCTCTTCGCCGAGCTGGAAGTCAACAATGTACTTCTCGGTGAGAATCTCATTGAGGAGTGCCCGACCAGCCACAACCTCGGGCGCCAGACCGTGATTGGCCCGCTCCTCATTGAGCTTGGCGAGTGCCGTCACCTCATCTCCAGTCCGATAAGCAGCCTCGGCCCAGATCAGGGTGTTCTCGTCATAGGTGACGTACGGCTGCTGGAAATCATCGGCGCCGCGCTCATCGCTCAGCCACCGCGGATTCCCGCTCGGCGCGAAATACTCCGCTTCACGCGGATCATTCCGGCGGACGAGAATCGTGTCCAGAGTGATGCCGATACCGAGATCGCCACCGCGCGCCGCCGGACCGTGGAACTGGAAGTAGAAGTTCGTCTCCGATCCGGTCGAGGTGAACGCGCCGAAGTAATTGCCGGCGTCGCTCGATATTCCCTGCTGCGCCTCGGCCAGCGCCTGCGCGTACGCTTCCGGCCGTACTTCGGCGGTATGCATGTAGAAACGCGCCTTCAGGGTGTGCGCGAAGGCAGTCCATAGAGCAGGATCGCCTCCGTACACGAGATCGGCACCAGCCGGCCCGGCGCTTCCAGCTGCGTTCAGGTTGATGTTGGCGATACCAGCCGACAGAACCTGCTGCACCGAATCGTAGACGAACAGCTGATCGTCCAGCGTCGGATTCGCTACGCCCTGAATGGCCTGCTTGTAGACGAGATCACCGAACAGATCGGCGCCGGTTCCCATCAGCGCTCCTTCCATCACCTGCGCGATGCCGAGGTAGAGCGAATCGCCCACCTGGCGTGCGCCGGCCTGGAGCTTTCTGATATCGACGAGCCCGCCGCCGGTGTAAAGCGCGGCGTGGCTGCCGTTGGTCGTCGACGGATCGTGGGTGTAGCGCGTCTCGAGGGCGCCGTACTGGTTGGCGACGCCCTGGAATTGCTGCGCGAGAATTCCGGTCAGGCGCGCCGGGTCACTGCCCCAGTACGCCCACAGATTTTCCTGCGTCGAGACGAAGTACTGATCGTTCGTCGCGGCGATTTGGCGATTGGGATCCGTGCTCGTTTCACCGCCGGTCAGGAAGTTGTTGCAACCTCCGACCACGGCTACCGCGCCCGCAACGAGGAGCCCGCCTGCCATGCGTTTTATATGTCTATACACTTCTGATATCTCCGTTTATGACTAGCGAGAAAGGCTGAACGACAGCACGAAGGAGCGCGTCGGCGGATTGATGAAGTAGTCGAGCCCCTGGGTCAGGAACTCGGCGCCGCCGAGGTTCACCTCTGGATCGAACCCACTGTACTTCGTCCAGGTCTTCAGGTTGCGCCCCGCGATGCGGATGTCGGCCGTCGAGAACCCGGTCAGATTGCGCAGGAAGGGCTGGTCGAGCGTGTAGGTAAGCGACACCTCGCGGAGCTTGGCAAAGCTGCCGTCCTCCACGAACTGCGCGCCCACCGTACCAAATCCGCCGCCGTCGCCGAGGAACCAGTTCTCCCAATCGGTGGGCGACTGGAAGGGCACGACGTTCTTGCCCGGTCCAACGGTCACGGGATAGATGTTGGTCATGTAGTTCACGCCGTACTGACCGTCGGTGCGGGTGCGGATATAGGTATCCTTGCCCGTGCCGAAGAAGTCCAGAATTCCGCGGGTGCCATTCCAGACGCTGCCGCCCTTGCGAACATCGAGCAGGCCCGACAGCGAGAACTTGTTCCAGCGGAGATTGCTGCTGTACGACATGGTGTACTTCGGATTTGGATCAGCGATGATGCGCTGCGTCGGATCGGCAACCGGCAAACCATCGTCTCCGAGCACCAGAGCTCCCGCAGGCGCGCCTGAGCAAACGGTGCCGTCGACGTCGTCAACGACGCCCAGTCCCGGAATCGCAACGTTGGTGATGTTGCGGCCGCAACGGACGAAGTCCGATCCCTGAATCACGCCCGGGGCGAAGCCGACCGCGGAAGTGCCGATCGCGCCCTGGAATCCTTCCAGGTTGTAGTTGATGAATTGGGCGCCGTTCAGACTCAGGACGCGGCCCTTGTTCCGACCGTACTGCACGCCAATGTCCCAGCCGAGGTTTGCCTGCTGGATCGGATGCAGATTGAGGGTGAGCTCAACTCCCTGATTCTTGATTTCCGCTGCGTTGAGAACCTGCAGCGTGGCACCGTTGGCGGCGGCGTTGATCGGCGCGCTCAGGATGATGTCCGAGCCACGCTTGTTGTACGCCGTTGCCGACATGTCGATCTTGTTATTGAGGAAAGCGAGGTCGGCGCCGTACTCGAGCTCCCGGTTTCTCTCCGGACGGAGATCCGGATTACCCTGGGTCAAGCTCGTCGCCAGTGCGCCCTGCCCGTTGATACCCGGCTTGAGCAGATCGCCGTAGCCGCCGAGGCCGAAGAACGTGGTGTTCGTCAGCGCCGTGACCGCGGCGTATGCGGGCGGCTCCTTACCGGTCTCTCCGTAGGCGAGGTGCAGCTTGCCATAGGAAAGAATGCCGGTGCGGTCGCGGCCGTTGAGCAGATTGCTGAAGGTCCACGCCGCGCTCGCCTTCGGGTAGTTGGCGCGAGGGTTTGCGCTGCCGAAAGTCGAGAAGCCGTCGTTCCGGATGCCGAGGTTGAGGACGAGCTGATCGAGCAGGCTCACTTCCGCCTGCGCGAAATACGCCTCGATGTGCCGCAGCGCCCGGTACTCCTGAACGAACGGGCTGATGGTGTTCTGAATGTTGAATGGCTGCGGCGCGATGAGCTGCTCGCCGAATGCGTAGGTCTGCCGCAACCGGCGCGAGTTCAGGTTCTGACCGACGGTGACGGTCAGGTCCGTGTTCGTGCCGAAGGTGTGCTTCGCCGTCGCGATCAGGTTGTGATCGATCTCGAGGTTGTTGATGTCGTTGCGTGTGACGTTGCCGACGACGTCGTTGGCCGAAGTGAGGGGCAGCGATTCGAGGCGCCAATCATTGTAGTAATCCGCGCCGAGGGTCTCGCTGACGTTCAGCCACTCGAGTGGTGTCCAATCGATGTTCAGATTCGAGACCGAGCGGCCGAGCTCGCTGCGATTGCCGGGATTGTCGAGCACGAAGAACGGATTGTCGTAATAGACAGCGTTCTGCATCGCGGCGATGCTCGAAGCGTTCGGGAAGCGATACGCACGCTGCAAGCCGTTCGGCAGGTAGGCATCCTCGTTGTTGAAGTCGGGCGGAGTACGGAGCGCACCGAGCATGACGCCCGAGACGTTGGATCCCTTCTGCACGTACTTGCCGCGGGTATCGATGTAGCTGAGGTTGCCGCTCACCTTGAGCTGTGAGTTGATCTGCTGGGTGCCCTTGAGGCGCACAGTCGCGCGGTTGTACTTGTTGTTGGGACCCTTCAGGTAACCGTTCTGATTCATCAGGCCGCCCGAGGCATAGAACGTCGTGCGCTCGTTGCCACCCGAGACCTGGAGGTTGTTGTCGGCCGTTATGCCGGTGTCGAACAGCTCCTTCGCGTGATTGAACATCGGAGTGCCGGGTGCAGCGGCCGGGCCCCACGACCAGCGGCTCACCGTGCAATCCACTCCGCCGCAGGCAGCGGGAGCTTCGTCGAGACCCTGCACGAAGGTGTGCTGCAGGATGTCGGGCGTGTTGACCTTGTCGAAGGTTTCAGTCGACGAGATCGTCCACTTGGTCGCGCCCGCGGCTCCGGACTTGGTGGTGATGAGCACGACGCCGTTCGCGGCGCGCGCACCGTAGATGGCGGCCGCTGCCGCGCTCTTCAGAATCTGGATCGACTCGATGTCGGCCGGATTGATGTCGGACGCGCGGTTCGGAGCGACGGTGCTCGCATCGGCGCCCTGAGCGGTACCCGATCCGGTCACGATGCTCTGTGTCGAGATCGTCTGATTGTCGATCGGCTGCCCGTCGACTACGAAGAGCGGCTGATTAGTGCCGGATAGGGACGACGCGCCACGAATCTTGATCGAAGCGGATGCGCCGGGCTCGCCGGACTGGGTGCGGACCTCGACATTGGGCGCCTGGGCCGCGAGCGCGGAAACCACGTTCTGCGGATTGGCGGCGCGATTGAGCGCGCTGCTGTCGACGGTGTTGATGGTTGTGGTGAGACGCTCGCGCGTAGTCGATGTTCCGGCGCCAGTCACGACGACGACGTCGAGGTTGAGCGGATTGACGACCAGCGCGAAGTCCTGCGTCACATTGGATCCGGCAGTGAGCGTGATCGGGATGGTGCGTGCCGCGTAGCCGATGGTGCGGGCGACGAGCACGGCACTCTGTCCGTTCGCGCGCGAAGCCGGAACGACGATGGTGTAGCGGCCGGCGTCATCGGTGTGAGTGCCGATGGTCGTGCCCTGAATCAGGACGGTCGCACCGGGAAGCGGAGCGCCGCCCTCACTGGTGACCGTACCTGAGATCGTAGTACCAGCCTGTGCTGCTGCCACCGATGCGGCGCCGAATAAGAGTGCCGACACCGCGGCGAGCCTGCGTACCATCTTCCTGAGGATGTTCGGTGAATTGGGTGGGTGGGAACCGGAGACCGGTCGAGCTATTGACATAGAACGATTCAACATTCGTATCTCCTTCTGGAGTGAGCGCTGAATGCTCAGCGCGTGGTACTGTTCACGTGCAGCGATGTGAACGCGTGTACTCACCGACAGCGTTGCGGAGAGAACCATTTCTCCTGAACGGTTCACTGGGCGACACGTTCATCGTGTCGACGCGCGGCGATGTGCGGAGAGCGAAACTCTTCGTATAGTAGATTCGCGTACACGCAACTTCCAAGTGAACCGTTGGACACTCGGACTACAGTTTTGGTTTGGTAAACGGCGTGAAACGCAACGTGAGCGTGCTTCGGCGTCGCTGCGAGAAAGAGATGCGCGCGTCAGGAGGGAGTAATGTGCGCGTCCACACTACCATAGAGAGCGGTCGTCGTTGCGTATCTTTCGTCCGCATTGTTCAGTTTGCAGCAACTGCTGTCGACCCGTTCTACGCCCGCGGACGAGCTCCCTGGCTGCCGAGTCGTTTACAAAACATTTACAATTCCGGCGGCCAATGCAGGCAGAGAATCGCGCGCGCGGACTCCGTCGGCGAACGGTCCGAGGAGATGCGCAATGCTGTTGGCGTAGTAGCTCACAAGTGGCCGATTGCGCGGAAGGATGGAATAGCCGCTCCCCGTCTTAACAAGAATCCTGCGCATCGAAAGCATTCGCCACGCGCGATCGAAGATCTCTTCGATATCTCCGTCGCGATGAATTACGCGCGCGTTGAGCTCGCGCAGGACGTCGCGCATGTCCGACATTCGCTCGACGAGCCTGGCGTGGGAGACGAAATCACCGTCCAGACTCTGCAGCGCTGCGCACGCAAGACTCACCGGCGTCACCGGAACGAGTGCCGCAATTTTCTCGAGCGCGGCGTCGGCAAGCGCCTGAACCTGCGCGAGTCGTTCCGTTCGATCAATCGCAAAGATGTCGTCACCCTCTCTCGCTCTCGCATCGAGCCACGCGGCCACTGACAGCGGCTCGCCGATCACGACCGACGCGCGTCCGTAACGCTTCCATCGCCGCGCGACCAGTCTCGCCAGATTCCACCACACGTAACGCGCGACTTCCGCTGCCTGTGCGCGCTTCGGCGGACGCTTACGTCCTTCGCGCGCGTCGAGCTCGCGAAGCAGCGACCGGTCCTCGAGCACCCGGTCGTAATTGATTGCAACGGGGACGATGTAGAGCCGCTTTCGCAGCGCGGGGTCGCGCGCGGCGCCGAGCACGTAGTCGAGGAGGCCGATCTTGGCCTTGCCGATTTTGCCGTCGCGGCTGAGGCCGCCTTCGAGAAAGATCCCCTGGGTCACGCCATTCAGCGTGATGAGCTGCACGTAGCGCTCGAGCACGGTGTGATAGAGCTTCTCGCCGTACTTGCGGCGGATGAAGTACGCGCCGAACGACTTGAAGATGTGCTCGAGTGGAAAGACTCTCGCCCATTCGCCGACGGCGTACGAGATCGCGACCTGACCGGACAGCACGTAGCCTACGAGGACGTAGTCGGCATTCGAGCGGTGATTCATGAGGTAGATCACCACCGCGTCGCGCGGCAGCGCCGACTGCGCCGACTGCGCCGACTGCGCCGACTGCGCCGACTGCGCCGACTG
>CAMLDY010000112.1 GCA_946478895.1 uncultured Gemmatimonadota bacterium
ACCAGCTCCGAAATCGGCTCGCGCCGGCTCAAAATCTTCGCCTCCTCCCACGCCCCTCGACTGAGGTAACAGGCTGTGGGAGTGGAGATTAGAGCCAAAACAACCAGCGCAACCGCTATCGCCAACAATCCGCGTCGCATATTCTTATCACGTGTCCTTCGTTCACCTCCACTGCCACTCGGAATACTCACTTCTCGATGGCGCCAACCGCATCGATGACCTGATCACAAGGGCCCTCGAGTTCGAGCAGCCCGCCCTCGCCATCACCGATCACGGCAACCTCCACGGGGCGTGGGAATTCCAGGAAAAGGCAAAAAAAGCGGGAATCAAGCCGATCATCGGCATGGAAGCCTATGTCGCGCCTGGCGATAGGCGCGCCCGCGACCGCGTCGGCGGCGACAAAGGCAAGCCCTACTTCCACCTCGTCCTCCTGGCCCAGAACGCCACCGGGTACAAGAATCTAGTCAAGCTCTCATCCCTCGCCTACACGGAAGGCTTCTACGCCAAGCCGCGGATGGACCGGGAACTGCTCGCCAAATACAACGAAGGCATCGTCGTCTCGTCGGCATGCATGGCCGGTGAGATCGCCCACCATCTGCTCTGCGACGAATACGACCAGGCGCGCGCCGTCGCCTCCTGGTACGCCGACGTCTTCCGCGATCGCTACTTCCTCGAGGTCCAGGCCCACGATTCCGAGAATCAGGCCACCCTCAATCGACGCGTCTTCCAGCTCGCCGAAGAGCTGAATCTCCCCGTCGTCGCCACCAACGACGCGCACTTCCTCACCCGCGACGACCACGACGCCCACGACGTCCTCCTCTGCATTGGCCTCGGCAAGGACTTCTCCGATACCAATCGGATGCGCTACGACGAAGGCCTCTACTTCAAGAGCGCGCCCGAGATCGCCGACTCCTTTCCCGGACGCAAGGACGTCCTCGAGAATACTCTCCGCATCGCCGAAGATTCGGCGATAAAGTTCTCGAAGCAGTATCAGGTTCCCTCCTTCCCGCTTCCCGCCGGAGTCGAAACCGAGAACGAGCTGCTGGTGCGACTCGCCGAGGAAGGCGCCCGTGAGCGTTACGGCGACGATCTGCCGCAGCACGTGCGCGACCGACTGGAATACGAGCTCGGCGTCATCACCAAGACCGGCTACGCCGGTTATTTCCTGATCGTCGCGGATTTCATCAAGGCAGCGCGCGAGAAAGGAATCCCGGTTGGTCCCGGCCGCGGCTCCAGCGCGGGCTCACTCGTCGCGTACTCGCTCAAGATCACCAACATCGATCCGCTGAAGTTCGACCTGCTGTTCGAGCGCTTTCTGAATCCGGAGCGCGTGTCGATGCCCGACATCGACGTCGATTTCTGCTTCGAGCGCCGCGGTGAGGTGATCGAGTACGTGCGCCAGAAGTACGGCCGCGACTCGGTCGGTCAGATCATCACCTTTGGAACCCTCAAGTCCCGCGCGGCGATCAAGGACGTCGGGCGAACCCTGGGCTTCACGCCGTCCGAGACTGACTATCTGGCCAAGCTCGTTCCAAATAATCCGAACTTTTCGCTCACCATCTCGGAAGCAAAGGAGCGCATTCCGGAGATCCGGGAGTTTTACGCGAATCGCAAGGACGACACCCGGGAGATAAAGGACCGCAAGGAGCGCTATCGCCAGCTGCTCGACTACGCCGAAAAGCTGGAGGGCCTCTCGCGCCACGCCGGCGTGCACGCCGCCGGGGTCGTGATCGCGCCTGGCCCGCTCGACGAGTACGTGCCCATCTGCACCCAGGCGTCCAAGGGTGCCGGCGCAAACAACGGTGACGAAGATGCGATCGTCGTCACCCAGTACGACATGAACGCGCTCGAGCACGCCGGCATGCTGAAGATGGATTTCCTCGGGCTCACCACCCTCACCGTCATCAGCGATACTCTGCGCTCGATCAGGGAGCGCACCGGCTCCGCGCCGGACCTCGACGCTCTCGACCTCGACGACGCCGAGACTTACCGGATGCTACGCGCGGGCAGAACCGTCGGCGTCTTCCAGTTCGAATCGCCGCTCGCCACCGACCTGCTCAAAGGGATGCGCGCCGACCGGTTCGACGATCTCGTTGCATCGAATGCATTGATGCGCCCCGGACCGCTCGACGCGGGAATGCACCGCGTCTACATGAAGCGCAAGCGCGGTGAGGAGCCGGTCAAATACATCCTCCCCGAGCTCGAGCCGGTTCTGGAGAAAACCTACGGCGTCATCACCTATCAGGAGCAGGTGATGCGCGTCGCCCAGGCGCTGGCGGGCATCTCGCTGTCCGAAGCAGATGTGCTGCGCAAGGCAGTCGGGAAAAAAGATGCCGAGCTGATTCGCGTCGAGCTCGGCAAGTTCATCGAGAAATCGATCGCCCGCGGCCACGATCCGGCAATCATCGAGGAGATCGCCGGGCAGATCGAGACTTTCGGCCGCTACGGCTTCGTCAAGTCGCATTCGGTCGCGTACTCGATCATCTCGTATCACACCGCCTGGCTGAAGACGCACTTCCCCGCCGACTTCATGGCGGCGCTGCTCTCTTCGCAGATCGGCGACACCGACAACGTCGTCAAGTACATCAACGAGGCGCGCCAGCTCCACGTGCCCGGCGCCAAGGAGCCGGGCCTCGAGATTCTACCGCCCGACGTCAACGAATCGGGCTACAAGTTCACCGTCGTCGGCGAGACGCGCATTCGGTTTGGACTGGGTGGCATTCGGAATGTCGGCCGCACTGCGATCGACTCGATTCTCGCCGCCCGGCAGAAAGACGGACCGTTCCGTTCGCTGTTCGATCTCTGCGAGCGCATCGACCTGCGGGTCTGCAACAAGCGGGTTCTCGAGGCGCTGGTGCACGCCGGCGCGATGGATTCGCTCGGCGGACACCGCGCCCAGCTTGCCGCCGCGCTCGACGTCGCGATTCGCGAAGCGTCTCTCCGCCAGGAAGATCTCATTACCGGCCAGGCGTCTCTCTTCGGCGCACCCGCCGGAGACGCCGCGCACGTAGAGACCAGCCACATACTTCCCAACGTCCCGATCTGGACTGAATCGGAGCGACTGGCAAAGGAAAAGGAGATCCTCGGCTTCTACATATCCGGTCACCCGCTGGAACGGTTCCGCACCGAGGCCGAGATCTTCGCGACCCACACCGTCGCCGACCTCGGTCAGTGGCGGCCGGAGCAGATGACGCTGTCTGTCGTCGTCACCAGCATCAAGCGACAGCTGAGCAAGCGCACCGGGTCGGAATTCGCGCGGCTCACCATCGAGGATTTCTCTGGCTCGGCCGAAGTTCTGATCTTCCCCGAGAAATGGGCGGTACTCCACGACCAGATTCGCACCGACGTGCCGATGCTGTTGAAAGGGTCCTACCCGCGCCGCGACGAGAGCGCCGACAATCCGTCGTTCATCGTGGAGTCGGCAACCAAGCTCGCCGAGATGCGCACCAACGGCAACGTGACGGTTGCGATCGACCTGGCTAAGGGCGCATACTCCGGCGATGTCATATCGGATGTCCGGGCAATCGTCGAGACATATCCCGGCTCGGCGCCGCTGGAATTCCGGTGGAGCGACGGCACCGGCGCGCCCGTGCGGCTTCGCTCGAGATCGCTGAAACTCGCCGCCGACGGCGCGGCGCTCAACGCATTGCGTAATATTTTGGGCGAGTCTTCCGTTCGACTTCAACGGGGGAGCTGACCAGTGGCTTCAGCAACACAGCTAGAGTTCGAGAAACCGATCGCCGAGCTGGAGCGGCAGATCGACGAGATAAAAAAGACCGCCGGCGACAGCCAGCTGAGCGTCGCCGAAGCAATCGAGCCCCTGGAGAAAAAACTCGAGGATCTGCGGGAGGAAGTTTACCGCAACCTCACTCCTTTCCAGCGCGTTCAGGTCGCGCGCAACCCGCGCCGGCCTTTCACCGCCGACTACATCAGGCTGGCCTTTACCGACTTCATCGAGCTGCACGGTGACCGCGCGTTTCGCGACGACGCCGCCATCATCGGCGGCTGGGCGCGTCTCGACGATGATACAGTGATGGTGATCGGCCACCAGCGCGGCCGCGACACCAAGGAGCAGCTGAAACGGAATTTCGGCATGCCGCACCCTGAGGGTTATCGCAAGGCGCTCCGCCTGATGAAGCTCGCCGAGAAATTTCACGTTCCGGTTCTGACCTTCATCGACACCCAGGGCGCGTGGGCGGGGCTCGGCGCCGAGGAGCGCGGCCAGTCGGAAGCGATCGCGCGCAATCTTTACGAGATGAGTCAGCTGACGGTCCCCATCATCGCGACGGTCATTGGCGAGGGCGGATCAGGTGGCGCGCTGGCGCTCGGCGTCGCCGATCGCGTGCTGATGATGGAGAACGCAGTTTACTCGGTGATCTCGGTGGAAGGGTGCGCGGCGATTCTCTGGAAGGACGCGAAGAGTCCGGAGATGCGCGAGAAGGCGGCGGCTGCGCTCAAGATCACAGCGCCCGAGCTGCTGGAGCTCAAGGTCATCGACGAAGTGATTCCCGAGCCCAAGGGCGGCGCGCACGCCGATCACGAGACCGCGGCAAAGTCACTCCAGACTGTGCTGTGCAAGCACCTCGAGGAGCTGCGCAAGATGCGGCCGGAGAAGCTGGTGCGCCGGCGCCGTCAGAAATTCCTGCGTCTGGGCGCGTGGTCGGAGTAACCGGTGGCGCACCTCGTCGAAGTCGCCTTCAAGGGCAACCGTAAGGAATTCTTTCTCTGGGACTATCCCGATCCGCCGCCGCTCAAAGCGGCGGTGATCGTGGATGTCGAGCGCGGAGAAGACCTCGGCCACATCCATTCGCTCGGCGATCTCGCCCAGAAGCGAAATGGCGGCTGCTCCCACGGCTGCGGCACATCGCTCCCCGAGCGCAAGGCTCTGCGTCTCGCCAATGAAAAGGATCGAGCGATCTTCAGGGATCTGGACCGCCTGAACGAGGACGCCCGACGCAAGGCGATGGAGCGCGTCAAGGCGAACGGCCTCGGGATGAAGTTGTCCGACGCCGAATGGCAGTGGGATCGCAAGAAGCTCACGCTCTATTTCACCGCCGACAAGCGCGTCGATTTCCGGAATCTCGTGCGCGATCTCGCCTCGCTGTTCCGCACCCGCATCGAGCTCAAGCAGATTGGCGTGCGCGACGAAGCCAAGCGCCTCGACGGCATTGGCCGCTGCGGCCGGCAGTACTGCTCGGCGTCGTGGCTCCCGGAGCTGCGCCCCGTCAACCTCGGTGTTGCAAAGGACCAGCGGCTGTCGCTCAACCCATCCCAGATCTCCGGTGCGTGCGGCCGCCTGATGTGCTGCCTGCGCTATGAGCACGAGTTCTACGTCCAGAGTCGGAAGCGCTTTCCGAAGGAAGGAAAGATCGTGACGACCCGGGTTGGCGAAGAGAAAGTCGTGAGCGTGGACATCTTCCGCGAGCGAATCACGCTGCGCGGCGTCGAGGGCGAGGTGCGATCCATCACCCTCGGTGAGTACAAGGCGGAGACGGAGCAGCTGAGTGGCGCGCCGGCAGTCGTCCAGGTCGAGGAAGAGGACGTTACGGAAAGCATCCGCCCCGAGGAGATTTCGCCCGAGCTGCTCTACACCGCGGAGCATCCGGTATTCGTTCCACCGGGAGAGGCGGGAGGCGGGAAGCGGGAGGCGGGAGGCGGTCCTCCGACGTCGCGGCCTGCCGGGAGCGAAGCTGCGCCGGGCACTAATGGCAAAGAGGGAGGCAGCTCGGGAAAGCGGCGCCGTGGCAGGCGCGGCGGCCGGCGCGGACGTGGAGACGATCAGACTTCGGGCGGCCAGTAATTGGCCAAGTACTATCTCACCACGGCGATCGATTACGCGACCGCCGATCCCCACCACGGCCACGCCTACGAGAAGATCGGCGCTGACGTAATTGCCCGGTATCATCGGCTGAAGGGCGACGACGTTCATTTCCTGATCGGGATGGACGAGCATGGCCAGAAAGTCGCCCAGACCGCCGCCGAGAGGAAAGTTTCGCCCCAGGAGCTGGTCGACGCGGTCGCCGAAAGCACCCAGGAAATCTGGAAGCTGTTCGAGATCTCCTACGATCAGTTCATTCGCACCACCGATCCGGCGCACAAGGCTGGCGTGCGCCGACTGATGGAATTGATCTTCGAGAAATCTCCCACCGATTTCTACGAGAAGGCGTACGCGGGCTGGTATTGTGTCGGCTGCGAGTCTTTCAAGCAGGACAACGAGATCATCGAGGGCAAGTGCATTCTCCACCCGACCAGAACACTCGAATGGGTGGAAGAGAAAAACTGGTTCTTCCGACTGAGCGCCTACACCGACCGGCTGCGCAAGCTGGTGTCGAGCGAGGAATTCCTGCAGCCGAAATCGCGGCGCAATGAGATTCTTTCGCTCATCGATTCCGGGCTCGAGGATGTTTCAGCGAGTCGCAGCCGGTTCTCGTGGGGCGTTCCATTCCCCAAAGCCACGAGCACCGGCGAGCAGCAGACGACTTACGTATGGTTCGACGCGTTGCCCAACTATCTGACGGCGACCGGTTTCCCGAATCCCGACTACGAAAGGCTGTGGCCCGCCGATCTTCATCTGATCGGCAAGGACATCACGCGCTTTCACGCATTGATCTGGCCGGCGATGCTGATGGCGGCGGGGCTGGCGGTGCCGAAACGGATCTGGGTCCACGGTTTCGTGCTCGTCGGCGGCGCGCGCGTCAGCAAATCGACGGGTGGCAACCTCGATCTTCGCGACGCAGTAGGCCGCTACGGTCCCGACGCATTTCGCTATTTCCTGATGCGAGAAGTGCCGTTCGACGGCGACGGCACGTTCTCCTGGGAGCGATTCGAGGAGCGGTACAACGCCGATCTGGCGAACGCGCTCGGGAATCTGGCGAGCCGTACGATCTCGATGGTCGAGCGATACTGCGGGGGCGTCGTTCCCAGGGGATCGCGCAACGAGATTGACACCGCGGATGCGGAATCTCTGGAGAGCTATCACGCGTCGATCGGCCCGCGCGGATTTCTGCTCCACGATGCGCTCAAGGCCGTCTGGCAGACCATCGCCCGCGGGAACGAGTACGTCGATCGTCAGGCGCCGTGGAAGCTCGCCAAGGATCCGGCGAATCGGGGCGCGCTGGAGGAGACTCTCGCGACTTTGATTCGACAGCTGGCTCGGCACGCCGTCTACCTGTGGCCGTTCATGCCCGGGAAGTCGGAGGAGCTTTGGAAGGCGCTCGGCGCGCCTGGATCACCGGGCGCGCTGGGCTTCGGCGGTCTGGATAAGATCGATCCCACCGGTTGGAAGGTGCAGAAAGGCGCTGGTCTGTTTCCGAAAGCCGAGCCGCCCCCGCAGGCGGGCTGAGCGACAGTGCTGCGACGCATTTGCGCGCTGGTGTCGTGCGCGGCTGCGGTGTCGGCGTGCGGCGCCACGCGTCAGCTCACCCTTCCGCCACGGCCGGCCGCCGCACCGACCGGCAGCGAGTTTTACAGGAGCGTCTTCAATGTAGACCGCGTTCAGCGAGAGCTGACGGCGGAACGAGAGATTTTGGCCGGAAACGTTCCTGCGTTTCTCAGATCGTTCGTGCCGATCGAGACATCGATCGCTGCCGCTGACGGTCGAACGATCAGAGCGGTCTACTTCGTCCTGCCGGATTATCTGTCGATCGGTTCGGATTCGGATTTTGCGCGCATTCCGCTGACGCCGATGACGGCCCAGCCGATCGCCGACAGCCTCCATTGCTTTCTGCCGACCAGGAAGATGGTCGACGACATCTATCGCGCCGCGATGGTGAAGCTCGAGCCGGTGCCGATGTACGCGCTGCGCGACAGCGC
>CAMLDY010000113.1 GCA_946478895.1 uncultured Gemmatimonadota bacterium
AGCGCGTTCGCCGCGCAGGTCGCCTCCTTCATGCGCACGGCAGCGAGCTGCGGCCCAGCGGGAATGTGCGCGTAATCGCGGATTCCTTTCGCGCCGTCGGTAGCTATGACGAGATGGGTCTCGCGTCCCTCTCGATTGAGACGCGAAAGGAGTGGCCCGATGACGCGCTCGTCATCGGGATGGGCAAACACGGCGAGGATTGGTCCTTTCGCCTGAGCGGGCGCCACGTGCGGAACCGCCGTGGCCAGCGCCAGGGCGATGAGGGCAGATGTGTATGTTCGCATGCTATACATTGTAACCCGAACACCGCGTGCGCGAGACCGCTGCTCCCAAGGGATTCCCCCGATGATCTCACCATTCAATGCTGCGGCAGCGATCTGGCTGATCTGGGTGGTGGGCTGGTGGCTCGGCGCATTAAGAACGGCGAAGAACGTCAGCCGCGAATCCCCCGGATCTCAGCTCAGTTACACCATCTTCAACTGGATCGGCGCGGCACTTCTTTTCTTCACGCCGATCCGCGGTGGAATTTTCACGCACGCGCTGTATGCGCCTTTCCAACTTGTCGCGTGGATCGGAGTCATCTTCGTCGCGACCGGGCTGGTCTACGCCGTCTGGGCACGCCTCCACCTCGGCCGACTGTGGAGCGCGGTCGTGACGGTGAAGGCAGAGCACCGGATCGTCAGGACCGGTCCCTATACGATCACTCGTCATCCGATCTACACGGGAATGCTGCTGGCAGTGGTTGGAACCGTCGTCGCGCGCAATACGGTCGCCGCGTTGATCGGCGGCGCGTTGATCGCGACCGGACTGGTGCTCAAGGTGCGGCGCGAAGAGCGGATGTTGCTCGACCACTTCGGTGCCGACTATCAGGCATACCAGCAGGAGGTGCCGCGACTCGTGCCGCGGCCGTGGCACCGCCGAACGGAGAACGTATAGGTCGCGATTTGTGATGGCACGACGCGGCGGATGCTGAGCAAAAGAAGACTACCGGCGGGCGGGGGGGCGGGCCGGCCCGCGGCCATGGGCTGAATCTTAAGTATCACTGAAGACTACCAGTTAGGAGCGGCGTGCGGAGCGGCTGGCGGCGCCGAGCACGGGCTGGATGAACAGCGTGGCTTGGCTCCGAGTGCTGTTTCAAAAAAGAAGCTCGGAGCCGCCCGCTGCTCCGCCCATCGCTATTAGCTGGTAGTCTTCCTTGATATTTCGGAAATGAGCCCCGAGCCTCGAGCCGGCCAGCCCACCGCCGCCCGCCGGTAGTCTTCTTTGCAGTTGCTTGCGGCCCGTAGTGTCTTCCCCGCCTTGCCTCTCGCGCGCATCCTTTGCAGCGTTGCACTCCCACTGTTGTAAGGAGCCTTGATGCTGCGAATCGCGACCCTCACGCTGGTGGCGCTGCTGCCGGCGGCCGCCGCCGTTAACCCCACGACTGCCGGCCCCCCCGATCAAAGAATGCTCGGCCGATGGGATATCACCATCACCACTCCTACCGGCCCGCAACCATCCTGGCTCGAGATCGAAGAGTCGGGGCGCGACGCGCTCGTCGGACGCTTCGTCGGGATCGTCGGCAGCGCGCGGCCGGTCTCTGAAGTCGCGGTCAAAGGTGACTCGCTCAGCTTCACCATCCCGCACCAGTGGGAAGACGGCGACGGCTCTCTCACCGTGAGAGGAATCGTGCGAGGCGCGGGCCTCGAGGGAACGATGACTTTCCCCGACGGCAAAACTTTTTCGTGGACAGGAGTCCGCGCGCCGAGCATGGTCCGTCACGGAACTCCATCGTGGGGCACGCCCATCCATTTGCTCCACGCCAACGACCTCGGTGGATGGCATCCGAGCGGATCGCCGAATCAGTGGGTGGTGAAGAATGGCATTCTTTCCAGTCCACATTCTGGAACCAATCTCGTCACCGACCGGACCTTCGGCGATTTCAAGCTCCACGTCGAGTTCCGCTATCCCAAGGAGAGCAACAGCGGCGTGTACCTGCGCGGCCGCCACGAAGTCCAGATCCAGGATGACTACGGCAATCCGCCCGCCAACGATCGCTTCAGCGGCATCTACGGATTCATCTCGCCGAGCGTGATCGCGGCGAAGCCGGCGGGCGAGTGGGAGACGTACGACATCACGCTGATCGGACGGATGGTAACGGTGGTCGCGAACGGCACCCGGGTGATCTGCAATCAGGAGATTCCGGGAATCACCGGCGGCGCGCTCGACAGCAACGAAGGCGCGCCGGGCCCGATTTTCCTGCAGGGTGATCACGGTCCCGTCGAGTACCGCAACATCGTCATCACCCCGGCGAGGTAGCGGTATCCAAAACTCCCGGATCGAGCCGGGCGATCCGCGTTATCAGGCCGTCGTCGACAAGCAGTTCAACAAGCGCTTCGTCGCGCGGCCTGATTACGTGCGGCTGGCGACCTCGAGCGACGACGTCGTATCGGCGCTGAACGATGCTGTCGCGGAAAACCGACGTGTCGTAGCGACATCGGGTGGGCACTGCCTCGAGGGATTCGTTTCAGACCCGGACGTTCGCGTCATCATCGACATTTCGCCGATGAAGCGCATTTACTACGATCAGTCTATGAACGCGATCGCCGTAGAAGCCGGCGCGACCGTCGGCGAGACTTTTCGCGCGCTGTTCGAGAGCTGGGGCGTGGTCGTCCCACTCGGCGAGTATCCCGGAATCGGGATGGGTGGCCACGTCGTCGGCGGCGCGTTCGGGTTTCTCTGCCGCCAGTTTGGTCTCGCGTGTGATTATCTGCACGCGGTCGAAGTCGTGACCGTGAACGAGGCCGGACACGCAGAGATCGTTGTCGCGAGCCGCGACGCGTCGGATCCGAATCGGGAGCTGTGGTGGGCGCACACCGGTGGTGGCGGGGGCAACTTCGGGATCGTCACGCGGTACTGGTTTCGCTCGCCCGACGCGCGCGGTGCTGATCCCGCGAAGCTCCTTCCGCGAGCACCGGAATCGATCACGACGCTTCGGGCCGAGTGGGACTGGAGCGACGTCGATGAAGCGACATTCGGGCGACTGCTCAAGAACCACGGCGCCTGGAGCGAGCGCAACAGCGATGCAGCATCGCCGAACGCGTCGCTATGGAGTCTGCTGATGGTGCAGCGGCAACAGGCCGGCAGCATCGTCATCCGCTGCCTGAGCACCGAAGGCGCGCTCGCCGGCGGGCAAATCGACGACTACGTAGGCGCACTCAGCGAAGGCATAACGCTGCCGCGCAATCGGCAGCTGACGAAGATGTCGTGGCTCGACTTCGCCTTGAATCCTTTTCCAGATCTGTTCGCCTTTCCGCCCGGCGGCGTCAACACCAAGGGTAAGGATGCGATGCTGAAGAAGCGACTCACTGACCGGCAGATCATGACGGCGCACCGCTACATGACGCGCGAAGATTATGACGTGATGGGCGGTGCGTTTGGGCTCGCGACCTACGGGGCGCGTGTCAATACGGTCGCGTCCGACGCGACGGCATCGGCGCAGCGCGATTCCATTTTCGACATCGCGTGCGTCGTCGGGTGGGTGGGCAGCGCCGACACCGAAACGAGTCTGGCATGGGTGCGTTCCTTTTATCGAGATCTCTTTGCCGACACTGGAGGCGTACCAGTGCCGGGCGAGCGCTACGATGGCTGCCTGATCAATCACCCTGACGTGGACCTGACCGATCCGGCGCTGAACACTTCCGGCGTGCCGTGGTACGCTCTGTACTACAAGCAGAACTATCCGCGACTGCAGCGCGTGAAGGCGCGCTGGGATCCGCGCAATATTTTTCATCATCCGCTTTCGATTCAGGCTCAATAGCACTCGTCATGGACCTCGCCGTCAATCCTCCCGTGCTGCCGATGCTCGCCAAGCGCGTTGGCGAGCTTCCGCCAGGTGACACGTGGATCTTCGAGCCCAAGTGGGACGGCTTTCGCACGCTCGTATTTCGCGACGGCGACGAGGTATTCATCCAGAGCCGCGACGAGCGGCCGCTCAATCGTTATTTCCCCGAGCTGGTCGAGCCGCTCAAGGCGCAGCTCCCGAAGCGATGTGTGCTCGACGGCGAGATCGTCATCGTCGGCGACAGCGGGCTCGAGTTCGACACTCTACAGCTGCGATTGCACCCCGCCGAGTCGCGGGTGAAGAAGCTCGCCGCGGAGACGCCGGCGTCGATCGTGTTCTTCGATTTGCTGTGCGAGGGGAAGAAGAGCTTCTGTGAGATTCCTTTCGCGGAGCGTCGCGAAAGACTCGAGAGCGTGTTGTCGGGAGTAAAGCCGCCGCTTCACATCACGCCCGCCACGCGCGACCGCGCGCTCGCTACGGACTGGTTCAAGCGGTTCGAAGGTGCCGGCCTCGATGGGGTGATCGCGAAGTCGGTCGATGGAACTTACGAGCCCAACAAGCGCACCATGCTCAAGGTGAAGCACGAGCGCGATTGCGACTGCGTCGTCGCCGGATTCCGCTGGCACAAGACCGGCGGCAAAACGAAGGTCGGTTCCCTGCTGCTCGGACTTTACGACGACGCGGGCAATCTCGAGCACGTCGGCGTGTGCGCGAGCTTCACCGACGCGAAGCGAAAGGAGCTGGTGAAGTTTCTCGAGCCGTATCGCAAAAACGCCCTCGCCAACCATCCGTGGCGTGACTGGGCCGAGGCGGATGCAGGTTCGGACGCCCAACCGCACCGGATGCCCGGGGGGCAGAGCCGGTGGAGCGCGGGAAAGGATCTCTCATGGGAGCCCCTCAGGCCCGAGCTCGTGGTCGAGGTCGCGTACGATCACATGCAGGGCGATCGTTTTCGGCACACCGCTCAGTTTCGCCGTTGGCGCACCGACAAGCGGCCGCGCGACTGCACGTACGACCAGCTCGAGGTCGTGCCACCGCACGAGCTCGCGGCGATTTTCGCGACTGGTCGATAGCGCTTACTTGCCGGCCAGCATCGCCCTTGTCACAGTCGTCGTACCGTCCGGATTCTTCGTTGCGACGATCACGACCTGATCACCGACGGCAAGCTTCTTCGACACCGCCTTGAGCTCCGTCACCGGAGTGTTCGGCGGCACCGTCACTGTTTGCGAGCCGCCTGCATACTGAACGACGAGAGTCGAGCCGCTCGAGCTCGCGACATTGCCGTTTGACATCCGCGACGGCGCCGCCGTGCCGTTGGTCATCCGTGACTGGGTGACAGCACCGTTGGTCATGCGATTCGCCGATCCACCGCTCGCGGTCTGGGGTAACATCCGGCTGCCTTCGCCGAGTCCGCGCAGCTCCTCCGGAAAAATGTGGATCTCGGTCGCACGCTCGGAGCCGTCGGGCTGTTTGACCGTCGTGACGCCGATGAAGACGTTGTCCTTGACGTCGCTCAGCTTGGCCGGCGCGCGCTCGTAAACCTTGTACGGCCCGGACACCGCGGTCGCGACATTGCCCTGCGCGGTCGCGATCACCAGTTTGGTCGCTGAAACGGTGTCGACCGTACCGCGTATCATCGTCGTGTCGGAGCTGCGCGTCGCCGCCGAATCGGTAGCGGAGCTGTCGGATTGTGCGTACTCGGAGCCCTTGCTGCACGCGACGAGAGAAATCACCACAAAAGTGAAAGCGACAAGTCGCTGGCAGCACGTGCGGGTGTTGATCATGGAAGCCTCAGTCGGGAGAATTCGTCACGTGCATTCGGACCGCGAGATCCGCGCCGCGGAACTCAGCAGCAGCGCCTAACCGACATCGGACACTCTGATGCGCCTTGGACGATCCATTCTCCTTTCCGCAGCGCGAAGCCGGACGCTGAACGATTTCGCCATGCGCAGTCAGTTCGTGAAACGCGCGACCCGCAAGTTCATGCCCGGCGAGCGGCCCGAAGATGCGCTCGCTGCCGGCAAAGCGATCGCCGCGACTGGTCGCGGCCTCATCTACACGAAGCTGGGCGAAGCCATCCCCAACGCCGACGAGGCAGTCGCGGTGCGCGATCACTACCTCGGCTTCTTCGACCAGATCACAGCGATGCGGTTGCCCGCGCAGATCAGCGTCAAGCCGACCCAGCTCGGGCTCGATCTCTCCGAGCCGGAATGCGAGCGGCACTTGATGTCTCTCGCCGCGAAAGCCGAGGCGACCGGATCGGCCCTGTGGCTCGACATGGAAGACTCGAGCTACGTCGATCGCACCCTCGGGCTCTACGTCGCGCTGCTACAGAAGCACCCGTCGACCGGCGTCGCGATGCAGGCATATCTGCGCCGCACTCCAGCTGATCTCGAGCGACTGCTACCCCTCAAACCGACGATTCGCCTCGTCAAGGGAGCGTACGACGAGCCGAAAACCGTTGCCTTCGCGCAAAAGTCACAGACGGACCGCGCCTACTTCGAGCTCGCGGTGCACCTTCTCGAAGCGGCGCGCAGCAAAGGCTGCACCGCGATCTTCGGCACCCACGACCTGTCGCTCATTTCGCGCATCGCGTCCCACGCCGCCACTGTCGGAATCGCCAGGGACAAGTATCAGATTCACATGCTCTACGGAATTCGTGACGCAGCCCAACGCCAGCTCGCCGGCAACGGTCACACCGTGAAGACTTTGATCAGCTACGGCTCGGCGTGGTATCGCTGGTACATGCGCCGACTCGCCGAGCGGCCCGCGAACGTATTGTTTCTGGTGCGATCGCTGGTGGCCTGACGGTAACTTTTTGGTTACCAGACCCGTAGTCTCTGTGTCGCGGAGGTGAGCTCATGAACCTGCGCTCCCGCATATGGGGAATTGGCGCCGGAGTTTTCGGAATCGTCAACCTGCTTGGCGCTCTGCTGGCAATGCGCATGAGTGAGCGCGCGCATGCAGACGTGCACCTCATCCTGTTTCTCCTCAGCGCGCTCGCTTACCTGGCGTGGCGCGCTGTGAATCGCGGCCGACGCCCGCAATTGGCCGTCGATGCTGGCGCCGCTGATTCCGATGCGGCCGATCCCCAGATCGAATACCTGCAGCAGTCCGTCGATGCCCTCGCGCTCGAAGTCGAACGACTCGGCGAGGCCCAGCGCGCACGCGAACGACTTCGAGAAGGCACCTCGTCACCGCCACCAAAGAAGGACCAATGATCAAGAGCATTTTCGTCGCCGCTCTCGCTGTCATGCCCGCGGTCGCAGCCGCGCAATTTCCCAGCGAGGTCCGGCCGGGAGTTCGCGTCGAGGTCTGGCTCCCCGAATCCACCCGTCAGGAGAATGGGCCCGCGCGGCGCCAGATGCTTCGCGGCAATGTCGAATCCGTGCAGGGAAGCATTCTTCGCCTGAGTGTGCCTGCGACGGCGGGATCGATTGCCATTCCCCGCTCCGCTGTTCGCCGTCTCTACGTGAGCAAAGGCGTCTCGCGCGGAGCAAGCATGGTCGAGCGCGCGCTGGGCGGTGCACTCGGCGGGGCAATCACTTTTGCGTTGATGAACGATCCACGCCGCAAGGGAGGGCCGCACTACCATACTGATTGGCGCGCTGCCGGAGTCGGCGCGTCATGGGGCGCCGGAATTGGCGCGATCGTCGGACTGGCGTTCCCCTACGAAAGGTGGCACCGTGTCATCCACTGACGCGCGGCGCGGCAATCCGGCGTTCATCTGGCTCGGCATCGCACTGCTCGTCGCAGGATTCTTCGGCCACTTCTTCGCCGCGCGGGCGATCGGCGGCTACTACATCGCCTACCGCGATCACATCTTCGGCTTCTTTTTGATCGCAGTCGTGACTGGTGTGATCATCTGGCTGCTCGGTCGGTGGGTGTGGAAGCGTCGCGACGTCACCATCCTCGTTATCGGAGCGGTGCAGGCCGTCATCGGTTACATCATCTACCTGAACCGCTTCAATATTCATTGA
>CAMLDY010000114.1 GCA_946478895.1 uncultured Gemmatimonadota bacterium
GCGCCGCACTTCTGGCGAACGACAGTAGCGCCGGTGTCCACCTCGGACCCGGTGACTCGACCGCGCGCGCTACCGACACGACTCGCTCACGCGTTGACTCAGCGTCATTCGGAATCGGTGGCGCCCGCAACGGCGCCGCCGATGTGATGCTCCTCGTCGGTGTGCACGCCGACCAGGTCACCTTCGCCAGTCAGCCGCACGTGCGGGTCCGACTCTGCTTCGGCGGTGACACCCTGCGCGTCGTGCAGCGTGACAATCTGCCGTCGCCCGTAGTGCCCGGCACTACCTATAGAAATGTCTACATCGCGGTGGAGTTGATCGGCCGAGTCAACGCCGAATGCCTCGCGCAGCGCCTCGGTGTGCGCAGCTCGGCGCAGTCGTCGCAGCCGAATCCAACAGCGTCAGCCGCGGGAGCTCCCACCTCCGCGGGCGAGTGCGCCTTCCTCGGCGGGAACGCCGGCGCGGGCGCGCAGAACGCGAGGCCGCCGACCCCATGATGCGACACCTCCTCTTTGTCGGCGCGACGCTTGGCGCGTTAACCGGCTGCGGCTCGGGGCCGAAGCCCGCCGCTGCGCCGTCGCCGAGTCCGGTGGCGAGTTCGCCCGGGACGATGTCTCTCTCCGAGGCAATGTCTCGTCGCGTGCCGGACTGTCCGGGCGGAAACGGAATCCGAATTTCGGCGACGCCGGGCACGCTGGTCGACAGCACATCGGGCTCGAGCAGAGGCACCACCGCCGTGCGCAGCGATTCGACCGCAGGCGTGAACGCCGATGTCGGACTCGGCCAGGCGATCGACACGACTCTGGTCTTCAACTTCGCGCGTAAGACCTGGACCCGCACCAACCTCTCCGCCGCCATCAGCGTCGGCATCGCCGACGAATCCCGCGGCCGCTACGCCATCTGCGCCGGTGTCAATGCGCTACTGCCGACCGCGACGCTCACGATCACCGGGGCACACGGGACGGTGCACTTTGCGGCTGATCTCAGACAGTTTACGAATGCGGTCAGGGGGCCGTGAGGTCGGGGGAAAGATCACTGAAGACTACCAGCTAATCGCTGTGAGCGGAGCGGCTGGCGGCTTCGAGCTCGGTTGGAATGAAAACCGGCGCGTCTGCCTAAGTGCAGTTGTCAAATAATGGCTCGGAGCCGTTAGCCGCTCCGCTCACAGCGATTAGCTGGTAGTCTTCAGTGGCGCCTATTTCAAAGATCAAGACTCCGAATAAACCTCGGAGCTTTTCGATGTTTGCTCCCCTGCTCATAGGCATAAGCCAATCGAACGAGCGTCGGCTCACTCCACGCCCCTCCAAAAATCGAAAGCCCCACGGGCAGCTCGCGCACGAATCCCATCGGCACCGTGATGTGCGGGTAGCCCGCCACCGCCGACATCGTCGAGTATCCCCCGGTGAAATGATCACCATTCACGAGATCGGTCACCCACGCGGGTCCTCCGGTCGGCGCGATGATCGCATCCAGCTTGTTCTTTGCGATCGTCGCGTCGATTCCTTCGTCGCGAGCGCGCTTGTGGTTCTTGGCGAGGGCGTCGATGTACGCCTTGTCGGTCAGCGGCCCCTTTGCCTGCGCCTTGGTCATGATGTCCTGGCCGAAGTACGGCATCTCCTGATCCTTGTGCGCATCGTTGAACGCGATGATGTCGGCCAGCGTACGCACCGGCGCCTTCGCGCCGAGCCCCGCGAGGTACGCGTTGAGATCCGCCTTGAACTCGTAGAGCAGCACGTCGAACTCGTCACCGGGATCCGCGGCGATCTCCACCGGATCGACGATCACCGCGCCCTGCTTCTTCATCGCATCGATCGCATCCGCCATTAGCGCATCCACTGCATCGTTGAAGCCGAGGTATTTGCGCGCGACTCCGATCCGCGCGCCGCGCAATCCGCCGGCGTCGAGGAAGCGCGTGTAATCGGTTTCGACTTTCCCGGCGCTTGCCGATGTCGCGGCATCGCGTGGGTCGACCCCTGCAATCGCGCCGAGCAGGATCGCGGCGTCGCGAACGGTGCGCGCCATCGGGCCGGCGGTGTCCTGACTGTGCGCGATCGGAATGATTCCCGCGCGACTCACCAGTCCCACCGTCGGCTTGATTCCGACCAGTCCGTTCGCCGACGACGGACACACGATCGATCCGTCGGTTTCGGTGCCGATCCCTAGCGCCGCCAGATTAGCTGACACCGCGCCGCCCGTGCCCGAGCTCGAGCCGCACGGATTCCGGTCCAGCACGTACGGATTCTTCGCCTGTCCCCCGCGTCCACTCCACCCGCTCGTGGAGTGCGACGACCGGAAGTTCGCCCACTCACTGAGATTGGTTTTGCCGAGCAGCACCGCGCCCGCCGCGCGCAGCTTCGCCGCGACCGTCGAATCACGAGGGGCAATCGATCCGGCAAGCGCCAGCGATCCAGCCGTCGTCATCATCCGGTCCGCCGTATCGAGATTGTCCTTGACCACGATCGGAATCCCGTGCAGCGGACCGCGAATCTTCCCGGCCTTGCGCTCCCGGTCGAGCGCGTCGGCGATCGACAGCGCATCGGGATTGATCTCGATCAGGTGACGCAGCGTCGGACCCTGTCTGTCGAGCTCGGCGATGCGATCGAGATACGATTGAGTGATGGATCGCGACGTCATTCGACCCGCTGCCATCGCCGCCGCAAGATCCGCGACGGTCGTCTCCTCCAGCTCGAACGGCGCGGCTCGAAACGCGCGCCGCTCGATCTTCGCCTTCGCGTCGATTCCGCGCACCAGCGTCTCCGCAGACAGCGGCTTCGCCGCGATCGCGGCACCGGCAATCGCGCCCATTCTCACGAAATCTCTACGATCCATGTCGTTCGGCCTCAATGGTTGACGGAGAAGCAGCAAGATCAGCGCAGCTCTTGAGAATCGTCCCGCAGTTCTGGCAGATCACCTTGCACTTGATCTCTTTGACGTTCGCGGACCCGCAGATGTCGCAGACTTCGTTCGTCATCAATCAAAATCCAGCGCCAGATCGAGCGCCGGCGCCGAGTGCGTCAGCGCGCCGACCGAGATCCAGTTCACTCCGGTCTCGGCGATCTGCCTGACTGTTTCCAGAGTGACTCCGCCCGATGCTTCCGTCACTGCGCGCCCGTCCACCAGCTTCACCGCTTCCCGCAAATCGAGCAGTCCCATGTTGTCCAGCAGGATGACATCGGCGCCGGCGTCGATTGCCGCCCGTACCTGCTCGAGGTTGTCGCACTCGACTTCCACCTTGATTCCGGCCGGAGCAACAGATCGGGCACGCTTCACTGCCAGATTGATATCGCCTTCCACGGCGGCGAGATGATTGTCTTTGATCAGTACCGCCGACGACAGATCCATGCGGTGATTGAGTCCGCCTCCGGCGCGAACGGCGTATTTCTCGAGGCGACGCAGCAGTGGTGTCGTCTTTCGGGTGTCGAGAATCTGGGCGCCGGTTCCCGCCACCGCTGCGACATAGCGCGCCGTCATCGTCGAGATTCCCGACAATCGCTGCACGAAGTTGAGCGCAACACGCTCGGCGGAGAGCAGTCCCCGCGCGTGACCGGACAGGAATAACACCGGGGTCTCGGGCCTGATCAGGCTCCCGTCAGCGCGCTCCACTCTGATGGTGACGGCCGGATCGAGCTGCTCGAACGCCTCGCACGCGAGCGCCAGCCCCGACACTACGCCGGTCTGTCTCGCCACCAGTCGGCAGCGCGCCCTCCGATTGGAGAGGATCGTCGCCGCGGTTGTTATGTCGTGCTTGGTGTCGTCTTCCTGGAGCGCGGCCGTGACTATCGCGGCAGTTTCCTTTTTCGTCAGTGGGAAATGAAGCCCCTCCTCCCACACAAAACCGTGGGCAGCAAGCTCCTTTTCCTCCGGGTTCATCACTCGCCTGGATCCACCGTCGCTTCAGGAACGGGCGACAGCGGTGTCTGCCCGCCGATCGACACCATCCGCTCGATCGCCAGCCGCGCGCGTGATGCGATCTCCTCGGGCACCGTGATGCGATGCTCCATCCGCTGCAGCGACGTCAGCACCTTGGGCAGCGTCGTCACCTTCATGAACGCGCACACCGCGTGATCGTTGGCGGGGAAGAATCGCTTGGTCGGATTCTCGCGCCGCAGCCGATGCAGGATTCCGACCTCAGTCGCGACGATGAATTCGTCGTTGGCCGAGATCTTGGGCCGCTTGATCATTCCTTCGGTCGAGAGAATCTGCACGCCGACGGGATCAACATCGCCCGCCGAAACCGCCTCGACCACACTCGTCGCGCAGCCGCACTCGGGGTGAATCAGAAATTCCGATCCCGGATGCTCGGCGCGCTTGAGCCTGATGTCCTCGGGATCGATCCCGGCGTGCACGTGACACTCCCCCATCCACACGTTCATGTTGGTCCGGCCGGTGATGCGCCGCACGTGTGCGCCAAGGAACATGTCGGGGAGAAAGAGAATCTCCTTGTCGGCGGGAATCGAGTTGACGATCTCGACCGCGTTACCCGAGGTGCAGCAGTAGTCGCTCTCCGCTTTCACTTCCGCCGTCGTATTTACGTACGACACAACGACCGCGCCCGGATGCTCTGCCTTCCAGTCGCGCAGCTGCTGTGCATCTATCGTCGCGGCGAGCGAGCATCCCGCCGCCAGATCCGGCAGCAGCACCGTCTTCTGCGGTGACAACACCGCCGCCGTTTCCGCCATGAAGTGCACGCCGCAGAATACGATCACCTCGGCCTTCGTCTTGGCGGCTTCACGACTCAGTCCCAGTGAATCGCCGACAAAATCCGCGACGTCCTGCACTTCTGCGCGCTGGTAATTGTGAGCGAGAATCACGGCATTGCGCGCTCGTGCCAGATGCCTGATCTCCTCCTGAAGCTCCTTATACAGCTCGGCGTTGGTCTCTACCATTCGATGTGCTTGCCACTCCACTTGCGTTTGGCGCGCGGGAAATCACTTCTGTAATGTCCTCCGCGCGACTCCTTTCTCAACAAGGCCGCCTCGGCAATCAGGCGCGATGTCTCGACCATGTTGGCCTCTTCGGTCGCCCCACTCGGCAGACGCGACTCGATCTCCTCCAATTTAGCGAGGCCGAGCCTCAAACCTTTGGCGCTGCGGTCAATTCCGCAGTAGTCCCACATTACCTGGCGAATCGAGTCCGCCGCCACCTGCGCCGCACCGCGATCCCGCAGCACCGGAACTTCCCAGTTTTTCTTCCGCGGAATGCCGGTGAGCTTCTTCGTGTCGATCAGGTCACGCGCGACACGCTCGGCGAAGACCAGACCCTCGAGCAGAGAGTTCGACGCCAGCCTGTTGGCGCCGTGAACTCCGGTGCGCGAAACCTCACCGCATGCGTACAGTCGCGGCAGGCTCGCTCGTCCGCGCAGGTCCGTCACGATGCCGCCCATCATGTAGTGCGCGGCCGGCGTCACCGGAATCGGATCGACAGACGGATCGATGCCCCGCGCGCGACAGATCGCGAAAATCCCTGGAAATCTTTGCTCGAACTCGCGGCCCAGCGACGTCGCATCGAGCACGACCTTCCTTCCGCCGGCCTTCTCACGGAAGATCTCCCGCGCGACGACATCACGCGGCGCGAGCTCGGCCAGCCGGTGTCGCTTCAGCATGAACCGCTCGCCTTCCTCGTTGAGGAGCACCGCGCCCTCGCCGCGCACCGCCTCTGAGATCAGCTGCAGCGGATTTTCGGGCGTGTCGAGCGCGGTAGGATGAAACTGCACGAACTCCATGTCGGCGAGCTTTGCGCCGGCACGATGCGCGATCGCGTAGCCGTCCCCCGTCGCGACCTGCGGATTCGTCGTGTATCTGTACACCTGACCGCACCCGCCCGTTGCAAGCACCGTCGCGTCGGCGATGATGTCGACCGGCTTTCCCGCCAGCGCCGCTTTCACTCCCAGCACGCAACCATCGTCGACGATCAGCTCGAGGATGCGGGTCTTCTCCAGTACCGTGATTCGCTCGCTCTCTTTCACCCGCTTGATCAATGTGCGCGCCACTTCGGCGCCGGTTTGATCACCGTGGGCGTGCACAATCCGCCGTCTCGAGTGCGCTGCCTCGCGGCCGAGCTTGAAGTTCCCGCCCGGCTCGAGGTCGAACTGCGCTCCCGCCGTCGCCAGCTCGCGCACCCGCGCCGGACCTTCCTCCACCAGTACCTTGACGGCTTTCGCGTCCGCCAGCGCCGCGCCCGCCGCAAGGGTGTCCTGGCGGTGCAGCTCCGGGGAGTCTCCCGCTCCAAGCGCGGCCGCAATTCCTCCCTGCGCGTAGGCCGTCGCGCTGTCGAACAGCGACCGTTTGGTGAGCACCATCACGTCACCGCCGGCGGAAGCGCGCCAGGCGGTGTGAAGGCCAGCAACTCCGCTTCCCACCACCAGAAAGCGCGTCCGTATCCGCTCGACCATGCACTGAAATCAATGCGTCGCGTGATGCGTTTGAAAGGGGGAGAATCGTCTTGCAAGCGGGTGTGTTCTGGGCGATTCTTCTGTTCAGATGAGAAAGCTGATCATCGTCACTTCCCTCCTGCTCGTCGCGCACATCGCCCTGCTTTTTACTCGTCGGGGCGCCATCGCCGAGACGAAGGGAACGTCGTCGGTGCGCATCGGCATCGTGCTGGATGTGGGCGGCCGCGGCGACAAGTCCTTCAACGACGGCGCCTACGCCGGCGCCGATAGCGCCACCAAGTTCCTCGGCTCCAACATCCGGTTCATCGAGCCAGGTGAGGGCGCGGATCGCGAAGCGGGGCTGCGACTCCTGGCCGCCGAGGGGATGAATCTCGTCATCGGCGTCGGTTTCATTTTCACCGACGACCTCGCCAACCTCGCCAAGGAATACCCCAATACTGCCTTCGCCGGAATAGACTACGCGCTGGCGACCGACAAGAACGGCAACGTCATCCCGCCGCCGCCCAACGTCGCCGCGCTGAAATTCCGCGAGGAAGAAGGATCGTACCTTGTCGGTGCACTGGCGGCACTCGTGAGTCACAGCAAGAAGGTCGGCTTCGTCGGTGGGATGGACATTCCGCTCATCCACAAGTTCGAGGCTGGTTACCGGGCCGGCGTCAAGAAAGTCTGTCCCGACTGTCAGGTGATCGCGCAGTACGCCGGCGTCACGCCGGACGCATTCAAGAACCCGGGCAAGGGAAAAGAGCTCGCGCTCTCGCAGTACAACCAGGGTGTCGAGGTGATCTTTCACGCTGCCGGCTCGACCGGGCAGGGAGTGTTCGAGGCCGCGCGCGCGACCAATAAGCTCGCCATCGGCGTCGATTCAGATCAGAACGACGAAGCGCCCGGGCACGTGCTTACATCGATGGTGAAAGGCGTCAACACCGTCACCTTCGACACGATCCGCCGCGTCCAGGAAGGAACCTTCAAGGGCGGGATTTACTCCTACGGCCTCAAGGAAGGCGGCGTCGGTTACGTCTACGACGATCGCAACAAGGCGCTCATCCCAGACAGCGTGCACCAGCGCGTCGAGGAGCTGAAGCAGGACATCATCGCGGGACGGATCAAGGTGCCGAGCACGAGATGAGCGCTCCCGCCGTTCTGATGGAAGGCATCGACAAATCCTTCGGCCCTGTTCGCGCCAACCGGGGCGCCTCGCTCGAGGTGAGCAAAGGCGAGATCCACGCGCTCGTCGGCGAGAACGGCGCCGGCAAATCGACCCTGATGCGCATCCTTGGCGGCCTGATGAAGCCCGATGCGGGCCGCGTCGAAGTCAACGGCCGCGATGTCACCGGCTGGTCCACCAACGATGCGATCG
>CAMLDY010000115.1 GCA_946478895.1 uncultured Gemmatimonadota bacterium
CTAACTAGTAATTATCCTGCGTGCTTATCCTGCGGAGAAGTAGCAAGTCTTGCAGGCGCTCCGCAAGATAAGCAATCCGCGAAACCGTACGCCGATCGGTAACCACTTGAGAAAATGATAGTTAGCAAACGGACCACTTGGGCGTCGCAAGAGTTATCTCGCGAACGGCTCGCAGTATAACGATGCGCGGAGTTGCGGTAGGGTCGTAGCAACTCCGCGACGGACCATCTACTCAGCGTCAGTCCGATCGGCGCTCGTGCGCGGCGCCATTTGACCGCTCCAGAGCCACGCACCTATCAATACCAACGGCGGCACGTAGAACCAGGCAAAAGTCCAGTCGCTGAGCTTCGCTGTGACCGCGATGTGCTGGTCACCCGAGGTGCCGGCCAACACCAAACCGCCGAGCACCAGACCCAACGCCGCCAACACCGGCGCGCCCACCAGCCACAACAAGCACGCTACTACCACCCTGCGCGTCGACCAGCTGGCGAGCGGCTTCACCGCGCCCGGGCTTCGTCCTGAAAATCCAGATCCTGCGGCCTAAGCGCGCAGTGCTCGCCGCAACCCATCCTATAACGATTGCGCGCGAACCAGCGATAGAACCTGTCGGCCAACGGTCGCACGAATGGGATCTTGAACAGCCACGAGAGCAATCGACCCTTCGGCAATACCTCGAGTAATTCCTCCAGTGCCGCCGCGGCCTGCCAGGTCTTCCCGTCACGCGTGCGAATCACCTGCACCGATTCCAGATACGCCCGCGGCGGGATCCACGGGAATCGCGCCTGCACGCCCGGCGCCTGCGATGGAATTATCTCGAGCTCGTGGTTACGATCCCACTTCGTGAGAAGCTTCACCATCTTCCCGCACACCTTGCAATGGCCATCATAGATCACGGTGTACGGACGGCCCGGATCGCCGATCGTCGGCGCCACGGGCGCGCCAGAATCCTCCTCACCCGCGTATGTAAACCGGACCACCGGAACACTCACGGCGCGCTCGTCGCCCTCGGCTGACCGTCCGCCTGCGCCGACGCAACTTCACCCGATTTCCTCATTCCACGCGCAGCAAGATCCACCGTTCGCTCGATCGCGGGCGCGACAGCATTCTCCGCATCGACCGCGATCTCGACCTGACGCGCCAGCGTCTGATGCACGCCGCACAGGTGCGCGACGCGGATCGCCCGCGTCCACAGCTCCGGCGACAGCGACGGCCAGTCCAGCTTCACTCGCATCGACTCCACCCGATGCTGATTCTCGGCGAACTTCCAGCTGACATCGATTTTCAGATCGTCGACGGTCATGTTCTTGTTCGCGCCCCAACTCTGCAGCACCGAAAAAGTGCATGAGCCGAGCGCGCTGCCGAGCATGTGAAACGGAGAGTAGCCGCGATCACGCGATGGAGCTTCGATTGTGAGTGGACCCGTCGCCGGCTCCAGTCTCACCGATTCCTCACCTGTCAGAGTAATCTTCATCTCGATCAGCCTCCGCGCTTCCGGCTCGCTCCGTTCCCGCGCGGGCGATTCGCCACGCTCGCGGGCTGCTGCTGCGTCAGACAATGCAGCGTTCCAAGCCCCCACACCAGATCCACCGCGTGAATCCCGATCACCGCTCGCTTCGGAAACGCTTCGGCAATTGCATTCAGCGCGACGCGATCGTTGGGGTCGTTGAACGTAGGTACAAGAACGACGCCATTGGCGATATAGAAGTTGGCATAACTGGCGGGAAGTCGCTCCCCATTCATCATGACTGGCCGCGGAAACGGAATCGTCACAACCCTTAACCGCTTCCTTTTGGAAGCCAGCTTCAGACGACGCATGTTGTCCGCCGATCTGGCGTGGTTCTCATCCATTGGATCGCGCTCGTACGCCAGAATCACGGTATCTGCCGAGCTGAACCGCGCAATGTCGTCGATGTGCCCGTGGGTATCATCCCCGACCGCGCCCTCCCCCAACCATATAGTATCGGAAGCGCCGAGGTATTCTTCGAAGGCGGCCTCGTAATCGGCAGCGGACATTCCTGGATTCCGCACCTGAACGTCAGTGAGGAGCCACTCTTCGGTCACCAGAATCCGGCCCACACCGTTGACCTCGATTCCGCCGCCCTCCAGCACCATCCGCGCGCCGTTGTCGGGACGTTTTGGCTCCGTCCTCGGCAATCCGGTGATGCGCTCGATCTCCAGTCCGATTAGAGCGTCCTTCTTATAGTTGGGGTACTTGGCCCAGCCGTTGAACGCCCAGTTGAGCAGCTCGACCTCGCCGTTGGGCCTCAGCACCCCGGTCGGAGCCGAGTCGCGCAGCCAGACGCGGTCGTTCGATACGGTGTGCAAGCGATAGGTGTCGCTCGGGACTGCGTGCGCCGTTAAAAGCGTTCGCGCATTTTCGGCGACGTCCTGATCGTGGCAAAGGATCTCCACGCGCTCGTAACCGCTCAAGGCGCGGACGATCTCCGCGTAGACCCAGGGAATCGGCGCCAGCTTGCCGGGCCAGTCGGGCTCGTGGTGCGGCCACGCAATCCACGTCGCCTCGTGCCGCTCCCATTCGGCGGGCATTCGACGCGTTGCGATATGTGGAACCGCGGTCGAGCCGCGCCGGGCAGAACGTGTCAACCGATGTAGCGATTCAAAATCGGCGCGTAGGCGTCGATGCGGCGATCGCGCAGGAACGGCCAGTTGCGGCGGGTGTTCTCGATCAGCGCGCGCTCGCACCTGGTGACGAGCACGGCGGGCTCGGTTCCGGCTTCGGCGAGAATCCGTCCGAACGGGTCGGAGATGAACGAGTGCCCGAAGAACTCGATCCCGTCGGTGCCGGGCTCGTCCTCGTGGCCGACGCGATTGGGCGACGCCACAAAAACGCCGTTTGCGATCGCATGCGCTCGCTGCGCGGTGCGCCACGCCTCCACCTGCGCCTCGCCGTGCTCCGCCTTTTCCGACGGGTGCCATCCGATCGCGGTCGGATAAAACAGAATCTCCGCGCCGAGCAGGCTGGTGATGCGCGCGGCCTCCGGGTACCACTGATCCCAGCAGATCAGAACACCGATATCGGCGTAGCGGGTCTTCCAGACGCGGAATCCGCTCGCGCCCTTGTGATCGCCGTCGTCGGCGAGGTGCGAATCGCCGGGCGTGAAGTAGAACTTCTCGTTGAAGAGCGGATCGTCGGGGATGTGCATCTTCCGATACGCCCCGAGCAGGCTGCCATCGGCATCGAGCACCGCCGCGGAATTGCGGTAAACGCCGGCCGCCTGGCGCTCGAAGATCGGTACGATGATTACCATCTCCAGCTCGGCGGCGAGCTTGCGCATCCGCTCGATCGTCGGCCCGTTCATCGGCTCGGCGAGATCGAAGCGCTCGTGTTTCTGGGATTTGCAGAAATACGGCGCGTTGAACAGCTCCTGAAGGCAGACGATCTGCGCGCCCTTTTCCGCGGCCTCGCGGATGCGCTTTTCCGCGCGCGCGACGTTCTTATCGACGTCGTTCGTGATGGATTCCTGGACTATGCCGACGGTGAAGGAGGGCGCGCTGGTCATGCTTCGAACGTTAACGCTTTGCGCCTGCACAGGAAGTGGCCGTCGGTTTGCGTTATGTTATTGCGTCTTTTTCCCCTAGTTGACATGCCAGAGGAGAGCGCGACTCCGACGGTGGTTCCGACCGAACCGGTAAAGCAGGCCATTGCCCCCGAGCGACGGCTGCGCCGCAGCGCGGGAATCAACAAGGCGTTCCGCGCCATCAAGGCGCAGCACGCGTCGAACCGCTCGCAGATGGAAGTGTGGGCCGACCGGATGATCGGCTTCGCGAGCTCGACGCCGTTCCTCGTCATCCACCTGATCATCTTCATCATCTGGATCGCGTGGAACATCCCGGCGCTCGGGCTCAAGCAGTTCGATCCGTACCCTTACGGGATGCTGACGACGATCGTCTCGCTCGAGGCGATCTTCCTGTCGATCTTCGTCCTGATGACGCAGAGCAGGGAGTCGCGGATCGGCGAGCTGCGCGAGGAGCTGACGCTGCAGGTGAATCTCAGAATGGAGGAGGAGATCACCAAGACGCTGCATCTGGTCGCGGGCCTCTATGCGCGTCTGGGCCTGCAGCTCGCCGACGACCCCGAGCTGCGCAACATGCTGGAGCCGCTCGACCCCAAGAAGATCGAGAATGATCTCACCGAGCAGATCAGCGCGTCGTCGCCGCATTTTAAGCTGCGGAAGCGCAAAGATACTGCTCCGGAGTCGAAGACCGTCTAGCCTAGCTGGCACCCACAGTCCAAAAGGTGGCAGGTGGGAGAGGTGCAGAGAGATGCTCTGGTAGCAGTTCTTCTACTCGCCTTCTCGCTGCGTCACGCCACTATGGAATGCGCCGGATAAACTGACATCCGTGCCCTCTGACCATGTCTCCCACCTGCCACCTTTGGGACTAGGGGTGCCGCCGAAGCACCCCACCCTCTACGCCGAAGCCTTTTCCCGTCCAACCAATTGCCGCAGCACGTACGCGAGTATCCCCCCGTGCCGATAGTAGCTCATCTCCTCCGGCGTATCGATCCGCGACACCGCCTTGAACACCTTTTCGGTTCCGTCTGCGGCCCGCGCCCGAACAGTCACGACTGATTTGGGCTTCATGTCGTCGGCGAGTCCTTCGATCTCGAAAGTCTCGAATCCCGTCAGTCCGACAGTCTGGCGCGTGTCGCCGGGCATGAACTCGAGCGGCAGCACGCCCATTCCGACCAGGTTCGACCGGTGGATTCGCTCGAACGACTCGGCGATCACGGCACGCACGCCGAGCAGCAGCGTTCCCTTTGCCGCCCAATCGCGGGATGAGCCGGTGCCGTACTCCTTACCGGCGATGATGACAAGCGGGGTGCCGGCCTTCTGGTACTCCATCGACGCGTCGAAGATGGTTACCGGTTTGTCGTTCGGCGCGCGCTGAGTCCAGCCACCTTCGGTGCCGGGCGCGAGCTCGTTGCGCAGGCGGATATTGGCGAAGGTGCCGCGCATCATCACTTCGTGATTGCCGCGACGCGAGCCGTAAGAATTGAAATCGACGGTGTTGACCCCGTGCTCGATCAGCCATTTGCCGGCCGGACTCGACGCTGGAATCGATCCAGCAGGGGAGATGTGATCGGTGGTGATCGAATCCGCGAACATCCCGAGCGCGCGGGCGCCCTTGATCGGTCGGATCCCCGGCGGCGTGAGCGTCATGCCGTCGAAGAACGGCGGATTCTTGACGTAGGTGGAATCGATGTCCCAGGTGTAGAGATCGCCCTCGGGCACCGGCAGACTGCGCCAGTTGTCGTCGCCGTGGAAGACGTTCGAGTACTGCGCCTTGAACATCTCGGCCTTGACCGAGCGCAGAATCTCGTCCTCGACTTCCTTGGGGGCGGGCCATATGTCGCGCAGGAAAACGGGGCCGTCCTTGCCGACGCCGATTGGCTCGGTGTTGAAGTCGATGTCCATTCGGCCGGCGAGCGCGTACGCGACCACGAGCGGTGGCGACGCGAGGTAGTTGAAGCGGGTGAGGGGGTTGATGCGCCCCTCGAAGTTGCGATTCCCCGACAGCACCGCGGCGACGACGAGCTTGTTCGCCTCCACCGCGTCGGCGATCGGTTGCGGCAGCGGACCGGAGTTGCCAATGCACGTCGTGCAGCCGAAGCCGACGACGTTGAAGCGGAGCTTCTCCAGCGCGCCCATCACGTTCGCCTTCCTGAAGTAGTCGGTGACCACCTTGGATCCCGGCGCCAGCGAAGTCTTGACCCACGGCTTGGTCATCAGCCCCTTCGCCACCGCATTCCGCGCCAGCAGTCCCGCCGCGAGCATCACGCTCGGGTTCGAGGTGTTGGTGCAGCTGGTGATCGCGGCAATCACCACCGAGCCGTGCCGGATCGAAAATTTCTCGCCGTTCATCTCCACCGGCACGCTCGAGTTCTGCCCAGCCTGCTCGTCGGGATCGGTCGCGACGACCGACGGCGACAGCTGTGGCGACGCCGCTACCTGCATCGCCTGCTTCGCCGCCGCGATCGCGGCAACGGTTCCGGTGCGCTCGAGATCCGCCTCCAGCGCTTCCTTGAACATCTTCTTCGCCAGCTTGAGCGGCACGCGATCCTGCGGCCGTTTCGGTCCGGCGAGACTCGGCTCCACGGTGCGAAGATCTAGCTCGAGGGTGTCGCTGAACACAGGATCGGGAGTCTCGTCGGTGCGATACAATCCCTGCGCCTTCGTATACGCTTCGACGAGCTGCACCTGCGCCTCGTCGCGACCCGTGAATCTCAGATAGTTCACCGTCTCCGCGTCGATCGGGAAGAAACCCATCGTCGCGCCGTACTCGGGCGCCATGTTGCCGATGGTCGCGCGGTCGGCGAGCGATAGTGACGAAAGGCCGGCACCGTAGAACTCGACGAACTTTCCGACGACTTTTTTCTTGCGCAGCATCTCGGTGACGGTGAGCACGAGATCGGTCGCCGTCGCGCCGGGCTGGAGCTTGCCGTGCATCTTGAATCCGACGACCTGCGGAATGAGCATCGACACCGGTTGCCCCAGCATCGCAGCCTCCGCTTCGATCCCACCGACGCCCCAGCCGAGCACGCCGAGTCCGTTGATCATGGTGGTGTGGGAGTCGGTGCCGACGAGCGAGTCGGGGTAGGCGAAGGCCTGCTTGCCGACGATTTCGGTGAACACTCCCTGCGCCAGATACTCGAGGTTGATCTGGTGGACGATGCCGGTGTCGGGCGGCACGACGCGGAAGTTGTGGAGCGCCTTCTGTCCCCAGCGCAGGAAGGCGTAGCGCTCCTGATTCCTCTTGAACTCGAAGTCGGCGTTGATCAGCAACGCGGCCTCGGAGCCGTATTCATCGACCTGCACCGAGTGGTCGATCACGAGATCCACGGGCTGGAGCGGATTGATCAGCCGCGGATCGCCGCCCAGTCGCGCCAGCGCATCGCGCATCGCCGCGAGATCGACCACGGCGGGGACGCCGGTAAAATCCTGGAGCAGAACGCGCGCGGTTCGAAAGGCGATCTCTTTTTCGACTTTGCCCTTGACGTCCCAGGTCGCGAGCGCGCGGATGTCGTCGGCTTTGACGAACTTGCCGTCTTCGTTTCTGAGCAGGTTCTCGAGGAGGATCTTGAGGCTGAAGGGGAGTCGATTCGCGTTCCCGCCCGCGAGCTGAGCGAGGGAATCCAGCCGAAAGATCGTGTACTGCCGACCCGCAACGTCGAGCGTCGATCGGCTACCGAAGGAATTCGGGTGTGTCATTTTGTTTTCCGTACGTTGGCCGCGACATGCGCTGGCCGGTAGGCGCGGAGCCACTGCGGTCCGCAACGCGGAAGGCAGGCTACCTCAAATCTAATACATCTCGCCGACTCAGTCTGATAACTGCAACAGAACGGGCGGGAGGCGTCAGTTGGGCAGGCGACAGGCGAGCGGTAACTACCGTGGGACGTATCTCGGTCAATTCACTCCAAAGGCAACTGCGGTTCGCGCGCACCGATACGTCCCACGGTCGTAACCTGACGCCAGGCGCCTGATCCCAGACGCCTCCCGCCGGTTCAGTTGCAGTTGTTCACCCCGTCTTGGTCGTCGGCTCGCTCGTCGGATCGACGGTGGTCTTCCCCGGCGGCTCCCCCGCCACATCCAACCGCGTCGCCTCGATCG
>CAMLDY010000116.1 GCA_946478895.1 uncultured Gemmatimonadota bacterium
CACTCACCCGACAGCTGCTGTCGTTCAGCCGTCAGGAAGTGATTCAGCCTCGGCTCGTGGATGTGAACGCCGTCGTTTCGACGGCTGAAGGAATTCTCAAGAGACTGATTGGCGAGGACATCGAGCTGACGACCGTATTGACCGACGACAACCCGGTAGTGAAGATCGACAAGTCGCAGCTGGAGCAGGTGGTGGTGAACCTCTGCGTCAACGCGCGCGACGCGATGCCGAAGGGCGGGAAGCTTACCATCGAGACCCAGAACATGGATGTCGATGCTGCTTATGCAACGAGCCACTGGTCGGTTGCGCCGGGGAAATACACGGTCATCTCCGTTGCCGACACCGGTGTCGGCATGGACGAAAGCACCCAGGCGCGCATCTTCGAGCCGTTCTACACGACCAAGGAGGTCGGGAAGGGAACAGGCCTCGGATTGGCGATGGTGTATGCGACGGTGAAGCAGAGCGGCGGGTTCATCTGGGTGTACAGCGAGCCCGGCAGCGGCACGACGTTCAAGATCTATTTGCCGCTCGCGCGCGAGGGCACCACCACCGCCAGCGAGCCGAGGGCGCTGCCGCCGCCGTCACGCGGCGACGAGATCATCATTCTGGCCGAGGACTCGGCGGCGGTGAGATCGACGGCGCGACAGATCCTGGAGCGCGCCGGCTACACGGTGCTCGAGGCGCCAAACGGAAAAACCGCGCTCGAGATCGCGCGCAAGAAATCGAACGACATCCATCTTCTGATCACCGACGTGGTGATGCCGGAGATGAGCGGGCGGCAGCTGACGGAGCGCTTCGTCGCCATCAGGCCGGCGGCAAAAATATTGTACATGTCCGGCTACACCGACGACGCAGTGGTGCGCCACGGCGTTGTTTCAGCCGGCATCGACTACCTGCAGAAGCCCTTCTCCTCGGAGGCGCTGCTACGCAAAGTGCGCGAGGTCCTCGACGCACCGGGCCGAACAGAAGCCGCGTAAGCAGCAGCGTCGCTCCAAATCACGCAATCGTTAATAGATCATGACGGCAACGTCATGTTACGTTGCTGCGAATCTTGCGATTTCGTCCATCTGGTATGACCTGGACCTCACTTCTGCCGCTGCGCCGCGGAGGTCTCGTGGCCGGCCTGATCGCTTTAGCTCCGATCGCGGGCTACACCCAGCAGACCGATCCGCAGCTGTCTCCCGCCGCGCCGAGGGACCGGCCCGTCCTCACCGCGCAGCGCTGCGTCTGGAACGCGATGGACCTCGCGATGCAGCCTTATATCGCCCAGGCGCGTGCCACCTGGCCGCAGGCGAAGAAGCGATACCTCGCCGGTCTCCCGCCGCGCCAGAGCTTTTTCGTCACCGCTCTCCTCGTCGATGACGACGATCGCCGCGAGCAGGTGTTCATTGCCGTGGACGGGATTCGCGACGGCAACATCAGCGGGAAAATCTGGAATCGCGTCGAAGTCGTGCACGGGTTCCGGCTCGGAGACCGCTACACGTTTCCGGAATCGGAGCTGCGAGACTGGCTGATTACGATGCCCGACGGAAAGGAAGAAGGAAACGTGGTCGGCAAGTTTCTCGATCGTTACGAGCCGCCGCGAAGTTGTTTCACCAACACAGTGGGCGAATAAGAATACCGACTGCACGATAGCGGTCCCGCGTCACCGACTGTAAAACAAAACACAAACTCTGCGCGTGGGACGACATCTGTTGTCGGTACACGTGGCGAAAATCTTGCTTTATACCAGTTGAAACAAACGGGGACTGGTATGAGTCCAGTTTACAGAATCGACGGCGAGCGCAATCTGGTGTCGCTGTACTGGTCGGACTTTCCGTCAATGCCGCAATTGCGCGATGTCGTCGAAGAAGCCATAGCACATCCGGAGTTCCGGTCGGGCATGAACTTCCTCTGGGATCGCCGCCCCGGTGATTCCAGCTCAGCGACCGTCGATTACCTTCGTGAAGCGATTTACTATCTTCGGCTTCTCGCCGAACGGATCGGACCACACGCGTGGGCGATCGTCGCGCACAATCCGGCGGACTTCGGCAAGGCACGAATGCTGGAGACGATGTCGGACCAGACCCAGGTCACGATCCGCGCGTTCCAGTCCTGCGGTGACGCGGAGGAGTGGCTGCGCAATCCGGTGCGGTACGAGCCGATCGTCGTACACTTCCCGGCGCGAAGTCCATCGCTGATGCACCCAGGACTGGCCTGACGAAGAAGGGCTCTCAAGGAGAGCCCTTCTTTTGTATCGACTCGCCGCTCGGTGCCGCTGGCGGCGGCGCAGACTTAAGCTTGTCGCTGAAAGTCACCGGATGCCCGAACTGCCACTGGCTATGCTCGCGCTCCTTCATCGGCACCTCGACCATTGACTTGAACATCGGCATCAGCTCGCGCTGAGCCGGCGTCACGATTGCCGCGGCGATCTCCGGCTGCTCCCAGAAAATCTTCCAGTACAACTTCTCCGTCGCGTTAGCGCTATCCAGCTCGGCCTTCCCGGCGTCGCCGTTGCCGTGGGACAGGTACTCGCCGAGCGGAGCGTAGATCGCGCGCACCCTCTCAGAAAACACCGAGTCCGCGCTCTTCAATGCCGCGACCTGGGGGCGCGTGAGAAACAGCGAATCGGTGTACTCCAGCAGCATCTTGTGGATGCTGGAGGTGTTCTGAAGGTAGAACGCAGTGAGCGAATCCGCTGAGCGCCGCTGCCAACCGACGGGACTCTTTACTGGTTCAACCGCGCGCCGCAGCTTCTGCAGCGAGTAGTCGGTGGAAAGATTGAAGGAGAAGTCGAGCACGATCCGGAACGGATTGCGGAGCAGCGTGCGGCCGGGCCGGGTATCGGCGAAGCGGGGATTGACGTCGTACTGGAACCGCTTGTTGGCAGCGTCGTAGCCGCGCGGGATTAGCAGCACCGGATCGGGCGTCGCGGGCGAGCCCCAGCCGCGCAGCGAGCTGCCGTGGAACAGCTGATCGAGCCCCGCCAGCACGTTCTGCAGATACACGTTCGGCGTAACCCGATATCCCCACTTCTTCGGTGTGGGCGGACGCCACTGGATGTTGAGCGACTGGGTCCACGGACCGCGGCACCCGTTGCGCGGCGCTACGTGCCCGAGGTTGGCAAGCAGGCATCCACGCGCCGTCGGCGAGCCATTGGCGATGAGGGTCTGGAGCTGCGATGCGAGCGCCGGGTCGGCCGTCGCCGGATCGGGAATGAAAGCACGATCGCCGCTGCGGCCGTCGCCGTTGATGTCACCCTGGACGAGCGGCGTGAACGGCAATCCAGATTGCGCGCGCGCGAACAGCGTCACCGTGCCGGTCTTGCCGGTGGAGAACGCACCGCTCAGCACGAAGACGTGGTGCGCGTCGTTGACACCGGGCGCCCACTCGACGAGTCGCGGGTCTCCGAACGCCGCGCCGTCGAAGCCGCGGAACTGGCGCTTGGTACTCTGCAGCGTGTACGAAAGCGATCCGTATAGCGACGCGCCGCCACCGCGGAACTTGAACACATCGGGCGACAGCGCGAGGTTGAGCTGTCCGCCGTAGCCACGCAGATCGCTGACGCGCATCCCGACGCGACCGTACTGCGCGGCGCGCCGCGATTCTACCGGCGACACGGCGCCGGTCGCCGGATCGATCGATGCCGCGGTGACGTAGACAGGCCGGTTGGCTTCGTCCGTCAGATTGAGCCTGCTCACGCCGCTGAAGTTCGCGTCGACGACTCCGGGCTGCGACAGATCGTACGAGACCAAAGTTCCGGCGCGAAGCAGCCAGCCGTGGGTGCTGGTGTTCCAGTCCAGCGACGCCCGCCAGCTGCGCGGCACGTCGTACGACGGATCGATCAGGGTGACTGCCGGCGCGACGTCACCGAGCACACCGCTGCCGTCGACGCACTGGGTCGGAATTGTGGATGGATCGCTCGCGAAGAGCGACCAATCCGGCGCCGGCACCGCGGCGCCGACGCAGTTGAGGTACGAGCTGCCGCCTGGCAGGCCGGTCGATGCGGACGCGTCGCCGAGCACTCCGGGGCGCAGCAGATCGCGGAACTCGCCGATCCCGCCGCGCAGGGTGCCCGACATATATCTATAGTATCGGCCGGTCTGGTTCTGCATGGTGCCCTGACCGTTTCCGCGATCACGATTGTAGGTGAAAGTGAAACCGGCACGGGGACTCACGTGAAGCCGTGAAGGTGCCGCGCCGCTCTCGACCCCGAGCGCCTGGTCGAGCGCGGGATTGCGCGCGGGCTTGCCGCTGAAGCCGTCGGCCTCGAGCCGCGCGCCGTAGAGGAAGCTGAAGTAGCGCGACGGCGCGAAGTTGTGCGCGATGGCGGTCGCCGCGTTCCAGACCCGACCCTCGCGCAATGGCTGCTGCAGCGTCCGCGAGAAGCTCGTCGCGCGGCCCGCACTCAGATCCTCGATCGAGTTGAAGGTGTAGGTGCCAAGGCCGTTGGAGAATCCTTCCTGCCGCATTCCGTCCATGCGTCCCCACAACAGTCCCTTGAAGCGGTGGGTCCGACCGTGGGCGTTCCACTCCGTCTGGTTGCCGGCCTCGAGGGTCCAGCTCGATTCCTTCGTCGGCAGGAACGACCCGCCCCCGAGCTGGACCGACGTCACGTCGGTTCCAACTCCGGCATCGTCCGAGCGAACGAGCACAGTCGCGCCGGGAAGAGTCTGGTAGGGCGAGACTGTCGTGCGCTCACCACTCAACCCAATCCGCGTCTCGTTGAGAGTACGGCGGCCGGGTCCGACGTAGGAGCCAAGCGTGAGCTGGGTTCCGAGAGTGCGCTGGCTGCGCTCGCTCCCGGCGGAGGGCGCGGACAACGGGCCGAATCCGAGGGCGCCGTCGCGGGTCCAGCCGGCGTAGGTGGTCAGAGCGCGGGTGCTCAAGGTATCGCGGGTATCGTCGAGCCGGCCGAGCCAGGCGATGGTGTTGTGCTGGCGGTTGGTCGGGACGGTCGGCGACGCGAGCGGAATGCCGAGCGGCGTTGCGAACGCAATCAGTCGTGCGACAGAGTCCGGTGAGACGCCGGCGTTGAGGAGAGCGTCGGCATCGGCGCTGAGAAGCGTCGATGGATCACTCAGCGAGCGACCGAAGTCGAGCGCGATGTTGTAGGTGAGCGCGCCGCGAATGAGCTCGCCGTCGGCGCCAAGACTACCGCGCGCGCCCCCGCTCGGAAGCCCGGCTGCTCGGCCGGCGTTGTCGGTGAACTGCAGGAAGCGCGGATCGAAGGTGAGAAACGCGCGCCGCTGCTGGTAGTTCCGGTCGCCCGGTCCGAGGCGGACGTCGATGTTGGCTCCGGAGAAACCACCACGCGTGGGATCGAAGGTCGCGCCCGTGACGCGCGTCTCGGTGCGCGCCGCCCGCGGAACCGATCCGCTGGCCAGACCCATTCCATTCAGGGTATTCAGATTTGATTCGGACCCGGCGCCGAGTATCGATGGACCGCTCGCGGTCATGGTGACGTTGGACATGGTGCCGGCGATCGCGCTCAGATCTCCCGCGATCGTCGGAGGAACCTGGCCGCTGACGCCGTCCTGCCATTTTTCTGCGGAGCCCGTCTCGGGCTGGGTCGGAGCGATTGGATTGCTGGCGCGCACCGGCTTGCGGCCCTCGATCTTCATCGCGTCCAGCGTCGCGACCGGTGCTGGTGCGAGGGTGAAATTCGCGATCAGCTCGTGCTCGTCGGTCTGCCGCTGCACCCGTCGCCGCGCCGAGGTGTAGCCGGTAGCGCTGACGTAGACCAGGTAATCACCCGTGCCCTGCTCGAAGCGCACCCGATAGTTGCCGGCGCTGTCGGTGGTGGTCTGCTGGACGAGTCGGTCGGGGCCACGGGTGACGGTGACTGAGGCGACCACCGCTCGCGAGGAGTCGTCGGTGACGCGGCCCCGAACTACGTCTGGCTTGTCGCTCTGGCTCTGCGCCCCGGAGCTGAACGGTGCGAGAGCAGCCAGCAGCAACGCTGCGCGGGATATGACGGGAAGAAATCTGGGCACTGGGAAGCAGTACGGGTGGGTCCGGCCGCGGTTTCGGGATCTACGACTTTGACACTCGGAGCCTGGAATCCGTTGGCGGTGAGATGCTGCTAACCAAGGTTAGGACCGAATTGCTCTAGCAGGCGCTCTGATCGACCGAGCTGTTGAGCCAAAGACCAAAAACACCCGCTGCAAGGCGCTTGCGTGTTAGTCGGCCGGCTCTGCGGATCACGCGCCAGGTGCGTGTCGAACGCTCTACTGCTACGCAGCCTCTGTAAAGCTGAAATTCAGGTTACGTCGAGTTGTGCTCGGTCGGTCCAAGCCAAAGTGTCGATTCACATTTCATAATATTCTGTCCAGCAACTAACGGTTTCGGTATAGAGCAAATTTCCATCGCCGTCATAATGCTCGAGCATCAGGCAGTATACGACATGGTAGCCACTACCGCCGCCGCCGCCGCCACCTCCTCCTCCGCTGGTCCCAGTTGAACAAGTCTGCGTCTCAACTCTTGCAATCGTTGGAGACGAGAGTTTCATCTCAGAGAATGGCGTCGCGCTTAACGAGAGGGGCGAAAAGGCTTTTGCGCTCGATCCCGTGTATCGAGAGAAAGCCGGCCGTAGTTTAACGAAAGTGGCATTCGGGGCCGTGACGCTGCTCGCAGCGGGTGGTGTGCTGTCGTTTGAGGCGTCGCAGCAACCCGCTTCTGGGGCGTCCAAGTCAGCGGTTGCTGCCCAGTAATCGGTGTTGTCCCATTTGTCGTGGAAATGATGCGCCGTCGACGCGTTCAGTGCATCACACTGCGACATCTGTACGTCGACCCTCGTGTCCAACCCTTCCTCAATAGATCCCTCCACCATGCCCGCAGAGCCGGTTGCATTCATATCAATAAGTTTTTGTCCGGCACGCTCGGTCGTCACGTGTACTTTTTGATCCAGGTCACCGTAACTAGAGGTGCTCCGCACGACGTACATGTGCGCGAATACGAGTCCAGTACCTCCATCACTAACCGGGAGCGAAGCTAGTGTGTATGCATCTCTAATTGTTGGGGATCCACTTTGCGGGGCGAACTTTGGCTGCAAGCCGTGCGTCGTAATGTCCAGTTGAGCGCCGGGGTTCGATGATTCTGTTAAAGCGCGGGCGTCTCCGATCAGTGTTGGCAAGCTGTTAACGCCATATTTCCCGCCGAAATACCCGTGAACTTCTGCGGGCCGTCCCAGCGCCGATCGGCGCGTAAGTATTTCTTGAAGTGCTTTGATTTCATTACGCCGGCCGGTGACGCCGCTGGATACCTGGACTTGCGCCCGGATGATGTGTCTAGGAGAAGGCTCTGTAACCTCGGCGCACGCAATCGCAAGGGTTATGAGTACCGCAGTCAAGGCGCCCAGCATGACCGCGTTGCAGGATTTCCGCATTTTGAATCCCCCTTGTGCCAGTTGACATTTCGGCGCCGGGCGTCTGGCAATCCGCGAGGCGTTGCGGTACGGCTTATGGCGTTGCGCTTGAGTCGGGTCGTTCCGCGCACGCCGTGCTATATGCGAGCATAGGTCTTATTGGTGTGGAGGACCGAGGG
>CAMLDY010000117.1 GCA_946478895.1 uncultured Gemmatimonadota bacterium
CGCGACGAACCTATGGTATGCGGTGCTGGCTACGCTTCTGTTGCAAAGGCACTCGCCATCAGGGATGATCGCCGCGCCGGACGTCGGGTAGCTTCGTGCCGCACTGACAGGACATCGTCGTGCGGCTACATTAGCCGAACGATGGAAGATCTCACCACCGTCGCCGACTAGTGGCAGGCCCGACGCGGCAGCTTGAGGCTGACGACACTCCACTCACGCTCTCCTTCGCCGACGTCGGCGCCGGCGACACATCTATAGTAGGCGGCAAGGGCGCCAACCTCGGCGCGCTCACCCGCGCCGGCGTCCCCGTTCCGCCCGGCTTCTGCGTCACCACGCGCGCGTACGAAATGTTCATCGCGCAGCTGGCCGACAGCGATGCGCGGTTCGCGGATCTCGACACCCTCGATGGCACCGACGTCGAGGCAGCGCGACGCGCGGCGGAAGCGATGCGCGCCGCGCTCGACACGCTTCCCGTACCCGCTGAAGTTGCCGCCGCGGTCAGGGAATCCTGGCACTCGCTCGGCGTCGATGATCCACTTGCGGTGCGATCCAGCGCGACCGCGGAAGATCTACCCGGCGCGAGCTTCGCCGGACAGCAGGACACCTATCTCAACGTGCGTGGCGAAACAGCACTGCTCGATGCGGTGCGGCGTTGCTGGATCTCGCTCTTCACCGACCGCGCGGTGCTCTACCGCGCGCGCAACGGATTCGGACACCGCGGCGTCGCGCTCGCCGTCGTTGTACAAAAGCTCATAGATCCCGACGTGTCGGGAATTCTTTTTACGGCCGATCCGGTCAGCGGCAATCGCAACGTCGCGTCGATCGACGCTGGATTCGGGCTTGGTGAAGCGTTGGTCAGCGGGCTGATCGAGGCGGATCTGTACAAGGTCGGGAGGGGGGAGGCGGGAGGCGGGAAGCGGGAGCGCAAACCGCGGATTCTGCTTGCGAGGGCGGGAGACAAAGCGTTTGCGATTCGATCGGCGCCCGGCGGAGGCACGCGCCAGGAACCGCTCCCGGAATCGATGCGCCATGCGCGGGCGTTGAGCGATGAGCAGGTGCTGGCGCTCGCGGACCTCGGCGAACGCGTGGAGAAACTTTACGACGGGGTGCCGCAGGACATCGAGTGGTGCATCGCCGGCGGAAAGATCTTTGTCGTCCAGGCTCGGCCGATCACGTCGCTGTTTCCGATCCCGCAAACTCCGGCAAAGGATCCCGGGCTCCGCGTTTTCCTCAGCTTCGGGCACATCCAGATGATGCTCGACGCGTTGCCGAGGGTGGCGATCGATGTGCTGCGATTGTTCATCCCGGCGGGGAAAGATCGTCTGCCGACACTGAGCGACCCGCCGAAGCTGAGTCCGTACATGTTGCCGGCGGCGAGCAGGATCTTCCTCGACGTCACGCCCATTCTGCGCGTGCGGCGCGCGCGCAAGGCATTCCTCGATGGCATGACCGTCGTTTACGCCGATCTCGGCCGCGCGGTGAAGTCGCTCACCGATCGCCCCGAGTTCAACAAGCGTCGCGGGAACGAGATCGCGCTGGCGACGGCGGTGTTCAGAGTCCTCGGCCCGGTCTTCCGTCGTCTGCCGGTGACTCTTCTGATCGGCGATCCCGTGGCGCGGGCGCGGCGGTTCGACGTGGCGGTGCGGGAGATTCCGGCGGCAGCGGCGCAGCGCATCGGCGCGCGCAAGAGCCTGGCCGATAAGATGAGGCAGTGCGCGATCGAGATGAATTCCGCGTTCGGCAGCGTGACACCGTTCCTGCCATCTATGGTCGCCGGACTCCTTTCGCATCGCCTGCTGGTGCGCGCGGCGCGTGATGAATGGGCGAGCGATGTAAGCGGTGAAGTCGACAATCTTCTGCGCGGCTTGCCGGGCAACGTGACGACGGAGATGGATCTCGCCGTCGGCGATCTCACCGACCTCATTCGCGCGCATTCCCAGCTCGCCACAGCGCTCGACGGCCGGCCGTGGCCGGAGGCGCGGCGATCGTTGCTCGAGATGGATGGAGGCAGAGATTTCATAGCCGCGTTGGACCACTTTCTCGACCTATATGGCGACCGAACCGCCGGCGAGATTGACATTTCGCGGCCGAGGTGGCGCGACGATCCATCGTTGTTACTGCGGGTGATTGCCGGCGGTTTGTCGGGCGAGGCCGGTACGCACCGTCGCCAGTACCGCGCACAGGTGGAGATTGGCGAAGCGGCTCAGAAGCGACTCGTGGCCGCGGCGCGTCGCGGGCCGAAGGGAATCGTACGCGGCTGGTGGATCGCTCGGCTCTGTCGAGTAGCACGCGCCGGGCTAGGGGTGCGCGAGCATCCGAAGTTCATGATCGTGCGATTGATGGGTGTGGTGCGCCCGGAGGTGATCGCTGCCGGAGACGAGCTGGCGCGTCGCGGACAAATCGCGGATGCAGGGCAAGTCTGGCATCTCGGAATCTTCGAGCTCGCCGATGCGCTCTCCGATCCGAGGATGGATATGCGCACCGAGCTGACCGCGCGCGTTGCGCAATTCAATCGAGACAAGCCCCGTCGTCCGCCGATCGCGATTGCGAGTGACGGCGAGGTTCCGTCGTTGGCGGAGGGTCGCGAAGGAATCCCGGCCAACGCGCTGCCGGGCACCGCCGCTTCAGCCGGCGTCGCCGAAGGAATCGCGCGCGTGATTACCGATCCGCACCGCGAAGTACTCGAGGCGGGCGAGATTCTGGTGGCGCCATTTACGGATCCGGGCTGGACTCCATTGTTCATTCACGCTGCCGGCGTGGTGACTGAGGTCGGCGGCCTGATGACCCACGGCGCGGTGGTCGCGCGCGAGTATGGCATTCCCGCGGTGGTGAGTGTGGCGGGGGCGACGGAGCGGATTCGCACGGGTCAGCGCATCAGAGTCGATGGGAGTCGCGGATTTGTAGAGATAGTCGGCGATGCTACAATCTCCGCCACCTGAATGGGCTCTCCCCAAGCTCGACGGCTTTACCGATTCTTCATGCCTCCCGTGCAGCGATGGTGTTGCCGTGCGAGTTAGCTTTCTTGCCGTGGTGTATTTCCGATGACAACCGACATCCTGCGAGCGGCGCTACTCGGTCTGGTAGAAGGGGCGACCGAGTTCATTCCTGTCTCATCCACGGGGCACCTTATCCTGGCCGGCCACGCCATCGGCTTCGTCGGCCAGCGCGCCGACGTGTTCGAGATCTTCATCCAGCTGGGCGCCATTCTCGCGGTGGTCTGGCAGTACCGCGCGTTCCTCCTGCGCACCCTCGGCGATGCGGTGAAGGTTCCCGAGTCGCGCCGGTTCATCGTCGCGCTGTTCATTGCGTTCCTTCCGGCGGCGATCATTGGACTCGCCACGCATCACTGGATCACCGATCACCTCTTCACACCACGAGTGGTGATTGGCGCGCTGATTGTCGGCGGTGTCGTCATTCTGGCGATCGAGCACTGGCGCCCAGCGCCGCGAATGCAGACGGTGCTTCAGATCGGCTTCGGCACCGCGCTGGGGATCGGCATCGCGCAGGTCTTCGCGCTCATCCCCGGCGTGTCCCGCTCCGGAGCGACGATCATGGGCGCGCTGCTACTGGGCGTAGCGCGGCCCGCCGCCGCGGAGTTCTCCTTTCTGCTCGCGATCCCGGTCATGTTCGCCGCGACTTTGCTCAGTCTCGCCGGGAATCTTGGCGTGCTCTCAGCGAGTGACATTCCGGTATTTGCCACCGGTTTCGTGGTGTCCTTCGTCACCGCGCTGATTGTAATTCGCTGGTTGATTCGATTTGTCTCCCATCGCTCGTTCGATATCTTTGCGTGGTACCGCATCGGGTTTGGACTGTTGTTGCTGGCCTTGTTCGCATCAGGACAACAGTGGATGCGGTGACGTTCGCCCCACCCGGGCTAACATTGGTAATATCGTAACGGTGAAAGCAGTACGCGTTCTACAGTACGGTCCGCCGAGTGTTGTTGAGATCGGTGATGTGCCGCGACCGTCCGCGGGGCGTGGCCAATTGCTCGTCCGGGTGGATGCGGCAGGAGTCGGCAATTGGGACGCTCTCTTCCGCGAGGGCACATCCAGGCTGGAGCCGCTTCCGATCATCCTCGGCTCCGACATCTCTGGAACCGTCGAAGCCGTTGGGCCGGAAGTTTCCGGGTTCAAGCCGGGCGACGAAGTCTACGGCTCGACGAATCCGCAATTCAGTGGCGGCCAGGCGGAATATGCCGTGCCACTCGCGGGGATGATGGCGCCAAAACCGAAGGCGTTGAATTTCGTCGAGGCGGCTTCGGTTCCAGTCGTTGCGGTCACTGCGTGGCAGATGCTCTTCGAGTACGCAGCGGGGGTCGCCGGACAGACGGTGCTCATTCACGGCGCGGCGGGAAGCGTTGGTGCGTACGCCGTGCAATTGGCCAGGCAGGCCGGCCTTCATATAGTAGCGACCGCCGGCGCTCGGGATCTGGACTACGTGCGTGGGCTGGGCGCCGAGACAGTCTTTGACTACAGGAAGGAGCGATTCGAGGAGCTGGTGTCTGGCGTGGACGTCGTCCTCGACACGATCGGCGGCGCGACCCAGGAAAAGTCGCTGCGAGTTCTCAAGCCGGGCGGAATCCTCGTATCGATTGTGTCGACTGTTCCCGAAGCGGCACAAAAACAGCATGACGTTCGCGCGGCCTTCTTCTATGCGGAAGTGACGACCGCTCGATTGAAGAAGATCAGCGTGCTGATTGACGACGGAAAACTATCGACCGATGTCGGAACGGTGCTCCCGCTCGATGAGGCGCGGACAGCCCACGAGATGCTTGCCGGCGCGCCGCACAAACGTGGCAAAATCGTACTGACTGTTTCAACGTAGTCTGCCAATCACTACGTCGTTCGGCGCCGACAGATCATCATCTCGAACGACGGGCCCTCTTTAAGGACGGCACCGAGCATTTTGTCTGTCCAATAGGTCGAACGCCCCGCGAGATTCGGGAGTCGCTGGATCAGGGGATAGGTAAAACCGTCCCAGAGCTGTCGCATCAAGCGGAGTACCTGAGGCGACACAATGTCGCGCGGCTGCACCGCGAAGAAAAAGGTCGGCTTGCGCCACAGGATATCGAAACCCACGGCGTCCAGAACTGCGCGATACTTATCGAGCGTTCGTAGCTTGAGGTAGCCGATGTCGAGCTCGCCGGCGTGCAGGAATAAATCGTGGATGGCGAACAGCCCACCTGGCTTCACGGTATCAGCGATATTCCGGAGCGCAATCGGAAAGGCCGAGTCCTCGACGATGTGATACAGCACGTCGATGGCAGTGACAACATCGAATCCGGTGCCGACGAGATCAACCAGGCCGGGTTTGACCAAATCACGCTTGTAGAACTGGTACTTCGGGAACCGAGCCTGCAGCTCGGCAATGGCGGCAGCGCTGATGTCGATTCCGACGAGACGCCCAATCTTCCGCTGTTGCCAGGCCTCGACATACACTCCGGTGCCCGTGGCAATCCCAAGCACCGACGCACCGACCGGATTGAAGTGGGCCGCTTTCAGCCCCTGAAACAAGACCTCTTTCTTGCGCGCATACAGCCACTTGTTGTAGTCAGCGGGCAGATCGATGTGCCCCGACCTCGTGATGTCGATCGTGCTGTACCGGTTGGCCCAATACTCTTCGGCGTCAAATGCCACCTTCTGTACTCCTCGGAACGACTCGCTGTAAGAATTTGAACAACGGAGTCTACGGTGAATGTCAGACCTCCGCGAGGGGCGTCGACGGGCCGGCGGTGGCTCTGACTCGGACGTGAAAGCCTGGTGTCAGCGGTTCAAAAATTGGACTTGCCGCCTATCGAGACCCGTTCCACGTTAGAGCCATGACAGCCTACGGACAGTTCTGTCCCGTGGCACTCGGCGCCGAGATCTTCGCCGAGCGCTGGACCCCGCTCATTCTGCGCGAGCTGCTCATGGGTGGGCGACGATTCTCCGACATCCACCGCGGCGTACCTAGGATCTCGAGAAATCTTCTCACCCAACGCCTGCACGCGCTGCAGCGAAGCGGCATCATCGAGCAGCGACCCGGCAAGGATGGACATCAGGAATACCATCTCACCGCCGGCGGCCGCGAGCTCGGCGCGGTCATCGACGCGCTCGGCACCTGGGGATACCGTTGGGCGAGCAAGGATCTCGCTGACAAGGATCTCGATCCCGATTTCCTGATGTGGTCGCTGCGCAGGCTGGTGCGCGTCGATGCACTTCCCGATCAGCGCGTGGTTCTGCTCTTCCATTTTCGCGGACATCGGGACCGCGTTTTCTGGCTCGTGCTCGAGCGGCCCAACGTCGATCTCTGTCTCTTCGATCCCGGCTACGAAGTCAATCTGGAGATCGACGCCACCGTCGGCGCTCTCGCTCGCGTCTGTCTCGGACAGCTCGCGGTGGTTCAGGCGATGCGCGACGGCGCTGTCGAGGTTCACGGGCCTTTGCAATACCGCAACGCGTTGCCGAATTGGCTCGGCGTAACACGCTTCGCCGTCATGGCCAAGACCGTGAGCACGGCTCCGGTGTAAGCTCCCTGACAGTTCATTTTTTGGGCTGTCCACCAGCGTTGCTCATTCTTAGCCTCGTCTCCTCGGATTTCTGCACCATCACCAGGAGGAGACATGAGAACCGAGATCTTCTCGCCGACGCGCGCTTGTCGCCGCGCTCGGCACACAACGCGGAGACAGCTCTATGCGGTAGGTGCTGTCATAGTCGGACTGCTGGCCGCTGGATGCGCGGGGAATCGACCCGGTGAGATTGCCGGGCCGCAGACTGGCGCCGCAAATCAGGGAATCGGACAATCGACGGCGGCAGATTTCGACGCCGGAGTACCGCTCGCCTACTATCAGCTCTCGCTCGATTTCAGCAAGTCGACGGCGGGCTTCACCCCGCCCGTGCAGGCGCGCGCATTCGGGTACATGGGGCTCGCTCTCTACGAATCGGTCATCGGCGGTATGCCCGACAATCGTTCGGTCGCCGGTCAGCTGAACGGAGTAGGCGCGCTCCCGCAAGCGAACGGAATTCCGTACAACTGGGCGCTCGTCGCCAACGCGGCGATGGCGGAGGTGATGCGCGGGCTGTGGGGCGATCAGACCAATAAGGCCGCCGACAACATCGTCGCTCTCAATGCGCTCGAATCCAATCTTGCGTCGCAATACGGCGCCGGCGTACCGCCCGGAATCGCGAAGCTGTCGAGTAATTTCGGCCGGTCGGTCGGCGCCGCGGTGTTCGCGACATCGCGCAACGACGGTGGCGATCGCAGCTATCTCACCAACTTCCCGACATCGTACGTGCCTCCGGTTGGTCCGGCATTCTGGGTACCGACCGCAGCCGGCCAGGTGGCGATGCAGCCGTTCTGGGCAGCGACGGTCGGAACGTTAGCGCTATCACGTGCCGCCGAGTGCGATCCAGGCCCTCCGCCTGCGTATTCCGAAGATCCGAGCTCGGCGTTCTACGCTGAAGCGAACGTCGATTACCAGCTGTCGAAGAATCTGACAGCTGAGCAGACGACCATCGCGCGCTA
>CAMLDY010000118.1 GCA_946478895.1 uncultured Gemmatimonadota bacterium
TGGCCCGCCTACGGCCACGACGCGCTCGGCTCGCGCTTCTCGCCACTCACTCAGATCACCCGCGAGAACGTCGCCAGCCTAAAACCGGCGTGGACCTATCACACCGGCGAGCCCCTCGCGACCAGCGAGCACAAGCGCTCCCTCGAGGTCACTCCAATCGTGGTAAACGGAGTGATGTACATCAGCACACCACTCGGCAAAGTGATCGCGCTCGACCCCGTGACCGGCGCTGAGAAGTGGAAGTTCGACGCCGCGGTCGATCAGCACTCCGGCTTCGGCGATTTCACCACCCGCGGCGTCAGCTACTCGAATGGCAGGATTTATTTCGCGACTACCGATGCGCGATTGATTGCCCTCGACGCCGCCACCGGCAGGCCGATCGCAGATTTCGGCAACGCCGGTACCGTCGATCTCCGGCGCGGTCTGCGCAACGCGCCGTATGAGAAAGCCGAGTACGAGGTGACGTCGCCGCCGGCGATTGTCGGCAATCTGGTGATCGTCGGCTCCGGAGTCGCTGACAACAATCGCACCGATGCGGCGAGCGGCGAGGTCCGCGCCTACGATGCGCGTTCTGGGGCGCTCAGGTGGTCGTGGGACCCGGTGGCCCAGAGTCCGTCAGATCCGGCGTACGCTACGTGGGAGGGCGCCAACGGCCACCGCACCGGTGCCGCCAATGCGTGGTCGGTGATCGCGGCCGATCCCGCGCGCGATCTCGTTTTAGTTCCAACGAGCTCGGCGAGTCCCGACTACTTCGGCGGCGAGCGACTCGGTCGTAATGACTACGCGAACTCGATAGTAGCGTTGCGCGCATCGACCGGCGCTGTCGTCTGGCACTTCCAGACCGTTCACCACGATCTCTGGGATTACGACAACGCGTCCCCGCCACTGTTGGCGACGGTGAAGCGCCAGCCGGCGGTCATTCAGACCACCAAGACTGGAATGATGTACGTGCTCAATCGCGAGACTGGCGCACCGATTTTCCCGGTCGAGGAGCGCGCGGTGCCGGCGAGCAACGTACCTGGCGAGAGGGCGTGGCCGACCCAGCCGTTCTCGTCACTGCCGCCGCTCAGTCCGCACAGCTGGAACGGCCAGTCGACCAACGCCGCGTGTCAGGAATTGCTGCGAGGCCTGCGCAATGAGGGGATTTTCACTCCGCCCTCGCTGGGTGGTACGCTCGTGCTGCCGTCGAACATCGGCGGGGCGCACTGGGGCGGCGTCACCTTCGATCCCACGCGCCAGATCGCGGTGGTGCCCGTGAACACCCTCGCGGCGATGGTGCAGCTCATACCAGCCGCCACCGTAAACCTCGACACCCTCCACGAGCAGCGCTCGCGAATCGGTTACGAGGACACCCGAATGCGTGGCACGCCGTACATCATGCGCCGCAAGATTCTCTTCGTCCCTCCCGGGGTACCCTGCACTCCGGCTCCGCCCGGAACATTGGTCGCCCTCGATCTCAGCACGGGCACGAAGAAATGGGAGACTCCGATCATGCCGACCCTGGGCGGCGCAATTGCGACCGCCGGTGGTCTGGTCTTTATGGGCGCGACGATCGACCGCCAGTTCCGCGCGTTCGACATCGATACGGGTAAAGAGCTATGGCGCGCCGAGCTGCCGGCGGGCGCCAAGGCAACGCCCATGACCTATCGAGGCGCCGATGGACGCCAGTACGTGGTGATTGCCGCGGGTGGAGATGGTGAGACCTGGGGCGCCAGCGACGCGATCGTCGCGTTTGCGCTCCCTCGATAGCCGAAGCGCCTCAGGCGCCAGCGGCCGCGGTTGCTCCTGCTACGACGCCAATCGGCGCTGACACTGGCGCGCTCGCCGCTGGTGCCGCCGCGGGCCGACGTGTATTCAGCTCTATTGCAACCAGAATCAACAGCTGCTGCGCCTGCGACCGCAGCGTGAACGCACGCCGTTGTCCGAACAGCAACCCGATCGCCGCGAACGCGAGCGGCACGCCGAGCACTACGACGATCGCAATCGTCTCGGTGCGATCGGCCAGTAGGTAGAACGCTGCAACCCCGATGAAAAGACCAATCAACCCGGCAAAGATCGCCGCGACGACCAACGCCCGGTCCGCTTCCTCATAGAGAAGGTCGGCCTGCTCCTGGATAACCCTTGAATCGTATTCTGTCGGCATTGAACCTTTGTTTTGTGACCCTCAGTTGACGACTCAACTGCTCTCGCGGAACACCACCACAAAAACAAAACGGGGACATCCATTGGATGTCCCCGTTTCGCGCTGAGCACAACGTGCATCAGGTGCAGACGATCGCGCCCGAAGAGTTGTCGCAGGTCTTGGCCGACTGCGAGTGCGAAGCGGTCGCGGTCCAGCTCTGCGGCGGGCCGGCGACGATCACAGCGTCGATGGTCACGTTCTGCGACGGCGTGAACCCGTTGAGCGGGGTCGTGCTCGTCGCGCTACCAGCGAAGTAGGCGCCGTTGTTGTCGGCGGCGTACTGCTCTTCGTAGGTGGCCAGGTTGCGCAGGTCGGACTTCATCGCCGCGACATACGCCTTGTCCTTCGTGTTCGCAAATTTCGGAATGGCGATCGCGGCAAGAATGCCGATGATGACCACGACGATCAGAAGCTCAATGAGCGTAAAACCCTTTCTGTTATTCTGCATATGGGAACCCCATGATGGGAGGGAAAACGTTCTCATTCTGATGACGCGGAACTGCCCACCCTGCAACGAAAATCAGCCTGAAAATTTTGTTAGAAAGAAATGTTACGTGATGGTGGCACGAAAACGCGGCCGGAACGCTCCTGAAATCCCCCTACCGTCGCTTTCCAGCGTTGCCAGACCCCCCTTCCGGCTGTCTAAATGGGGATTTCCTTCGGCGCGGCCCTAATGCCGCAATCTCTCACTACCGGAACCGCAATCGCTTGCTGACTCCAGTAACTCCGCTCAAAAAGAACGACCTGCTGGTCTCGGTTCTGATTCCGGTCTATAACGAAGTCGATACGGTCGCGGAGATCGTCGAGCGGGTGCGCGCTACGCAGTACAACGTCGAGATCATCTGCGTCGACGATTGCTCCACCGACGGCACCCGCGATGTCCTCGCCCAGCTGCTCAAGAATGGTCGCATTCAGCAGGCGATCTATCAGCAGAAAAACCGCGGCAAGGGCGCGGCGGTGAGAGCCGCCATCACCGCCAGTCACGGCGACATCGTGATCGTCCAGGATGCGGATCTCGAGTACAGTCCCGCGGATTGGCCGACCTTGTTCGAGCCCCTGATCCAGGGCAGAGCCGACGCCGTGTTCGGCTCGCGATTCCTCGGCGGCACCCATCGCGTGCTCTACTACTGGCACTCCGTCGGCAACGGCCTGCTGACCACCCTCAGCAACATGTTCAGCAATCTGAATCTCACCGATATGGAGTGCTGCTACAAAGCGATGCGCGGGGAGCTCGCGCGCTCACTCAAGCTCAAATCAGAGCGCTTCGGCTTCGAGCCCGAAGTGACCGCCCGCCTCGCGCACGCCAATGCGCGGATCTTCGAGGTGCCCGTGACCTACAGCGGCCGCACTTATCTCGAGGGAAAGAAGATCACCTGGCGCGATGGCATGGCCGCGCTCTTTCACATCTTACGGTACAATTTGCTGCGATAGATCGAACTGAGTACTACGACCAACGGCATCGATAATCGCGGACTGATCGAGGACCGAGGAGTACCGAGGACTACTGAGGACAACGAGGAATACCTAGGGCTACTTAGGACTACCTGGGACAATGCGTCCTCGATAGTCTGCAATTCTCAGTCAGTCCGCGATTATCGATGCCGTTGGTCCGAGTACTCGATCAAAAGCCCTCAGCCCTCAGCCCCCGGCCCAGAGCAATCGCATTCCTTGCTCATACGGAACCACCCTCGGCGCCCCTTCCTTCGTCGCGCGAATCAACATCATCGGCACGCGTTGCTGATAGCGTGCAATGAGCTGCGCATTGAGCTCAGGTCCGAGATCCCGCACGATCATCGCGGCACCCCCTACGGCCCCGGGCAGATCACCCTGCCAGACTAACGGGGAGATGTCGATCACCCCGAGAGTGTCCGCCGCGACCTCCCGCTGACACCCCCTCTTCAAAGGCTTCGCCGGGTTGTACCTGATCTGCTCCCCCTGCGCGACGTCGATCCTTTGCGTCGGACTCGGCTTGCTGAAATCGAAGTTGAGCGGCAAGGGCGGCGCAGCAGTCCCGCGTGTCGCGTACCACGTCGCGAATTGATCGACGTCGCAGGTGGGATTGAGCGCCATCGCCGCTTCGACCGAATCACCGCGCATTCCGTGAGAGGTGAGGCGCACCGCGATCCTGGTCGGCCAGCCACCGTGCACGAACACCAGCGACGGCGTCGGTGTCTTCGGAAGCGCGAGCCGCGAGCTCGCCATCCAGCTGCCGCCGTAGCGCACCAGCCGTTGCGGCGCGAGATAGGCGACGCCCGCCACCCACGCCAGCGCAAAGGCGAGCGTCAGTCCCGCGCGCGGGAAATAATTTCCGAACGATTTCTGCGCCGGAATTCTGCGCACGAGTCCGACCGCCGCCGCCGCAGTCAGCAGCGCCCACCCCGCCGACCATTCGTTGAGCATTCGCGGGCCCATGAAGATTCCGTGGTGCCAGTAGAACGCATTTGCGACAACCGGCAGCAGCGCCCAGATCACGAGGATCCGCGTGCCGACGGCGAACCGGCGCGCGACGAGCAGGAATACCGCGACCACGAACACCACCGAGATCGGGCTCTCCAGCAGGTACATCCCGAGCGTGGTGAGATCCGACGACGTGTAGCCTAGCGCCTGCGCCGGCCCGTACCAGTGCCCGGCCGGATCGCGGTGGAATCCCGGTGCGACGAGCGGACCGACCGCCGCGGAGTACCCAAACCGGAACGGGCTGCCGAAGAAATGCTGGTTGTACGCGCCAAGGGCGATGAAGAAAGGAAGGATCCCGATTGTCGCGCCAAGCACTCTGATCGCCAGCGCCTTCACGGCGCCGCCTCCTTTCGCCGGCGATATCAGCCAGATCGCACCGACGACGAGCGCGGCGACCACCCCGGTCAGCGGACGAATCGAAAAAACCGCTCCGACCGCGGCACCCGAGAGAATCACCCAAACAAAACCGCGACCGTCTCGGCTGCGCAGCGCGCAGTACACGGCGATCGCGATGAACGCCGCCGCCCCGATGTGATTCATGTACGCGCCGGCGAGGCCGACCACGAACGGGCTGAATGCGAGAAGGATCGCGCCGATCCGCGCGACGATGCGATCGTCCGGAAAGAGTCGCTCTGCCGCGAGCGCCGAGAAGAATACCGTGACGCCGACCAGAATCGGCCCGACCAGCGTCACGATTCCGAGCCGCATTCCCAGTCCGAGCAGCACCAGATAGCCGGGCGGATACTGCGACACCCAACCATTGCGGGTGACAATGGAATTCGGCAGGTGCCAGAACTCGGTCAGGGTGTCGACCGGTCCGCTCAGGTGTCCGGCAGCGACGAATCGCGCCTGGGCGAGCTGCACCATCGCGTCGATCAGATTCGGCTTGCCGTCGAGCACCGCTGTGCTAAAGACGGCGGTGATCACCGTCGCAACGATTGCCAGCACCGCGGCGAACCACACCATCCGCGCCGCCGTCAGCCGCGCGCCAATGCCCGCGACCCGCTCGTCGAAGCGCGCCGGATCCATGAACCTGCTCGCAAGGACGCCCAACGTCAGCACGATGAACGTGCCGAGCAGGGTCAGGCTGCGCGCGGTCTCCGCGGCCTGGACGACGTCGGCCGCGATCCGGCCCGAGCCCGACGACGCCACGATCCGATAGATCGGAAAAACGGTGAGCACTAGAAGGATCGCGCCCAGAAAACGGAACGCGTAAGAGACGAACCGGTTTTCGTTCGTCTCGCCCACCGAAGTTGTGTCGACCATGTTGCTATGACTTGCGACGCTGCGCGTGCGTTTCAGGTTTGCGCGCGACGGCGATCAGGCTTTGGCCGAGCGGCGGATGCACCACCGACTCGACGCGCCGCAGCCAGGGAATTACCCAGCGATCGTAGAAGCGCACCTGCCCGCGGCCGAGTGTGGTGCGTCGCATGACTCTGCCCGCGACGAACCAGCCCGCGATTCCGACCAGGTTCATGTAGTGCAGCTGGTCGATCTCGAATCCCGCGTCCGAGAGATCCTTCTCGAGCTCTGGTCTCGTGTATCGGCGATAGTGCTCAAAAGCCTTGTCGAGTGAGCCGTAGATCGCGGGCAGCGCGGGGACGAGTATCAGGAGCGCGCCGCCCGGTGTGAGCCGCTCGTAAGCTGCGTCGAGAAAGCCCGCCGGCCGCTCGACGTGCTCCAGGACGTTGACCGCTACTATAGTATCCGCGCCAAAGGCGGGATCGGCGTCCTCGAGGTAGCCGTGATGCACGCTGACCCGCGGATCCTTTGCGAACCGCCGCTTCAGCGCCTGGGCGTTGCCGCGATCCGGCTCGATGAGAAGCATCGCTTCCGGCGCGGCGCGCTGGAGCAGCAATTCGGAGACGGTGCCGATTCCCGCGCCCGCCTCGGCGATTCGCCGGCCCAGGAACGGCGCGAAGCGGTCGGTGATCCACCGGTAGTAGTTATGGGCCTCGGCGACGGCGTCCAGCTCGGTGCCGGAATAAGCGAAATCGGAGATTGTGGGCTTTGGGAGGGGGCTGGCGCCGAATTTAGCGAAAACGGGTTGCAGCTTGCCACGGGGGTTGCAAAATGCGGTCGTTTTTGGCCTTCCAAGGGGTCGGACAGCGCCCTGTAAACCATTGCACCATAACGGCTTGTGACGATATACCAGGTCTGGATTGTGGGTTGCCTCTACCTTACGGTTGCCTGACTATAGGCGCCGCGTCTTCATGACATGCTGAAGGCCCTAAGAAAGCCGGCGGCGATTTCCCAACGTTTCAGGAGAGTCTTAAATGAGCAACAAAAAGGGTTTTACCCTCATTGAGCTTCTGATCGTGGTCGTCATCATCGGCATTCTTGCCGCGATCGCGATTCCGAAGTTCGCGAACACGAAGGAGAAGGCCTACCTTGCTGCGATGAAGTCTGACCTTCGCAACATGGCGACCTACGAAGAGCAGTACGCTGCCGACAACGGTGGTGCTTACTTCTCGGGAACCGCGACCGCTGCGGCTCCTCTCCAGGGCTTCAGCCCCTCGCAGAACGTCACGGTTGTCGTGACCGCAGTTGGTGGCCCGCCGCCGTCGTGGAGCGCGACCGCTACGCACACGCAGACTGCGAAGACCTGCGACATGACCAACGGTGTGATCACCTGCACCTGATTACAGGCTTCATTGGCATGAGAGAAACGGAGCGTCTTTCGACGCTCCGTTTTTCTTTTTCTCGGCTTCTCGGACCTGAGCGCTGCGGCTGGCCACCACCTGAACGGAAGCGGGCAGCTGCAAGCGTGACAGCAGCTACGCTGACAGCTCTCGGGAGACATCGCGTCTCGCCGTCCTGGTCCGCAGGTG
>CAMLDY010000119.1 GCA_946478895.1 uncultured Gemmatimonadota bacterium
GGCGGCTTCGATGCCCAGGATCCGGAGTGGTCGGACCGTTTTCGCGCTCGCTACTCGCGTGTCGCCGAGGGAACCGCGCTGCCCGTAGTCATCCGGCGCAATGGCGCGCAGCAGACGCTATCGGCGAGGCTGCACTTTGTTGCGAGGGTGGAGTCGAGGCTGGTTGAGGATCAGCGGGCGTCAGCGAAAGCGCGGCGAATACGGGAAGGGATTCTGAGGGGAGTTACAGCTCGGTAAACTGCAAAAGAAGACTACCGGCGGGCGGCAGTGGGCGTGCCGGCGGGAGGCCACGGGCTATTGCACGTGTATCTAGCCTCCGACGTGAATCGCGGGAAGAAATCGTTTAGCCCGCGGCCGCCCGCCGTGTGGCCCACTGCCGCCCGCCGGTAGTCTTCTTTTGCAGTTCCTTACTTGAGTATCGCCTTCGCGATAGTCTGCAACTGCATGTTCGACGTCCCCTCGTAGATCGTCCCGATCTTGGCATCGCGGTAGAACTTCTCGACGGGGTAGTCCTTGGTGTAGCCGTAGCCGCCGAACAGCTCGACGCATAACGAGGTGACGCGCTCGCAGACCTGCGAGGAGAAGAGCTTGGCCATCGCGCCCTCGCGCGCGATGTCCTTGCCGGCGTCCTTGAGGCGCGCCGCGTTGTAAACCATCAGGCGGGCGGCCTCGAGCTCCGTCGCCGCCTGCGCCACCTGGAACTGGATTGCCTGGAAATCGGAGAGCGGTTTTCCGAACTGCTTGCGCTCCTGCAGATAGTCGATCGCCGCCTTGAGCGCGCCCTGCGCCACACCGATCATCTGCGCGCCGATCCCGATGCGCCCTTCGTTCAACGTATTGATCGCGATCTTGTAGCCCTGGCCTACGGGACCGAGCACGTTTTCGTCCGGTACTTCGCAGTTGTCGAGCAGAAGCTCCACCGTGCTCGATGCGCGAATCCCGAGCTTGTCTTCCTTCTTGCCGACCTTGAAGCCCTTGAACTCGCGCTCGACGATGAATGCGGTGATACCGCGGTAACCGGCCGACGGATCGGCGTTCGCGAAGACGACGAAGATGCCCGCCTCAGCGCCGTTGGTGATCCACAGCTTCTGTCCGTTGAGGATCCAGCGATCGCCCTTCTTCTCGGCACGAGTTGCAAGGCCGAACGCGTCGGAGCCAGAGCCCGACTCGGAGAGCGCGTACGCGCCGACGACTTCTGAAGTCAGCTGCGGCAAATACTTCGACTTCTGCGCGTCGCTGCCGTAGCGCGTGATCGGATAATTGACGAGGGTGTTCTGGACGTCGCAGACGATCGCGGATGCCGCATCGACTTTGCTGATCTCTTCCACCGCCAGGGTGACCATGAAGAGATTGCCGTCCGCGCCGCCGTACTGATCGGGCACTTCGATCCCCATCAGGCCGAGCTCGAAGTACCTGGGCAGGAGCGACGAATCGATCCTGCCTGCTTTCTCCATCTCCATTACCCGCGGGCGCACTTCCTCTTCCGCGAACGCGGCCACGGCGTCGCGGAACATGATCTCCTCTTCGGAGAGCGCGGTCAGCGCAGATGTCGCGGCAGTCTCGGTCGTCATTGCGATTCCGACACTACCAGATGTGAGGGCGGCTCGCCTCGGGCCGCACCATCGGATCGCCGTCCTTGCAGCCCCACGCTTCCTTGAACTCCGGCATGTTGCTGAGCGGGCCGTTCACTCTCCACTTGGCCGGCGGGTGCTCATTCGAGCTCACGAGGTAGCGGAGGAACTCCGGCCGATCGAGCTCGCGCCAGACCTGCGCCCAGCCGAGGAAGAAGCGCTGCTCGGGAGTGAACCCGTCGATTATTGGCTGCGGATGCGCCGCGAGCGCGCGCTTCATCGCCGCGTACGCAACGGTGAGTCCGCCGAAGTCACCGATGTTCTCGCCGAGGGTGAGCTCGCCCTGAACGTGGGTCGCGGTGTCGAGGACCGTGTACGAATTGAACTGATCGACGATCTTCTTCGACTCACTCGCGTAACGAGCCGCATCCTCCTTGCTCCACCAGTCGCGCATGTTGCCGAACTTGTCGTACTGCCGGCCCTGGTCGTCGAACGCGTGTGACATCTCGTGGCCGATCACCGCGCCCATCGCGCCGTAGTTGAGCGCATCGTCGGCGTTGGGATCGTAGAACGGCGGCTGCAGAATGCCGGCCGGGAACACGATCTCGTTCAGCAGCGGGTTCTCGTACGCATTGACGGTCGGCGGCGTCATGCCCCACTCGGTGCGGTCGGTGGGCTTGTTGATCTTCGCCCAGTCGCGCGCCGACGACCACTGCTGTCCCGCCAGCACGTTCGCGTAGTAGCCGGTCGGCTTGATGGTGAGCGACGAATAGTCACGCCACTTGTCGGGGTAGCCGATCTTCCGGTTGAACGCATCGAGCTTGACCAGCGCCTGCTGCTTTGTCTCGGGGCCCATCCACTGCAGTCCCTCAATGCGCGACCGAAGCTCGCGCACGAGGTTATCTACGATGGTCACGGCGCGCGCCTTGGCGGCCGGCGAGAACTTGCGGGCCACGAACTCCTGGCCGAGCAGCTCCCCGAGGTAGTTGTCGGTCGCGTTGACGCAGCGCTTCCAGCGCGGACTGATCTCGGTCGCGCCGGTGAACAGCTTGTTGAACTCGAAGTTCTCCTTCACGAACGGTGTGCTGAGGTTCGGGGCGGCGGCGTTCACCAGGCGCCACCGCAACAGCGTTTTCCAGTCTGCGACGGGGACGCTGGTCAGCATCTTGTCGAAGTTCTGATAGAACTCCGGCTGGCCGACGTCGATCTTGTTCGGGATCGGAGCGCCGAGCTCGGAGTAGAACTGCTCCCACGAGAAGTGCGGTGTGAGTGAATCCACCTGCCTCAGCGTCATCCCGTGATAATTGTTCACCACATCACGTAGCTGAACGGGAGTCTTCGAGCCCCTGGCGAACCGTGTCTCAACGGCAAGCACCGTTGCGGCTTCGGCGTTCGCTTTCGCGGGCGAGTCGCCGAGCAGCTGAAACATCCGGGAGACACTCGCGGTGAACTTCGCGCGCATGCTCGCGGATGCAGTATCGGTCTTGGTGTAGTACTCGCTGTTCGGCAGCGACAGTCCGCCCTGGTACAGAACGGCGATGGTATTCGCCGCGTCCTTTGCGTCCTGGATCGACCCTTCGGAGATCGGCGCCAACCCGTAGCTCTTCTCGAGCTGACCGAGCGCGCGTTTCAAATCATCGACGCTGTTGATGGCGGCGATGCGATCGAGCCCCGGTTTGAGCGGTGCAGCTCCCAGGCGCTCGATGGCGACGGTGTCCATGCAGGTCTGATAGAACGCGCCGACCTTCCATTGTCCGGTGCCGGGCTTGTACTCGCCCGACTTCACCCTCAGCACCGCGGTGTCCAGCACGTTGCGCAGAACGGCCTGGTTCTGGTCGAATAGCTGATCGAACGCACCGTAAGTCGGATAGTCGCCGGGAATCTTCGCGCGTTTGAGCCAGCCGCCGTTGGCGAACTCGTAGAAATCGTCGCATGCGGCGCAAGTGGTGTCGAGATTCGCACGGTCGAATGGGACCGTCTGCAGTGGTGCCTGCGCGCGGATCGATGCGGCGAAGAGCACTGACAGCACGAGGGAGCCGAATGCGATGCGGTGCCTGTACATCAGGAATTTCCTCCGGGGGAAACCGTCTGGCGAGCGGTGCGGGCTCGGCACGCGTCGCCGCAAAGTGTCTCAGAGCAGTCAGGATCCCAGCAGCGATCGCCTTCCGATCCGGCGAAAGCCTTCATCGCCTCGATGCCGGCGCGATCGAGAATCAGCTCGGCGAGCTTCTCGTGGACGCCGAAGGCGGGTGTGACGCTGAAGCTGACGTGCGGGAATTCGCGCGCCGCATCAGCGACCATGCGCGGGATGTCGTTGGTCGAATGCCTGCCCGGTGAAAGCATGTAGGGAAACACGATCACGTCGGTCGCGCCCGCGCGCACGCAGGACGCAAAACCGCTGGCGATGTCGGGATTGGCCAGCTCCATGTGCGCGTAACGCACCACCACTTCTGGACCGGCCATCGTCTGGAGGAGATTCGACATGCAGATCAGCATGTCGTTCGCTTCGTCCTTCTTCGAGCCGTGATCGACGATCAGTACGCCCTTCATGTTCCTGAAAATGGCGGTCGTGCAGGCTGGAGACTAGTGCGCGGCCTCGTCGAGGGCGGTGCCCTTGTGCCAGGTGGGACGCGCCAGGCCGCCGGCGTCCTCGTAGAAATGGATGCTGTCCGGCGCGTAAATCTTGGTCAGCAGCACGATCTGCCCGGTGTGCATCGAGAAATGCTCGACAACGTGGTAGACGGCGCTGAGCACCGTGGTGCGACGTCCCTGAATGGTTACTGACCGGCTCAGATCGTCCGCGGTAAGGTCAGCCAGGACGCCGTCCGCCTTCTGCAGCACCGTCTCCAGATCATCGAGCAACCGTGAGCCGTCCCGGCCTTCGGTCTGCGCAAATTCGGCGGCGCGATTGCGGCTGATGGTCTGACCGCCGACGCCGCCAAGTATCCACTCGGTGACGTTACCGGCGAGGTGCACGAGCAGATTTCCGACGCTGTTGGATGTGGCGTTGGGTCGAGCCCAGACCGCGCTTTGCGGCAGCGCGTTGACGCAGTGCCGCAGCTTGATCGGATACTCCTTGCTGAGCCAGTACCGCGATTTCGCGACGAAGATCTCGTCGAGACTCTGATTCGACGGCATCAGGCAGTCCTCGCTGCGGCAGGAGCCAGGGTGTCCCGAAACACCTCGAGTGCGAGGTCGACGCGGCCGAACGGCGCGGACACCTGCACGCCCTGTACGTAGGGTCTCACCCGCTCGAGCATCTCGCGCGCGATTGCGATTCCCTCGGCGACGCCGTGCTCCTTCGACTTGTTGCTCGCGACGCGCATCCGCTCGATGACGGGCTGTGGGACGACGACACCGGGGACCTCGTTGGCGAGGAATTCGGCGTTGCGCAACGACACCAGCGGCCAGATGCCAGCCACGATTGGAATCCTCGTGTGCTCGATGGTCTTGAGGAACTTCTCCAGCTGACGCACGTCGAAGACCGGCTGGGTGATCGCGTACTCGGCGCCGGCCTCGACCTTCCACTCGAATCGCTTCAATTCCTGCGCCGGATCGATCGCGGCGGGATTGACGCCGACGCCGATCGCAAACTTGGTCGGCTGGCCGATGGAGTTGCCGCCTGGGTCCAGCCCCTTGTTCAGATTGCTGACGAGATTGGTCAGACCAATCGCATCGATGTCGAACACCGCGGTCGCGTTCGGATACGGCCCCATCTTGGGCGGGTCACCGGTGATGAGCAGCAGGTTGCGCAAACCGACCGCCGCGGCTCCGAGCAGGTCGCTCAGCATGCCGAGCAGGTTGCGGTCCCGGCAGCAGTAGTGAATGACGGTTTCGATTCCGACCTGCTGCTCGATGAGCAGGCTGCAGAGCAGCGCTCCCATGCGTGATTGCGCGCGGGGACCATCTGGAACGTTGACCGCATCGACGCCGGCATCGCGGAGCGCGGCGGTGTCGCGCAGCATCTTGCCGGCATCGACCCCGCGCGGCGGGACTATCTCCACCGAGGTGACGAACTCGCCCATGGCTATCTTGCGGCCCCATTTCGAGCGTTCGGCGAGCGGCACGGGCGTAACGCCCTGATTCTCGGGCGGCGCGTCGGGATGGGACTGCCGTCGCTCCTTCATCGGCACCCGAGCCTGTCGTGGCGACAGCGGGCGAACGCCCTCGACCATCGCGGCAATGTGCTCCGGCGTCGTCCCACAGCAGCCGCCGACGACTTTCGCGCCGGCCTGCACGAGGTGGTGCGCGTAGGTCGCCATGTACTCCGGGCTCGCCATGTACATGCTGCGACCACTCACGTCGCGGGGCATGCCGGCATTGGGCTGCGCGCTCAGCTTGCGCCGGGTCAGCGGCGCCATCTTCTCGATTGCGTCGAGAATGATCTGCGGGCCCACCGAGCAGTTGAGGCCGATGACGTCGGCACCGAACGCGTCGAGAGACTTGACGACATCCTCGACCGGTACGCCGTATGGCGTGTGACAGTCGGCGCCGATGGTCATCTGCGCGATCACCGGAATCTTTGCATCGACCTCGCGCGCGGCGAGGATGGCCTGCTCGACCTCGTGCAGATCGACAAAGGTCTCGAGAATGAAGACGTCGGCGCCGCCGTCTTTCAGGGCCTGCAGCTGCTCGCGGAACGCTGCCCGCGCTTCGTCGAGACTGGTCGGGCCCAGCGGCTCGAGTCTGACGCCGAGGGGGCCGGCAGCGCCCGCGACAAGGAGATCGTCCTCGGCGACGTCTCGCGCGATCTTCGCCGCGGCGCGATTGATCTCGCCAACCTGCTCCTGGAGTCCGTACTGGGCGAGCTTGAACCGGTTGGCACCGAAGGTGTTGGTCTCCAGAACTTCAGCACCGGCCTTCCGATAGGCCTTGTGGACATCGCGCACGAGATCCGGCGCGCGCAGGTTCAGCTCGTCGTAGCACTGGTTGATGAACACGCCCTTGTTGTAGAGCATGGTGCCCATCGCGCCATCGAAGACGACGACCTGGAGCGGATCGAGCAGTCGCGCGACGAGGGCGTTCTCAGGCAACGGCGGCTTCCTGCTCGCTGGATACGCTGCCGCCCGTTCCACGCACGGCGTAGTACTTCGCCTCGGGATGGTGGATGATCACCGCGGCGGTGGACTGCTCGGGCATCAGCTGGAACGCTTCGGTGAGATCCATGCCGAGCGCTTCCCGGGCGGGCAACAGCTTGAACACCGTTGTGTGGTCGTCGAGATCGGGGCAGGCGCCATATCCCCACGAGTAGCGTTTGCCGCTGTCGACGCCGAGCTCGCTCTTGATGCGTCGGTGCGCCCACTCGGCGACGGCCTCCGCGGTTTCGACGGAAAGCCCGTGAGAGTAGAACGCCTCGGTGTATTCGTTCGCCGCCTGGAGCTTCTCGAAGCGTTTGGTCGCTTCGTCGCCGACGGTCACGACCTGGAGTGGCACGACGTCGACTTCGCCTGACTCAACGCTGCGTACGTAGTCGGCAAGGCAAAGCCGCTCGCGACCGACCATCCGCGGGAAATGGAACCGCGCAATCTCGCGCAGTGAGCCGCCGTCGCTGGAATACGCGGCGGGATCGTAGATGATGACGTCGTTGCCCTGGGACTGCGCCGGGAAGTACCCGTAAACGACTTCAGGCTTGATCCAGCCGTTCTTCTTCGCGTCTTGCCTGAGGCGCTCGAGGGTCGGCTCGAATTCGTTTTTGACCGTGGTCTTGTACTGATCACCCGACCCGCGCGCGCCCCACTGCAGTCGATAGAGCTCGTCGAGATCGAGCAGATCGAAGACTTCGTCGAGTGGGATGTCGCGGATGACGCGAGTGCCCCAGAAGGGCGGCGACGGAACGCGGTTGTTGGCTGCGACGTCACTGCGCTGGCCGGCGGCGTCACCGACGGCGATGTCCTTGCC
>CAMLDY010000120.1 GCA_946478895.1 uncultured Gemmatimonadota bacterium
TGCCTAGGCGCGAGAAATAACTTTCCCTAGGTCTCTTCCGGCCATCAAGCAGTAATCGAAGTAATCGAGACTGGCATCCGCTCGCGCCAACAACCCTTCCGCGATCCCTACTCTCGACTCCGGAAACTCGCGAACCTGCGCTTCGATGACGTGCGAAAGCCATCCCTCGGCGTGTCCGACATCGATGATCGCGTGGGCGCCGTAGTAGACGACGGTCTTCTTCCGGATTCCGAGTCGCGTCGCGCCGTGGACGACGCGGGTGCAGCGCTGCGGAGCGAGCAGCTCCACGGCGCCGAGCACTCCCTGCGCGCGGAAGACGTTGCGGCGGTGGATGCAGCTCCAGATCATCAAGTTGATTCCGGACAGAACTTCCCACGGGAGCTCACTCGCGTCGGGAGCGGAGATGCCGAGGTCGTCGATCAGTTGATGGAATAGATGGGTGTGGACGGCCTGGTGTCGGCCTCGACCCATCTCATCCCAATAGTTGCTCGCCATTTCCATCTTCACCTCACCGCGCGTCCCCACCTGCGCGAGCGCGACGAGATCGTCGAAGGCGGCCTCGCCGGCGCATTCCATCCGCAGGAACCACTCGAGCTGCTCGCGTGTCGCCTCCGAGGCGAGAAACGCGTAGAGCTCGTGCTCGTAGAGCGGATGACTGAACGCGGCGAGCTGGTACCAGCGCGCGAATTCCTTTCCCTCGCGCGGCAAATCCTCGATCGTAACGCGCGATTCCGCGTGAACGCGGCGAAGGAGCTCGGCTTGCCACGGCCGTTCCAGCTCGCGCATCAATCGACAGACGAACGGATGGAACTGGTAGGCGTTCCGGCCGCCGGGCGCGATCTGGACGTGCTGCTTGTAGATCACGAGCAGCGCGCGATGAAAATCGGAGCGCGCGGGGTGATCGATCCACGGCGCGGTACGCCGATCGGTGGTGCGATCCGCAGGGTACGCGGCACTGCCGAGATCTCTGGCGACAGCGATTAGTCGTTCCTCGAGGCCAACCTCTCCATCGAGCCGGGCGTCGAGATCGGGCGAATCGAGCAGGACAGTCAGAGAATCGGCGAGCGACTCCGTTGGCGGAGACTCGCTGGGGACGCGCCTGACCAGGGCGACAGCGGGTAGCTCGATCGACTTCAGCATGGCAGTTCGACTCGCTTTTCGGCCGGTTCACTGCTTGCATTCGTATCCGGCGATGTCCCCAGTTTGCAAGACATGAGCCCTTCGGCAGTCGGGTCACTTCTTGACGAGGCGTGGCGGCTGGAGCCGTTCGTTCCGCCGTTCGTGTTCAGCGCGTTCTTCTCCCCTGAGGACACGCTCCTCTGCGTTTGCGCGGCGGAGGCAGCGCGCGTCCTGCTGCCCGGCGGATCTTCAGACACTGTCTTTCGCGTCGCCGAGCTGACGTCGGGCAGCGGATTGGTCGGCCTGCACCTGCTGCGCGCGGATCCGTCCGCGCGTCTTCTCGGGCTCGATATCGACGCCGAGGCCGCGACGATCGCCGGCAGGAACGCCGAAGTACTCGACCTTACAGAGCGCGCTCGATTCGTGACTGCCGATCTTTGGGCGCCGACAACTATAGAGTTGTTGAAGACCGAGCGACCGCAGCTGCTGGTTTGCAACCCACCGTACGTGCCGGAGCCGCCGGGCAGGTGCATGCAGATCGAGGCCGGCGCTGGGCCACACGGTACCGCGCACATCCTGCGCGCGCTGGAGCTGGCGCGTGACGCGCGGCCCCAGGCACTCGCCCTCTCGTGGTGCAGCCTTGCCGATCCCGCGCGAGTGGTTGCCGCGGCAGACGCTGCCGGCTACGACCTGCACAGGCTTTACGTCGCAGCGATCTCCGATGGCGAGTACTCGGGTTCCGTGCACTCGTACCTGCGCGAGCTCGGCGATTGTTACATCAACGAGCAGCCGGACACGTTGTCGGTGCTCGCGTCCGATGGCTGCGCGCGATTTGGATACCTGCTCCTCGCCGGCGCCTTTGCGCGACGCGAGCTCACGCACGAGAAGTCGCAGTCTGCAGACCGTGATGCGGCGCCGGCAGGCGTCGAGCAAAGCTGGCCTGCCGATGGAATGAGCCGCCACACCGGCGCGGCCGCAGTTGTCCAGAGACTCTGCAAGGACTTCGAGCGCGACGGAATCAACGCACTGTCGGCTTACGCAGAGACAACATCGCCGTTCCCGATTCACTGCTCGGTGCTCGATCGCTGGGCTGAGCTGAGTCTGCGCGCGATGCTTCACGGGGAGATTTCGCGGGCCGCGGCAAAACGATCATGAGATTCCTCGGCATCGGCGACACCGTCGACCTCGGCGACATGTACCTGCGGCTCCAGGCGGCGGGACACGACGTGCGCGTATTCGCTGGCGATGACGAGGCCCACGACGTCATGCGAGGAATGCTCCAGTTCACCGACGACTGGCAGCGGGAGCTGGACTGGATCCGTGCGGCTGGAAGAGACGCTGCGCTATTGATCGAGACCGCGTCTCTGGGCGAGACGATCGACGATTTGCGGCGAGATGGATTCAACGTCATCGGCGGCAGTGCGCTCGGCGATCGCCTGGAGAATGACCGCGCGTATGGCCAGTCGGTCTTGCGCGGGCTCGGCATGCCGACCGCTGCATCCCACGAGTTCACGAACTTCGACGATGCCGTCGAGTTCGTGGCGACGACGCGGAAGCGCTACGTCTTCAAGATGAATGGGAGCGAGTGGTCGTCGACCCGTTCGTACGTCGGGACGATGGAGAACGGCGCCGACATGATGGCGATGCTGCGCGGCACGCAGCAGAGCTGGTCGAGCCCCGCGTCTCCTTCATTTGTGCTGATGGAGCATCTGGCCGGCATCGAGGTCGGCGTCGGCGCTTTCTTCGACGGGGAGAAGTTTCTTTCGCCGGCAAATCTGGATTGGGAACACAAGCGCTTTTTCCCTGGCGACATTGGCGAGCTGACGGGAGAGATGGGGACCGTAGTTACCTATCGCGGCGCGGAGCGAATCTTCGAGCGCAGTCTGGCGAAGGTTGCGCCGATGCTGGGGGAGTCCGGGTACTGCGGCTACATCAATCTCAACACCATCGTCAATGACGACGGAATCTGGCCGCTCGAGTTCACGTGCCGGTTCGGTTATCCGGGATTTCCGATTCTCGATTCCCTGCATCGCTGCGGCTGGGATCAGATCTTCCGGTCGCTGATTGCGCGCGACGGAACGAGCTTTCCGACGCGGGACGGCTACTCGGTCGGCGTGGTGATCACGGTGCCGCCATTTCCATACAGGCACGGATACGAGGAGCTGGGCAAAGGCAGTCCGATCTGCTTCGACGAAGAACTCAGCAAGGACGATTGCGACGCGCTGCACTATGGCGAAGTCGACATGCGCGATGGCCAACTCGTCACGGCGGGCATGATCGGCTACATAATGGTAGTAACGGGAGTGGCGGACACGATCGACGGTGCAAGACGCGCCGCCTACGACCGCGTGCGGAAAGTGGTGGTGCCGAATGCGCGCTATCGGAACGACATCGGCGTGCGACTGATGGAGCACGACATGGGAGAGATGCGGCGGCTGGGGCTGGTACCGTGACGCCGGAGGTGGCGGGGATTCTTTCGCGCTACGAGGGCGGCGCGCTGTCCGCTCCGGTCACGCTGATGCAGTTATTGATCGAAACCGAGGATGCCGATTCGGTGCGGGCGGCGGTCGCGGACTTTACACGGACGGCGGTGGCACAGCCGGCAGTGGGCGATCGGGCCCGCGAGCTCGAGCAGTTACTCGCCGCCAACCGCAGCGGCTGCGAGCGGATCGCAGCAATGCTGCGCGCCGATGTCGATTCGTCGAAGCCGGCTCGAACGGTGGAGGAAGGTATCGCGTTCTGCGAGCGACTGTTTGACTGGTCGGTACAGCAGTCGGAGGAAGCGAGCGTCGCTCTTTATTCGCTCGGGAATCCTGCGTTGCTGGAGCGGGCGACGGAGGAGATTGTGTCGCAGCTCGACCGCTGGGGCTTGCTCAATGGCGACGCGGAAGTGCTGGACATCGGGTGCGGAATTGGGCGGCTGCTCGTGGCGCTCGCGCCGCGGGTGAAGCAAGTGGTTGGAATTGATGTGTCAGCCGAAATGGTGAAAGCGGCGCAACGGCGGTGCGCGGCGCTCGACAATGTCACGGTGATGAAGGGAGATGGTTATGGATTGGGAGGTCTGCCCGATTCGGTGTTCGATCTCGCCGTCGCGGTGGACAGTTTTCCGTATATGCGGCAGTCGGGATATGAGCTGGTGCGGCGATTCGTGGCGGAGTCGGCCAGGATTTTAAGGCGGGGAGGACAGCTCGTCATTCTCAACTACTCGTATTCGGAGGATGATGAAGCTGATGCGCGGGAGGTTCTCGAGCTGGCGAGAGGGAGTGGGTTCGAGGTTGTGGAGAATAGGGGGAGGCCGTTTGAGTTGTGGGATGGTGTGGCGTTTCGGTTGGTCCGGGGCTGAGAGCTGGGAGAGCGGGGAGCTGGGAGATGGGAGCTTTGATCGAGGACCGGAGACTTCCCTGATCGCCACCCTCCTGCTATTACATCAGCAGCGAGGAGGAACGGACCGTGACAAATTCCATCAAAAACGTGAGGACGCTCGCGCTCGTCGGGCAGGCGGGCAGCGGCAAGACTACTCTGGCCGAGGCGCTGCTCGCGAAAGCGGGAGCAGTGACCTCGGCCGGAAGCGTTGAGAGGGGTAGCACCACCTGCGATTACACCCCGCTCGAGAAGCAGCTCCACCACTCCCTCAAGCTCGCCGTCGCGAGCTTCGATGCGAAGGCCGGCGAGGAATCCGCCCGCATCCATCTGCTCGATACCCCTGGCTATCCCGACTTCCTCGGCCATTCCCTGCCGGCGCTCGCTGCGGTCGAGACGGCGGCGGTCGTGATCAACGCCCAGAACGGAATCGAGATGATGACGCCGCGCTTCATGCAGTACGCGCAGCGCCGCGGCGTCGATCGAATGATCATCGTCAACAAGATCGACTGCGACAACGTCGATTGTGAACGACTGCTCCAGCAGATTCAGGACGTCTTCGGCAAGGAATGCTTGCCGCTCAATCTCCCGGCCGGGAATCGTGGCAAAGTCTCCGACTGCTTCTTCTCACCGTCGGGCGACGCCGATTTCTCCTCAGTGGAGGATGCCCACCGCAGACTTGTCGAGCAGGTTGTGGAGGTGGATGAAGATCTTATGGGCAAGTACCTCGAGAAAGGCGAGGTCACCCCTGAAGAGTTACATGAGCCCCTCGAGCGAGCACTGCGCGAGGGGCATTTGATTCCCGTGGTCTTTACTTCCGCGAAGACGGGTGCAGGAGTCGGTGAGCTGCTCGAGGTCATCGTCAAGCTGCTGGCGAATCCCACCGAGGGGAATCCGCCGCAGTACATCAGCACATCGGCTGAAGACGGCGAGCGCACCGAGCTCACCGCAATTCCCGATACCGATCGCCACGCGCTGGCGCACGTCTTCAAGATCGAGAGTGATCCTTACGTCGGACGCATCGCCGTGTTCCGCGTCCATCAGGGCCGACTGACGCCGAACATGCAGCTCTACATCGGCGAAGGCCGGAAGCCGATCAAGGCCGGCCACCTCTTCATGCTGCGCGGGAAAAATCAAACCGAGGTTCAGGAAGCGCTGCCCGGCGACATCTGCGCAATCGCCAAGATCGAGGAGATCCAGTTCGATCACATTCTCCACGATTCCGCTGACGACGCGCATCTGCACCCGCGACCACTGGAGCTCCCGACGCCGGTGTTCGGCCTGGCGGTGACGCCGAAGAACCGGCGCGACGAGCAGAAGGTCTCCGACGTGCTGCACAAGATCATGGCGGAGGATCCGTGCTTCCGCATCGAGCACGATTCGCAGGCAAACGAGACGGTGATCCGCGGGCTCGGCGAGATGCATCTGCGGGTCATCCTCGAGAAGATGGCGTCGCAGTACAAGATCGAGCTCGACACCCGCCCGCCGTCGATTCCATTCCGCGAGACGATCGTCGGCAAGGCCGAAGGTCATTGCCGGCACAAGAAGCAGACGGGCGGCGCGGGACAGTTCGGCGAAGTCTATCTGCGCGTCGAGCCGTTGCCGCGTGGCAAAGGCTTCGAGTTCGTCAACGCGGTGAAGGGCGGAACGATTCCGAGCCAGTTCATTCCGTCGGTGGAGAAAGGAGTGCGCGGCGTGCTCGACCACGGATATGTCGCGGGCTTCCCGCTCCAGGACGTGCGGGTGATCGTGTACGACGGCAAGACGCATCCGGTTGATTCGAAGGATGTCGCGTTCATGTCGGCGGGTCGCAAAGCGTTTCTCGATGCGCTGGCCAAGGCGCGGCCGATCGTGCTGGAGCCGATGGTGAACGTCGAGATCGAAGCGCCGGAAGATAAAATGGGTGACATCGCCGGCGAGCTGTCGGGACATCGCGGGCAAATCAAGCGATCGGACACGCCGAGGCCCGGGCTGGTGCAGATCACGGCGCAGGCGCCGCTGTCGGAGCTGGAGCAATTCCCGGTGCGACTCAAATCGATCACGGCGGGGCGGGGATCGTACAATCTTGAGTTCAGTCATTACGAGCCGGCGCCTATCCAGCTGCAACAGAAGCTTCAGGCGGCGCACCGGCCGCAATCGTTGGAGGCGGAGTAAGGAACTGAAAAGAAGAGTACCGGCCGGCGGCCGTGGGCGGGCCGGCTCGAGGCCGGGGGCTCGTTTGCTAAAGATCACGGAAGACTACCAGCTGGGGGCAGTCAGCGGAGCAGCCGGCGGCTCCGAGCGCGGTTGGATGAACTGCACTCGCAAAAGTGGAACTGTTGGGCTGAGCTCCGTGGCGTCGGCTGCGAGTGCTGTTTCCCAACAATGCTCGGCGCCGCCAGCTGCTCCGCTCACCGCCATTAGCTGGTAGTCTTCGGTGATCCTTACGAAACGAGCCCCCGGCCGCCGGCCGGCCCGCCCACCGCCGCCCGCCGGTACTCTTCAGTTTGCAGTTACTCAAACAACACTTCCCCACCCCAGCCTTTTTCGCTATACCACCTTTATGACTCGCACCGATCACGCGCACGGAAACCCGAGTAAGTGAAACTGAAAAGTCTCGGTGTAATAGCGCTCATAGCTTTTGCGGCATCGTGCGGCGGCGGCGATCTCGGCCCGCCGGCGTTCCTCGGCGATTACAGCCTGCACAGCGTCAACGGGAATCTCCCGTTCCGGATCTACCACAACGACACCGATGGGCAGTGGATCTTCGACGTGGTGTCGGGCACCCTCGTGCTGAAGGCCGACAACACCTTCAAGGAAGTCCTCGTCTATCAGGTCACGCCACCGCCGACCGCTCAGGAGCCTTTCCAGACCGAGACGCCCACCGAGGGCAAGTACTCGGTTGACGGGTCGACCATCACTTTCATCTATTCCCCGGACAACCGCCCGCCGTATTCGTGGCGCGGTACGATCTCGGACGGCACCCTGACGTA
>CAMLDY010000121.1 GCA_946478895.1 uncultured Gemmatimonadota bacterium
GTGACCGATCGTTCCAACGTTCACGTGCGGCTTGTTACGCTCAAATTTGGCTTTGCTCATGTCGTCCTCAGACGTATCTCGTTTTGACCAAGCTCGCGATCGGGATTGAACCGATGACCTCACCCTTACCAAGGGTGTGCTCTACCAACTGAGCTACGCGAGCGGCTTCTTCCCTTCTCCTGCACGGCGGAATCTCCGCCGCTTGCTGCACCAACGCGCTTCCTTCAATTCCATCAGAGCGGGAGACGGGACTCGAACCCGCGACATCAAGCTTGGAAGGCTAGCGCTCTACCAACTGAGCTACTCCCGCACAAAAAAATCCGACCCCCTCTACTTAGCATGGTGGGGGAAGGATTCGAACCTTCGAAGGCATAAGCCGGCAGATTTACAGTCTGCTCCTTTTGGCCACTCAGGAACCCCACCGATTCGCCACTTTTTTGCCAACCGACCCGGCAGAGCTGACGGCGAGAATCGAACTCGCAACCTGCTGATTACAAATCAGCTGCTCTGCCAATTGAGCTACGTCAGCAACAAACAGCGATTTTTCATCGCAAGCCTAGTAGAATAGCCAACTTAGAGGGGCGAGTCAACCCGAAGCCGCTGCCCACCTCTCGCCTCGCGAAACGACGCAAAAAGGGGCGAAAAATCAGAACCTGAGTGCACCTACCGCAGCTTCTTCCACTTGGTGCCCTGCGGCGTATCCTCGATAGCGATCCCGCGAGTCTCGAGCTCGGCGCGAATTGAATCGGCCATGGCGAATTCCCGGCGGAGGCGCGCGTCCTTGCGCGCGGCCAGACGCTCCTCGACCCACCCCGCCAGCTCGGGATCGGGGCCCTCGGCTGCGGGCACCACGTCCAGCACCGAGTTGATCCGCTCGAAAACGTCGCGCGCCTTCTGTAACGCGCGCTTGTCCACCCCGTTGCGATCCAGCTCGGCGTTCGCCTTTCGCACAAACGTGAAGAGAGCGCCGAGCGCCGTCGGCGCGTTCAGGTCATCGAACAACGCTGCCCTCACCTCGGCCTCGGTCTGCTCGGCGATCTCCTCGAGCTCCGGCGTCGCACCCTTCGCTTCAGCCAACCTCGCGGCGAAGTCACCGATCCGACGCACTCCTTCGATCGACGCCTCGAGCGCCTCGCCAGACATGTTCAGCTGCTTTCGATAGTGCGTGGAAAAAACGAAATGCCTGAACGCAGCGGCGGGAACTCCCTTGTCGCGAAGATCCTGCACCGTCGCAACGTTCCCCAGCCGCTTCGCCATCTTGCTGCCGTCGGTCAACAGAAACTCCCCGTGGCACCAGAACCGCGAAAACATTTTGCCCGTCGCGCCCTCTGATTGCGCGATCTCATCCTCGTGGTGCGGGAAGATCAGATCGATCCCTCCACAATGGATGTCGAGGGTCTCTCCCAGATATTTCATCGCCATCGCCGAGCACTCGAGATGCCAGCCGGGCCGGCCCCGACCCCACGGCGAATCCCAGGCGGCGCCAGTCGCTTCGTCCTCGGGCTTGGCAGCTTTCCAGAGCGCGAAATCCTGGGCGTTCTCCTTGGAGTAATCGTCCTGCAACACCCGCGCACCCGCCTTCACCTCACGGGTATCGAGCCGCGAGAGCTTTCCGTAATCCTTGAACCGGTCGATGGCGTAATAGACGGTGCCGTCCTCAGCCTTGTACGCGAGGTTGCGATCCACCAGCCGCTGCACGATCGCGATCATCTCCGGAATGTGCTCCGTCGCGCGCGGATAGAGCTCGGCGTCCTGAATACGCAGAAAGTGGCGATCGGCGTGAAACGTCGCAGTCACCGGCGCGGTCACATCTCCAATGCTTATCCTCTGCTCACTTGCCGACTTTATGATCTTGTCATCGACATCGGTCAGGTTCATCACCTGATAATTCTGCCAGCCACGGAGCGTGATCACGCGGCGCAGCAGATCTTCGAACAGGAACGTCCGAAAATTTCCGAGATGCGCCGGTTTATAGACCGTCGGTCCGCAAGTGTACATGCGCACGGTCTTGCCGTCCGCCGGAACGAACGGCTCGATCTTGCGAGTAAGGGTGTTGTAAAGCCGGAATTCGGGGTCTGCCATTCGCGGAAGCTAGAACCGGCCGAACCGACTTTCAACCGAATCGCTCGGCTACGCGCGCAGCGTTTGGCTGGCGCATCTGCACAACTCGGCCTTCGACGAGATTGATGATGCGCGCGTTAATTCGATGCAGCTCGATCGGATTGGGCGCAGCGAGAATTGTCGTGATGCCACGCCGAGCAAGATTGGATAGCAGCGAGACGACATCGTCGTCGAAGAGAAGCCCCTGCCCGGAGAGCGTTTCGTCGAGCATGATCGCGCGCGGCTCGCCAATGAGCGCCTGCGCCAGGCCCAGCCGCTGCAGCATCCCCGACGAGAGACTGCTGACGCGTCGCGAGGCGTGGATGTGCAGCGCTACCTCCTTTAGCGCCGCCTCGACCTGGCAAGCGCGACCCGCCGAGGAAAGATCGTGAAGAGTCGCATAGTACTCGAGGGCTTCGCGCACGGTGAGGAAGGAGTAGTAGCCTGTTCGCTGCGGGATGTAGGCAAGGCCGGCTGGAACGTGATGCCCGGTGACCTGCTCGCCGAACCACGAAATGGTCCCGCTGTCCGGGCGCAACAGACCGCTCAAGCAAAGCAGGAGGGTGGACTTTCCGCAATCCGGCCTGCCGACGATTCCGACAATTTCGCCGCGCTCGATCTCGAAGGACACATCGCGCAGTGCCGGGATCGCGACAGCGCGCGCCCGCACGCCGGAATGGTAGGTCTTGCTCAGGCTCCTGACGGACAGTGCGATCTGCACGGACGAATCCTCGCGCAAGGGTTGCGCAGAGAATCGCAACGTGCGGGGAAACAGAAGCATCGTTGCCCGGCAGTCACAACCGTTGCATCGCGTATGGCTTGATTCTTTCAGGCCTCACCAAGGTGTTTCACTCGGGACGGGGGATAAATGAAACGAGGTCTTAAAGCATCGACCGCTCTTATCTTCGCCGCTTTCGCGTTGGGGTGCGGCAGCGACAACCCTGTTCAGGCGGGTGGCAATGTTGCGGGGACCTATTACGCGAGCGAGTTCGTCACAACGGGTAGCGGTGGCCAGACCAATCAGCTACTGGCGGGCAGCTATGTGAACATCCAGCTGCTGCCCAACGGATCAACGGTCGGACAGCTTCATCTCGTCGCAAGTGCGTCCAATCCTGCTCTCGATGCCGATCTCGCGGGTAGTTGGTCGCAGTCTGGAAACACGGTCACCTTCACCCAGAGCGCGGATACGTTCATCCGCAACATGACATTCACGGTGGTTCCAAACGGGACGTCGTGGCAGCTCGTGGGCGACCACGTCTTCGCGGGAACGCGGATTCAGCTCACCCTCAGTCAGGGCGGCCTCATCTAGGGACGCCGAGAGCGACTGCGCTTCTACGCGGCCGCTTTCTCTCGAATGGAGATCAGGTCGGGCGGGGGTGTAGTCGGAACGAGGACGCCCCCGTCAGGGACCGGGACGCGGAGGACGAAGATCCGGTCGCGAGTGCTCTTTCTGAAGCCTTTACCTTCGTAAATCCGGTTGATGAGGATCCGGCGCACGACGACCATCACCGTCACCAGCGTCGGAAGCGCTACGATCAGGCCGAGCGGGCCGAGCAGTTTTCCGATCACGAGCACCGCGGTGATCGTCAGCACGGGCGGCATGTCGATTTTCTTCGACATGACGAGCGGCGAGACGAGATTTCCTTCGATGAGGTGAATCACGACGCCAAGCAGAAGGACGTAAAGAGCTCTGGTCCCGCCGCCGGGTCCGCCGAGGACAAAGAGCGCAGGGAGAGTCGTGGAGAGCAGAGTGCCGAAGAACGGGATGACCGCGACGAGTCCGGTGAAGACGCCAAAGGTCAGCCAGTAGGGAACGTCGAGCAGATAGAGACCGGCCGCGGTGAGCGCAGCGAGAACGGTCATCGTCAGCAGCTGTCCGACTATGTAGGCGCGCAGCGCATCGGCAAGATCCCTAAGGACGTCACGCACGAGGTCGCGGTGGATCGGTGGAAAGAGCGCGATCAGCCACTCTCTGTAGGTGCCGGGTTGGAGCGCGAGGTAGATGCTCATCACGATCACGGCGAAGCAATCGATCAGCACCTGCACGAAGGAGAGCACGCGCGGCACGACGCCCTGCGCCTGCGCGGCAAGCTGGTCGTAGACGACGCCGATGAGGGGATGCTCACCAGGCTTCCAGAGGTCGCGCAGCGCCGGGAAGCGCGCGACGAAGCGAGCGATCCCATTTTCCCAGGCCTCGATGTAGTTAGGCATCACCACGATCAGCGCGCGCGTCTGTTCGATGACCGGTGGGAGCAGGATCGCGAACAGTCCGAGGAGCGCCGCCGCGGTACCGACTACCGAGATGAAGAACGCGAGTCGGGGCGGGACGTGGCCGCGGTTCACCAGCAGATCCCTCACCGCGCCGAGGTAGAGCGAGATGATGATCGCGATGAAGAGCAGGAGAAAGACGTGCGCTGTCGCTCCCAGCATCCAGAGGAGCAACAACGTCAGGATAACGCCGGTGATGACCGGCGCTACTCTGGACCGGCCGGAGATCGCCGCGCTAGCCAAAGCTATTTCTTCTCGTCAGGGAGCTCTTCGACTTCGACCGCTTCTTCTTCATGACTCGCGCCGCCGGACCCGAGTGCGCGGTTATTGAGCTGCGTACCTGAAGGAAGGACGCCCATCTTCTGCTTCAGCTGAATGAGCAGCATTTCCGCGGACTGATTGCCGCCGGCGGCCTCCAGACGCTTGAAGTCGTTCGCCAGCTTATCGCCCGAGAACTCTTCCTCGATCTCTGCGCTCGCCCTGATCTTCCGCTCATTGGCGTCGATCTTCTCCTCCATCCGCGCGAACGCCTCGAACGCAGACTTCTCCGAAATGTGGGACATCGTCTCGTTGATGCGCTTCTGGGCGTCGGCGCGGCGCTGTTTGGCGAGAAGGAGGTTCTTCTTGCGGTTCGCCTCTTCGATGTTGTCGTTGAGGGTGCGCAGTGAATCCTTGAGGCGATCGGTCTCCTGCTTGTGCGCCTGCCAGGTGAGGTTCAGCTGGTCGGCGCGCGACATGTGCTCGGAGCGGCGGACGAGCGCCTGCTTGGCGAGGTCGTCCTGGCTTTGCTGGACGGCGAGCATCGCGCGACGCTCCCAGTCCTCGGCTTCCTTCATCTCGGAGCGGGTTTGGTCCTGGAGGCGCTTCTCGTCGGCGATGGCGGCGGCAACCTGCTGCTTCGCTTTCACCAGCTGCGAGCGCATATCGAGAATGATCTGGTTGAGCATCTTCTCGGGCTGCTCGAACTCGCTGATCGCGGCGTTCACGTTGGCGCGGAAGAGCATCGCAATTCTGTCAAAGATGTTCATGGGTGGCTTGGTTCGAGTCTTAAGGCTGGCTTCTTCTCAATCTTACGGATAACGCGTTGCGGGTTGCGGGAAGTACGGTTGCCGGTGACCGGTAAACTGCGTTGATGACGTGTCGGAGCGCCCGTATGGCAAAATCGAATGCTTTCGCTCGGCCCGCCTGACACGTCGGCAGCGTGGTTTACCGGGAACCGGCCACGGTGCTACGGGCAACCCGCAACGCGTTATCCCGGAATTCCACAATGCAATTGATCAGTTTTTCCTCCGCGAAAGTATCGCTTTTGTTCCGACTCCACTAGATAAATCAGCCGTCTGCTCTCTTGATCTGGTACAACCGCTCCTTCGCCAGCCGACGTCCCGTGGGTGTAGCCGCCAGTCCGCCGCCGGCAGTTTCGCGGTAGCGCACGTCCATCTCGCGGCCGATATCGCCCATCACGTCGATCACTTCGTCGACCGGAATCGCGAAAGTGATTCCAGCCAGCGCCATCTCGATTCCCGCCAGCGCGATCGCCGAGCCGGTCGCATTCCTGAAAACACACGGCAATTCCACCAATCCGCCGAGCGGATCGCAGACCAGGCCGAGGGTTCCCTGCATCGTCAGCGCGACGGCATGTCCGACCTGCGACGGCGACCCGCCGAGCATCTCGGTTGCGGCTCCCGCCGCCATTCCCGCCGCCGCGCCAGTCTCCGCCTGACATCCTCCCTCCGCGCCCGACAGCGATGCCCGTTCGGCGACGACCGCGCCGATCAAGCCCGCCGTCGCCAGACCATCGACTACTTTCTCCTCCGGCACCGACCGCGCCTTTGCCAGCCCGGTTAGAATCGCCGGTAGAACTCCAGCGCCTCCCGCGGTCGGCGCGGCAACGATCACTCCCATCGCGGCGTTCACTTCCTGCACCGCCAGCGCGCGGGTGAGAATGTCCCGGAACGGTGTCTCCGCCAGGGGTCCACTCGGATTCTTACGCAGCTTCGCGGCATCGCCTCCGACCAGACCCGACGCCGAGTAGAGATCACCGGTCAGGCCTTTTTCGATCGCGCCGCGCATGACGTCGAGAGCGCGCTGCAGCGCGGCGCGAATTTCCTGCACCGGCCGGCCCTGGTCGCGCGCTTCGGTCTCGAGCGCAACTTGCGCCAGCGTTTTGTTCTGTTGTTCCGCGTCTCTGATTGCGTCAGCGAGAGCCTTGTACACTTAGCCGCCGCTCACTTTGTCGAGACGCCGCGTCCAGCGAACCCAATCGAGCGCCCGGAGCTCCGCACCGGCCTTTTTGTCCGGCTGCTCGTCGCACTCGATCACCATGAATGCGTCGCCGCCTTTTTCCTTTCTGGTCAGCCTCAGCGTTGCAATGTTGATCTCGTGCTCGGCGAGAATCCCCGTGATTCTGGCGATCGAGCCCTTCCTATCCTCAGCTACGAGAACGATGGTGTGTAAGTTTCCGGTGACTTCGACGGGGTAGCCGTCGATCTCCTGGACTAGGACCCTGCCCGCCCCCAAGGACGAGCCGAGCATCGTTGCTTTGTTGCCATTGAGCTCGACGGAGATTCGCACGGTGTTCGGGTGCGCGGCGTCGGCAATGGTCGTTTTCTCGAACTTGTAGTCCAGTCCCTCGCGCTCGGCGATCTGGAGGGCGTCGCGGATCCTTTCGTCATCGGGGCGAAAGCCGAGGAGACCGGCGACCAGCGCCTTGTCGGTGCCGTGGCCTTCGCCGGTGCGCGCAAAGGAGCCGTGGAGCTGGAGAACGCCCTTCTGCGGAGTTCCGCCAACCAGACCCCGAGCAAGGAGGCCGAGTCGGCAGGCACCGGCGGTGTGGGAGGAGGACGGGCCGACCATCACGGGGCCGATTATGTCGAGGAGACT
>CAMLDY010000122.1 GCA_946478895.1 uncultured Gemmatimonadota bacterium
CTAATCCCACCACCCGTGCACGAACCATTCATCGGTCCGCGCATCCCGGAACAGCCACACCATCATCCCCTCCTCCGTCACGCACCGGAAATACTCTCGCGCGAACGGCTCGGTCCACTGCCCACCCGACACGCGATCGGGGCCGGCGGCGGAGGTGATGGTTTGCCATTCCTTGTCACGGTACTGGGTCGGGATGTCGTGGTCGCGGCGGCGTTTCGTCGTGACGGCGATGCGACGCGGCTCGGGCAGAAGCTGCAGGGTGAGACGCGGCGCGGCGGTCGCCTTCACCACTTTCTCGCGCAGCTGAATGCGCGCCGATGCCTGGGCCGGCTCCTGACTCACCCACTCGGTGCGGCGATCGATCAGCGGGTGCTGGGTATTGCGCGGAGTGACGACCACCGCGCCCTGATCATCGAGCAGCTGGGCGATGGTTTCCTCGGCGGCGCGCGCGGTGGCGAAGCCGCGATCGAAGATGTCGCCCTGTCGCTCGACTTCTCCGGTCACCGACTCCACGCGCATCGTTATCCCAACGACACCGTCGGGCAGAGTGATCCTTTCCAGATGCGTCCGGATCAATCGCATCCACGCCTTGTGGCTCGCCGTCGATCGCGCGGGGCGCAGCGGATGCTCGTAAGTCTCACGATTCGCCAGCGAGAAGATCATCATCATCTCGCGCGCGCACTGCCCGCGCGACTTGAGCTCGGTCGAGATGTTGCCGACCAGCGCGTTGATGATGAAGACAAGCCGCTCGGGATCCCTGAGGGTGTAATCCACCCAGTCGAGCGATGCGCTCGGCATCGATCGCGGCACCGTGGTGAAGATGCGGCGTGAGTCGTCGGCCCTCGACAGTCTCCACACCTTTGCGCCCTCGGCGCCGAATCGGACCTCGACGGACTCGAGCTCCAGCCGCGCGAGATCCGCGCATTTCTCGATTCCAATTCCGTCGAGCAGTGTCGATAGATACGGCGACGACTCGATCACACCGATCGGATAAGGCGCCAGATAGTCGCGCTCGGTGCCGGGTGGAATCGCGATCAGCGTTCCCGCGTTCGCCGGTGCGTAGCGCGCCGCGACTTCGGCGCAGACCGGGGCCAGCGACATCGCCGCCCGCACTTTCCTGATCCCGCTGTCGTGAAAGACCTGGAGCAGCTCCGTGGCGAGCGACTCCGCGTTCATTCCTCGTCCATCGGCCCAGACGATTCCGTTGCCGCCGAGCACCACGCGGGGCGCGACACGGAGGAGAGCGGGCACGAGTCCGGCGAGCTCGGGGGGGACGCTGCCACTGGACGCGGATGCACCGATCGCCAGCGGAGCGGGAACGGCGACGGGAGTCCAGAGGCAAATGAAAGTCATCTTCGGCTCAAACGCGGGGGATCAACTATAGCCCGAAGATATACCGAAAGCAAGAATGGCGCCCGGGGCTTAGGTTCGGACCAGGGAGGACCTTATGCACGCCCGACTGGCTGAAGCGATGGATTTCGTGGAAGAGAAAAGGCGCGAGCTGCTGGCGAGCGTCGAGGGCGTTGCCCCGGCCGATCTCTCGCGCCGCACCGCGACCGACGCCTGGTCTGTGGCGGAGATTCTCGAGCACCTGAGAATGGTGGAGTCGGGCGTCGCGCGGCTCATCACCAAACGCGTTCAGCAGGCGAAAGCTGCGGGGATAGCCGCAGAACAGTCCACCGAGTCGGTGATTCCGTCGTTCGAGCCGCACCGGATCAAGCTCGAATCAGGCCGACTCACATCCCCGGAGCCGGTGCGACCGAAAGCCGATCCTGACCCCATCGAAGCGCTGGATGGTCTCGCGATCACGCGCCAGGCGCTGCGCGACGCGGCGAGCTCGGCGAACGGAGTGGCGCTAGGTGAGATCAAGCACACCCACGCGATTCTGGGTGAGCTCGATCTCTATCAATGGCTTATTTTTCTGGGGCAGCACGAAGTCCGACACCGGAAGCAGATCGAGCGTACCCTGGATTCCCTACCCCGATGAAAAAAACCCCGATTCGCATTGCAGCCATCGCCACAATGTCGATTGCCCTGGCCCTCACTACCGCCGCGGTGCGCGCGCCGAGTGACGTCAGCGCCAAGCCGACCATCACGGTTTACAAGGATCCGAGCTGCGGGTGCTGCAAGAACTGGATCGAGCACCTGATCAAGCACGGCTACCGCGTCGACGCGAAGGACTCTCCAAACATGTCGGAGATCAAGCACACCCTCGGGGTGCCGGATGCGGTGACGTCGTGTCACACGGGGATGGTGAACGGCTACCTGATCGAGGGACACGTGCCGGCGGCGGACATCGATCGGCTGTTGGCGACGAAGCCGCACATCGCCGGGCTCGCAGTACCGGGCATGCCGGCCGGTTCACCTGGGATGGAAGGGCCGCGGTCACAGCACTACAAGGTTCTGACCTTCGACAAGAACGGTAAGACCAGCGTCTTCGCGAGCTACTAGCCCTACTGCTTTTTCACCCCCGGGACATCGGCCCCGTTCTGGTGCAGTACCAGCCGGGTGACCTTGCCGCTCACGTCCTTGTCAAAGGTGATCTGGGCGTCCACCTCCTTCAGGAAAAACGCAGTCGGAGACTCGGCGAATAGCTGAAACTTCGGCTGACCCGTTGCCTGGAGGTAAAGCGACGGACCCGTGCGAGTGATCTCGATGGAAAACGCCGGACTCAGCTCATAGACGCCGACGTAAGTCTCGAGCACCGCTGGATTGACTGAGATCTCCGTTCGCTTCACGGGTGCCGGTGTGAGCGGAGCGCGTTCCTCCAACAGGTGGAAGCCAATGTCATCGGCCGACACATTCTGGTTGGACAGAACGATAGCGCCGCGCTGATTCGTCTCGTCGAAGCCGATGAAGGTGCGATAACCCCCGGTGCCTCCATTGTGCCAGACGATCGGCCTGCCGAACGCATTGAGGATATGCCAGTTGAGCCCGATTCTCATCGGGCCGCCGGCGTCACGCCGGGCAATGTGGGTCGTGGCGAGCACTTGCCCGAGTGGTTTGCTCGTTGAATCCAGGTTGGCGGCGAGGAATTTCAGCAAGTCGTTGGCAGTGCTGCGCAACGCGCCGGCTCCCGCCAGGGTCGGGAGATCCCAGTTGGAAACGATGTCGCCTGAGACGGAATGACCGGGGGCGAGCCTGGCTTTCTGCGATGGCGATAGAGTGATGCGGGTGTCGTTCATCCCCAACGGTCGAAGGATGCGGTCGACCAGAAGGTCCTCATAACTCTTTCCTCCCCTTAGAGCGAGAGCGTGGCCGAGCAGCCCGACACCGAGGTTGGAGTACTCATACTGGGATCCGGGATCGCGCGTCAGCTCGTAGCTGGAAAGAAATGCATACAGCTGATCGACGGTGTAGTCCGCGTATGGATTGGCCTCGTCTTTCGGCTTCAGGTTCCCGGGCAGCCGCGGCAGGCCTGAGGTCTGGGTGGCAAGGTCGAGCAAGGTAATCTGCTTTCCATTCCGGGACGGGACCCGCACCGTCTTCGGCAGGTATTTCGCGACGGGATCGTCGAGTTTTACCTCACCTCGCGCGACCATGTCGGCGAGAAGCGAGGACGTAAAGACCTTCGTGATGGAGCCGATCTCGAACAGAGTATTGCCGTCGAGCGGAACGCCCGACGCTCCCGATGTCCCCGCCGTGTAGAGGCTCGTTTTTCCGTGGTCCAGAATGGCCACCACCAGCCCGGTCGCACGCCTGGTGTCGACTCTATTCTGCAGGATTGCGCGAATTGTCGAGTCCGACGGCGTCGGTGTCTGCGCGCCAGCGGGCGCAATGACCAACGAGTGACAGGCGACGAGCGCGGAAAAAACTACACCTGGCTTCATCAGCACCTCGGAAGTGGGTTAGCTGCTCCCGGACCTGCGATGGGATGCAGGTGCCAACCTAGGGGCCGGACCGTTACTTGGGAACACTTGCGCGCGTCTGGATGTTTAGATATACATTCTGCGTGCATAATTTCCCACGGCCCTCTCGGGCATCCTCCGCGCTTCGCGCTGATTCAGCGCCGCCGCTTGCGACGGTGCGCCGGGCTTCGCGCGCGGACGTCGGCGAGATCCTGGCGCTGGTCACCCAGTACGCCGCGCAGGGCCTGATGCTGCCCCGCACCTTCGATCAGATCGCCACGAGAATCGACAATTACGTGGTGTCGAGGGATGGCTCCGGACGCGTCGTCGCCTGTGCTGCGCTCGAGGAATACTCGCCGTCGCTGGCAGAGGTTTCCTCAGTTGCGGTCGCGCCGTCCCACCAAGGTCGCGGGTTGGGGAGTCAGGTCGTGCTCGGCGTCGAGCGCCTGGCGCGGTCGCGGGACATCGAGGAGCTGTTCGCGTTGAGCCTCACCGACAACTTCTTCCTCGCCCTCGGCTACAAGGCGACCACGATCTCGCGGTACCCCGAGAAGCTCGCCCGCTACGACGCGCTCACGAAGTCGGGAGTGGCGATCGTCCCCAAAAGGTGCTTTCAGAAGGTGCTCGGAAATGCGTGGGCGGCGCCGAAGCTCGTTTCCCGGAAGCGGAAGCTCGCTTAACACTACGCGCGCATCCAGGCGCTACTGAAGACTACCAGCTAGTAGCGCTCGGCGGAGCAGCGGGCGGCCCCGAGCCAATCGTTGGATGAAAAGCGAATGCGTCGGGCGCCCGTGCAGTTATCAAATAAATGCTCAGAGCCGCCAGCCGCTCCGCCCACAGCCACTAGCTGGTAGTCTTCATTGGCGCTTGCCCGCCAACTCTATCGTTCGACGATATCGGCCAAGGCCTGCCTCACACCTGGGTCCGAGTTCCGCGACAGCGCCGAGATCGCGCGCCGCTTCAGCTGCGGGTTGGTCTCGTTGCGGGCGATCCATACCAGCTTGTCCGTCGCCGCCTTGTCCGAAAGCCGCGAGTAAATCCCGATCAGCGTGCTGCGCAGCTGGGTGTCCGGGGTCGGATCGTATAGCGCGATCAACGACGCAGGCGTTGCTCCCGCTCGCGAGAGATACTCGAGCGCGCGCCGGCGCGCGTCGATGGGCACGTTGTCGTCCCGAACGATCCCGGACAGCCACTGCACGTTGTCGCTGCCACCGAGCTCCGCGATCGATGCGAGGACAGCACTGCGAGAGCGGTCGCCGGTGAGCCGGGGATACAGTGAGCGCAGCAGCACGGCATCCTGTCCGGTTACATAGCTGCGACCCAGGCCTCTGATCGCAACAGCGAGCACCTCGTCGGGCAGATCGGTGCGCTGCACCGTCTGCCGCAGGTAATCACGAGCGCGCGGGTCGCCGGACGACGCGAGCACTCGCATGCTCTCACTCCCGACCCAGGTGTTGACTCTGGAGCTCGCGAGCTGAATCAGCTGCGGGATCCCAGCGCCGCGATCGAGCCGGGCCAGCGCCGACAGCGCGCTGCTGCGAACACCCTGTACATCGCTTTCATCGGTCGCGACCTGAAGCAGCGCTGCGCCGATGCGATCGAGCTGATTGGAGTCGCCGCGCACCAATCCGCCAATCGCGGCACGTCGGGTCTCCAGCGGACGACCACGATCGCGCGCGATCTCCAGCAGGCGTGGAGTAGCATCGACATTCTCGCCGAGTATCGCGGCGAAAATCGCATCTCGACCGACCCTCCCATCAGCGCGAGAGGCGAGCGTAAGGAGGTAGTCGGCGGCTTCGGTCGCGGTGACCGTTCCGAGGTTGGTGACCCCCGCGTCCGCCGGCTGGGCCGGCCCGACGAAGGTGCGAAGCGCGACGACGTTCCGACCCGCGACGTCGATCACCACTCGCGCCGGCCCCGGCTGGCACTGGTCCGAGCCGTTCGAGTTGAACGTGCCGTAGAAATTGCCCGGCCCGGTCGAGACGTACGACCGGCCATCGCCGCAAACTCCCGTGCGCGTCGGATAACTGAACTGCACCGTGCGATCACCAGCCGACGCAATTCTATTGGCAAGCGATTGCGCGGTCGCAGTCGATCCAGCGATGGCGAGCAGCGCTCCAAGGGCGACACCAGTGAGGTTTTTCATCGATCGATGATCTCCAGAAGAAGCTTCTTGGTACGCGGATCATTTTTGCGGGACAGAGCGGAAATGGCGTACCGGCGCAGATCCGGATCGGTTCCGGTACGCGCGATCTCCATCAGCTTGTCGGTCGCTTCGGGCTCGGAACGCTGAGCGTACAGGTTGATCAGCTGCTCGCGCAGCGGCCGGTCGCCCGCGACATCGTACATTTTCGTCAGGTCTCCGATCGAGATGTTCGAGCGTCCTGCATAACGCAGCGCCATCGCGCGCACTTCTACCGGCTCGCTTTGATTGCGCACGATCCCGAGGAGCCACTGATTGTCGTCGTTGCTTCCCGAGCGCGCGATCGAACGGATTGCCGCGGCCTTGAGCCTCGGCGTCTCGAGCCGGGGATAAACGCTTCTCAGATAGGCGGCGTTTTCCGGTGACTTGTCGGCATCGATGCTGGAGAGCGCGGTCATGCGGAGATCCGGGTCCAGATCGGATTTCTCGACGAGCGCACGCAGACTCTGTCGCGCGCGCGGCGAATCGCTGCGGCCAAGCGCGCTGATCGCGGCACGCTGGAGCTGCTCGTTGCCGGGGGTGCGCGCTATCTCCTCGATCGTGGCGATCGATTGGTCGCCGGGCATTGCCGCGAGGAAACGCAGCGCTTCGGCGCGAACTCTGATGTCGGGATCGTTTTTGGCAGCGCCGAGAATCAGGTTCGTGGCGTTGGCATCGGTGCGGCGGCCGAGCAGATAGACGGCAGCTCGACGGAGGCTGGCAGAGCATTCATCGCGACGCGCGAGCAGGCGCGCGAGAATTGGGGTCGTCGATTCGGGATCGGTCTGGCCGAGCGAATTGAGTGCTTCGATTCTGACGGCGAGATCTTCCCGATCGCACGGCGCGCCGGCTTGGGCGGCGGTCTTGTTTACTGCCTTGAGCGCGTCGCCGTCACCCTGCGCGGCGAGCGCACCGCGGATGCGGGTCGCGAGCACTGGTGCGTCGGTCTGGAGCGAGGCCTGTCTATAATTGCTGCCATTTGCCTGGAGTGCGTTGAGCGCTTCGCGAAGATCGTTGGTGCCGCCGAGGCGATAGAGCGCGAATGCTCGCCAATAGCGGGCGTCCGAGGCGTACGCGGAGTTGGGGAATTTCTGGCTGATGTCAAAGAAGAGCTGAGCGGC
>CAMLDY010000123.1 GCA_946478895.1 uncultured Gemmatimonadota bacterium
CCCATCATGTCGGGCAACGCGACGTTGACGATCGAGCTATCGATGACCTGCATCAGCGCCGCCAGCACCACGGCGAACGCGATCAGGTATTTATGGGGCGCTCCCTCGCTGGGGGCCGAAAGCGGCTCTACGAGAGGCTCTTCTTCGGATTCAATTCGTTCGTGCTCGACGACGCTGGCTGCTGGCATGAGCTAGAGAAACCATGCAAGCAGTGACCCACAATCAGGGATTCTGCTGTGCCGAGTCGATGCGGGCCTGACGAGCCGCGGCGGAGTCCGCCGTGTTGAGCGCTTTTTGCACCGCTTTGGCGCCGGGAATTGGAGACCGCGCAATAAGGCTGTCCTTCTGTCGCTCGGTGAGATTCGCGCGACTGTCTTCAGTTTCATTCTTGGAGCAGGCTGTAATAGCGATAGCCAGAACTGCGAGCAGAATTCCGGTTCTAGGCATAGGGGTTCTCGCCAGACTGGGTTAGTCGAAAGCTAACAGCGCGGAGCTGTCAGCTGAGGGTTACGAGCTTATGATCGAGGCCCGAGGACCAACTGCATCTATGATCGAGGATTAATCGCGGATCGACGACCATTGAGGACTCTGAACAGCCTGTCCTCAATAGTCTGCAATTCTCGATGAATCTGCGGTCATAGATGCTGTTAGTCCTCGGGCCTCAATCAATAAGTCCTCGGTCCTCGGTTCAAGCGGGGATGCCAGCGGGTGTCGCCTCCGTGGTGACGGGACCCGTTCCGCCCGTTTTCGGCCGGAAGAGAATCGCGAACAGAATGAACACGATCAGTGCGCCTGCCGACGGAATCATCCAGATCGAGTGCCAATCGTGGGTGACCTTGAGGCATTGTCCCGCTGCCGCCGCGGCGTCGGTGCAAGCCGCGTTCGCCGTCGCGTAACGATTTACTACCGCCCCGGACGCGAAGGCGCCGATGAAGTAGCCGAGTCCGTTGGTCACGAAGTTGATCAACCCCTGCGCGGCGGCGCGGATCTTCTCACCCGCGCGTTGGTCGGTGTAGATCTGCCCGCTGACGAAAAAGAAATCGTAGCACACGCCGTGGAGCAGAATGCCGAGGTAGATCAGCCACATTCCCGAGCCGATGTTGCCGTTGCCGAAGGCGAAGTACCGAAGCGCCCACGCCGCCATGCCGACGAGCATGATCACCTTGATGCCGAACTTCCGCAGCGCAAACGGAAGCAGCAGCATGAAGAAGATCTCCGACATCTGGCCGAAGGTCTGGATGAAAGCGGGATCGGGCGCGCGGATCTCGTTCAGGAACGGATTCGCGAAGGTGTAATAGAACTGGAGCGGGATGCAGAGCAGGAACGAGCCAGCCACGAAGATGAAGAAGTCGCGGTTCTTGAGCAGGGCCAGCGCGTCCAGACCGAGGGCGTCGTGGACGCTGAAGCTGCCGCCCGGCGCTTTCGGCGGCGTGTGCGGCAACACGAGCGAGTAGGCAGCCATGATCACCGAAGCCCCGGCAGCCATTCGCATCGGAAGCACCAGCGCATCGGCGTGGAAGACTTTGCCGACCAGAATTCCGGCCACGATCCATCCGATGGTGCCCAGCACGCGAATGAACGGAAAGTCCCGACCGGGATCACGCACGTGATGGAACGAGATCGAATTGGTGAGCGACAGCGTCGGCATGTAGCACAACGCGTAGAGAATCAGCAGCGGATAGAAGCTGCCGAATGATGTCTGCAGCGATACCAGGTACATCACCACGCCGCCGATGAGATGCAGCAACGCGAGCAGCTTCTCGCTCGAGAAATAGCGATCGGCGACAACGCCCATGAAGAAGGGCGACACCAGTGCCGCGATCGCCGTGGCGCCGTAGGCGAGCCCGATCTGGCGATCGGTGAAGTGCAGCGTCTGGCCGAGGTAGGTGCCCATCGTCACGAACCAGACCCCCCAGATGAAATACTGGAGGAACATCATCGCTGACAGTCGGGTCTTGGCACTCATGGCAGGACCCGGATGCGGACGTTGCGGATCGAAAGCGTTCCGTCGTGATCGCCCTGAATTCCGATGTAGCCACTCTTGGCGAGACCGTAGTTCGGATACGCCGCGAATTTGCTGGCCTTCACTTTCGCCAGCCAATCGGGACTGCCGATCACGTACTCGAGAAGCTTCTGGCCGTTGAGCCAGTGCTGGATCGTGTCACCCTTGGCGACGATCAGCGAAGAGTTCCACTCGTCCGCCGGTTTAACCACTCCGGCCGGTGACGGATACACTGCGTAGTCGGCCCCCGCCGATGTCAGCCGGCTCTTGCCGTCGGGGTGCCTGGCGTCGTCGAGCAGCTGGTACTCGGGAGCGCTCCAGTAGATGTGGTCGTACTCCTCGGTGCCGCGATAAAACACGCCGGCATTCCCGCCCGGCGCGAGCTTCCAGTCGAACGCCAGCTCGAAGTTGCCGAACTTCTCCTTCGTCAGCAGATCGCCGACGGAGCCGTTCTTGGTCAGCGTGCCGTCGACAATGCTCCACCCCGCCGGCAGCGTCGCCTCCTTGTAGCCGCGGAAGGCATCGGTGCTGGTGCCGTCGAACAGCGGCCGCCATCCGGTCGTGCTTTGCGCCGTCGTCGCCGTGCTGCTGGAAGCCGGCGTGCTGTTACCCATTGGCGTACAGGCGGCGAGAAGCAGCGCCACCTGCGTGATGATCGCCGCTCTCGCGGCAGCTCGTTGCGTCATGGACTCCTCTTAATGAAGTAATCAGACAGCCCAACCAGCGCGGTACTCCCGTGTCAGGTACTGATTCGCGTCGGCGATGTTGGTGACGCGCATGTTCTGCCCATCGTAGAGAAGCTTTCTCCCCTGCCCCGTTCTCAGCGCGACGATGCCGAGCAGCATGGTCTCGGTCAACTGCGCGGCGTACTCGAGCGGCGAGCTCGCCTTTGCTTCGCCCTTGATTGCCTTGACCCAGTTCATCTCGTGACTCCATGGAATCCGGGCGTAGGTCTTCGGCACCAGCGCCGCATCCTCGGCGAGCGAGATCGGGAAGAGCCGCGGATTCGATCCGTAGGTGTCGTGCATCAGAATCCCCTTCTCGCCGATGAAGATCACGCCGCCCTCGCTCTTGAGGGTTACGTCATCCGGCAGCACGTCGGGTCGCGGCGGATACAAACCGCCATCGTACCAGGTGAGCTTCACCGGTGGCTGATCGCCGCGCGCCGCGAACTGGTAGTGCACCGACGTTGCGACGGGATAGGACACCGGCTTGTTATAGCCGCGCGCTTCGCGGCTGTCGGCAGGCGCCTTTGGATCCGCCGGAATCGGCACAACTCCCCACTGCGTCGATGTCGCTTCGATGCTCGTCGGATGGGTGAGACCGAGCGCCCAGAACGGATGATCGATAAGGTGCGCGCCCATGTCGCCGAGCGCGCCGACACCGAAGTCGATCCAGCCACGCCAGTTGAAAGGGTGATAGATCGGGTGGTAGGGCACATTCTCCGCGACCGGCCCGAGATAAAGATCCCAATGCAATCCTGACGGCACCGGATACGACCCGAGTGCCGAAGCGAGCAACTGATTTACGTAGCGGAAGCTGTAAGGATTTCCAAACGGGCCGGACGACGGCGCGGGCGGCGGTGACCCCGTGGGCTGCGGTACGCCCTGCGGCCAATAGACCACCGGACGATTGGTCCAGACGTGAACATCCCTGATCGGCCCGAGTATCCCTGCCTGCACCCATTCGTTCACCAGGCGCGCGCCCTCGCTCGAGTGACCCTGGTTCCCCATCTGCGTCACCAGCTTCGGATTCGAGAGCGCCAGATCACGCAGCACCCGCGCCTCGTGTACCGAATAAGTCAGCGGCTTCTGTACATAGACGTGCTTGCCTGCCTGCATCGACATCTTCGCGGCAACAGCGTGGACATGATCGGGCGTGGCGATCACGACTCCGTCGATGTCCTTCTGCTTGTCCAGCATCTCCCGGAAATCCGAATAGCGCGCGGCCTTGTCGAACTTCTGCTTGAGGGTGATGCCCTCCGGTCGATCCTTCTTCTGATTGTCCTTGAGCTTTTCCGCGACTTTGCTCTCGGAGTAACCGAAATCCACGTCGGCGAACGCGACGAGGTTCTCGGTCTTGGCGAGCTCGAGGGCGTTCTCGGACCCCATGCCCCCAAAACCGATCACGGCGAAGTTCATGGTGTCACTCGGCGCCTGATACCCGACGCCGCCGAGGACGTGGCGCGGAACGATCATCACTCCCAGCCCGATCTTTCCGGTGTCAGCAACGAACTGACGCCGCGTGACTTTCTTACCCTTCATGAAAACACCGTCCGATGATTGGGTGGGGGGGGCGCCGATCAGAACGTCAGATTGCTCAGATACCTGGCGCTGTTGGTGATGGTCGCAATCGGGTCAGCCGGCTGATCGTGTTCGACGAAATAATGTTTGATGCCAGCCTTGCCGCCGTTGGCAAAGATGGTCTTGAAGTCGATCACACCGCTGCCGACATCGACCATCCTGTTGTCGGGCGGGCCGCCCGAATCCTTGACGTGCACCATCGGGAAGCGACCCGGATAGCGGTTGAAGAAGTCGAGCGGATCTCCGCCGCCGAACACGACCCAGTACAGATCCATCTCGAAATCGACGAGCGACGGATCCGTGTTGCTGAGAAGGATGTCGAGCGGCCGCGTGTTGCCGACCGGCGCGAGCTCGAAGTTGTGATTGTGGTAGGCGAAGCGCAGACCGGCGGACTTTGCCTGCGTCGCGAAGGTGTTGAGGAGATCGGCCATTCTCTTCCAGTCGTCGGCGGTCTTTCCTCGGCGGTCTTCCCCGATCCAGGGCAGCGTCGCCCACTCGTTGCCGATCGCTTTTGCATCGGCGAGCACAGCGGGAGTTTTCTCGAAGATGTCGATCGCCAGATGCGATGAGGGCGAGGTGAGCCCGTTCTGCTGGAGCAGGTCGCGAATCTGCGCCGGCGTGCGCCCGAAGTATCCGGCAAATTCCACTTCCTTGTATCCGGCGGCCGCAACCTTGGCGAGGGTGCCCGGCATGTCCTTCTCCATCAGATCGCGAACGGTGTAGAGCTGCAATCCGATCCTGTCGATTTTGCGGCGGGCTGGAATGGTGGCGCACGCCGAGGCGGCGTTTACACCGGCGAGTCCAAGCGCAGTGGCGCCGATCGTCGCAAGGAAGTCGCGGCGGGTCTGTAGAGTCACGGTCGATGGGGTAAGGGTGCAGCTAGTATGGAGCGACGCCGCGCGCTCCGCAATAAACCCCGCCGGATTCAGTTGCCGCTCGGTGAATTCCCCGAAACTTCTTCGGTGGCGAGGAGATCGTCGGTGCGTCGCGCGGGAATGGCGAAGGCGAACACGCTACCCGGCACATCGTCGGGAAATTCCGCCCACGCGCGGCCGCCAATCGACTCCACAGTCTCGCGAACGATGCTCAGGCCGAGTCCGGTGCCCTCCGCGCCGGTGACGGTATCGTCGTGGGCGCGAAAGAATTCCTGAAAGAGCTGCTCGCGCTTTTCGGGCGGCACACCGATGCCGTTGTCGTACACTCTGATGACGACCTCGCGATCCTTCTCGGTATCCGGGCCCTCGACGCGGGCGTCGACACCAACCCAGCGCTCGGTCTTCGAATCGTCGGAGTACTTGATACCGTTCGAGAGATAATTCATCAGGCACAGCTCCACCGTCGCCGCATCGACCTCGATCGGCGGGAGTTCGTCGGAAATGCGTACGTCGACGCCTTTAGCTGCGGCGGCTTCCTTGAGCTCGCGAGCGGCTTCGGTCGCTGCTTCGGGCAACAGAACGTTACGACAGTGTCTCGAGTCGGTCGACGAGCGGGAAAGGGTCTCGAGATTTTCGACAACGCGGGTAAGGCTCGCCGCGCTGGAGGTGATGATGCGCACGAACTTCTCGCGCTCGGCGTCGCTGACCCAGCCCTCGCCGAGAGCGGATGCGGCGTTCGACATGGTGTGAACCTTGTTTTTCAGCTCGTGCGCGACGGTCCGGTTGAATTTACGGAGCCGGTTTTCGCGCTCGTTGATTTGCGCGGACTGCAGGCGGAGGAAATGGCTGACGGTCGCCTGCCGAATCAGCTCGATCGCCTGGGCGAGGCGCTGCCATACGGCGAGGAAATCGGTGCGGGGCGCATCGTCGGGCATCTCCGCCGCGCAGCCGGCGAGGAAATCGAACAGGATCTCGGCGAGCATCTCGTACTCCTTGAGCAGCTCGTAGGCATCGAAGCCCTGCTGGTGTCGCAGCGCGCCCAGCTCCATGGCTTTCGCAACCACCGGCGCCTTCGCATCGATGTCGCGCTCAGGCCGCTTGAGATAGCCCGCAATTCCCTCGACGAGGATGGGTACGTGATTGATGAGGGCGTGGGTCGGGAACACCCGGTTGGTAGAGATCGCGACGCGCTCGCTGATCCTGTTCAGCCATTGGGTGACGAGCTCCTGCTTCGCGGAACGCAGCCGGTCGGCGAGTGCGGCGGCGAGCTCGACCGGGTAAGTGTACGGATCTGTGCCCAATCCCCCTCCGGAGAATTCAGTGACGTCCATTGTTTTCATTAGCAAGATCAGTTCTAGAATGGCGCGGGTCGCGGACGTGTTCTTGCGGGGAACTGAGTCGCTAAATCAAAGCGAGCGTGGACGTTAGCGGCCGGGGTAGCCAAATCGCCGTCTGAATCGTCCTCTAAACGAATCTTATCAGGCCTTGGGGACCATGCGCACAAAAACATTTCTTTCCATTTCGTTACTCTCGTTCGCTGCCGTCGCGAGTGCATGCTCGCGGCACAAAGTTGCTGCAGCGCCAACGCCGAACAACAATGCCGCTGCCGAGCGTGCTGCCACCGAAGCCGCCCAGCGCGAGAACGCCCAGCTGCGTGGAAGCGAAAGCA
>CAMLDY010000124.1 GCA_946478895.1 uncultured Gemmatimonadota bacterium
GTCAATCAGGCGCGCACCGCCGGCAACTACGGCTGGCCGTACTTCGTTGGCAACAACTACGCGTACAACAAGGTGACGTGGGTTGATTCCGCGCACGTCATTGCCGGCGACAAGTTCGATCCGGCGCATCCGGTGAATCGCTCGCCCAACAACACCGGTCTCAACGATCTGCCGCCCGCGCGCCCGGCTTTCATCTGGTATCCGTACGCGGCGTCTCCCGATTTTCCCATCGTCGGTTCCGGGGGACGCGCCGCTGCTGCCGGTCCGGTGTTCCATCGCGACGATTTCCGCGGTGCCGAGCGGCCGTTCCCGCAGTACTACGACGGCAAGCTTTTCATATACGAGTTCATGCGCCATTGGGTGATGGCGGTGACGATGGCGCCGAACGGCGACTTCGTCTCGATGGAGCGCTTCATGCCGAACGCCAAGTTCAGTGCGCCGATCGAGATGGAATTCGCGCCCAACGGCGACATGTACCTGCTCGAGTACGGCACGGCGTGGTTCCAGGGCAATCCCGACGCGCGCCTGGTGCGCGTCGAGTACAATGCCGGCAATCGGAAGCCGATCGTCGCCGCTGCCGTCGATCAACACGCCGGCGCGCTTCCGCTGCGCGTCAAGCTCAGCTCCGCGGGCACCCTCGATCTCGACGAAGATTCCCTGCGTTACGCGTGGACCATCACCGATCGGAACGGACGCGTCGTGCGCAGACTCAACGGCGCCAATCCATCGTTTACCATCACTCAGCCGGGCACCTACACCGCTTCGCTCACCGCGACGGACCCCCACGGCGCGAGCGCGACGGCAAGGGTCCCGATCGCCGCCGGCAACGAGCCGCCGACCGTCGGGGTGAATCTGGTGAGCGGTAATCGCACCTTCTTCTTCCCCGGCGTACCGGTGCGGTATTCCGTGAATGTCACCGATCGTGAGGATGGCTCGCTGGGCAAGGGAATTACGGCGCAGAGCGTCAGCGTCACGACCCAGTTCCTGAAAGAGGGACTTCCGTCGAGTGGCGTCGCGGCCGCGCACGAGACCGGCAAAGCGCTGATCGAAGGCAGTGATTGCCTCTCGTGCCACCAGTATTACCAGAAGTCGATCGGACCCGCGTACATCGACGTCGCGCGCAGATATCACGACAGCACGGTGACGGCGCGACTGGCACGCAAGGTCCGCGAGGGTGGCACAGGGGTGTGGGGCAAGGTCGTGATGCCTGCGCATCCGACCCTGACGGAAGCGCAATCGACGGCGATGGTGAACTACATCCTGAGTCTCGCCGATCAGCAGACGACGGGCGCCTCGCTCCCGCCGAGCGGAACGTACACGCCGCCCGCGGAATACGCCGCCGCGCCCAAGGGAGCGCTGGTTCTCCGCGCCGAATACACCGATCGCGGCGGCCACGACATGCCTGCGATTACGAGAGAGGGCAGTGTCGCGTTGCGCTCGCCAACCGTCGTGGTCGCAGATGGTGAGCTGTCCGAGGGCGTGTCCAAGCAGAATGTCGAGGGGATGCCGGTCGAGATCACGGTCGTGAACAGGTCCGGTGGATCTGTCGCGTTGAAGCAGCTCGACCTGACCGGCGTTTCGGCGGTGACGCTGATGGCACTCGCGCCCAGTCAGTACCACGCGCTCGGCGGCAAGGTTGAAGTACATCTCGACTCGCCGACCGGACCTCTGCTCGGCGAGAGCGAGACGATCCAGCCGAGCGCGGATGCCCAGGCGCCGCCGTCGCCGCTGCGCGTTGCGCTCACACCGAGGAATGGCGTTCACGACGTGTATCTGGTTTTCAGAAATCCGGCTGCGACCGGCGATCAATTCCTGTTCGCGGTCATGACGGCCACCTTCGAGAGCGCGGCGTCGGCGTCGCGATGACGCCCGCGCTCTAGAAGTAGGAAAAGTCGGAACGCAGCTGCAGCGTCTGTCCTGCCTTCGGCGCGTTGGTGTAGGTCAGCGCGCCGATCTTGGTGAGCGGCTTGTTGCCGGCGTCGTAGGTGTAGGTGTAGTCGATGGAATAGTTGTCGCCGGTGCCGAGGTGGAGCACCCGCGTCGGATTGCCTTTCTGAAGCACTACGCCCGGTAACAGCACGAGGTTGTCGAAGAACTCGTCGTGCAGCAGGCTGAACGCGTCGACGTTGACCTTGTCGTCGTAGTTCTCGAACAGATCGACGAAAGTCGCTTCGGTCTGGAATCCGGGCACCGCCGGAAAATGCTCGCCGAGCTCCAACAGATTGCCGTTCGCGTCATAGATCATCGAAAAGATCTTGTCCATAACGAACGCATCGTTGAGGATGCGCTCGCGCTTGAGCAGCACCAGCTGAGCGCCCTCGTAGCCGAGCGAGATGCGGGTGAAGGTGACCCCATCCGCATCGATGTAGTTGACGTTACTGATGTGGCCGGCGTCGTCGTAGAGGTACTGCACGCGGTCCTTGTTTCCGACGGCGTCGTTTCGCAGCTCGCTGAGCCGGTCACCGTCGTACACCGCGGTGTACACCCGGAAGCCCGATGCAAACTCTACCCTGGCAACTCGGCCGTTCGCGTCGTAATCGAACTTATAGAACGGCGACGGCAGCAGCGGGATGTTGATTTCCTTCAGCAGCGCCGTCGGCGGCGGTGGAGGTGGCGGCGGCGGTGGCGTCGTGATTCTCGAGTCACCGCCACAGGCACTCAGGGCCGCGGCAATTGCGAATGCGATGTATTTGCGCATGATGGTAGGGTCGGTCGTGAGGACCTACGATACCGGCGCGCGCGCGGGGGGAGTATCGGTGCGGACGGGCGGCCCCTGTAAGGACTGAAGAGAGTGTGGTGTAGGTTAGAGTCCTACAAGTTCTATGTGCTAAAGAAGACTACCAGCTTGGGGCTGTGAGCGGAGCGGCTGGCCGCTCTGAGCTCGGTTTTGATTTCTTCAACCAAGAGCTCGGAGCTCCTTGCCGCTCCGCCCACCGCTATGAGCTGGTAGTCTTCATTTGCAGTTCACCCCGACTCCTTGCAGGAGCCAGCCGCCCGACTTCGCGCCGGATACGGACAAAGCAGTCGCGTCCGCACAGCCCCGCTGCTCGCATCCCCTTCAGACCTGAATTGCGTCGCGATGACGCCCGTCGGCGCAGCCCCGGTCTCGACCCATCCCTCGAGCGCCTTCAGCATGCTGTGCTGCCTGTCCGCGGTCGGCCGCAGCCACTGCCCGAAGTCGTTGGGCACGTTGCCGCTGCCGCAGTGCCCCATCCCGGGCACGAGGTACAGCTGCGCGAACTGATCTACGCGCGGCTTGCCCATCCGCGACACCAGATTCTTGTAGTAGTCGACGCTGCCCTCGGGATTGTCGGCGCCGCCATGGTAGATGATCAGCTTCCCACCGCGATCGCGAAAGGCGTCGAGCTTCCCCGATACGAAAGTCTGAAACCCGTAGTGGTACGCCGGTGCACCGGCCATGATACCGTCGTAGTCGGTCGGGTAGCGCTCGGCCTCCATCAATCCCTGCCGGCCACCGTTGGAGCAGCTGGCGAAATAAGAATGCGCGAGAGGCTGGGTGTAAAACGCGCTGATCATTGTCTTCGCGAGAGTCGTCATCTCATGGATGGCGCGGTAGTCGAAATCAGTCTGCTTCTCCGGATGCCCAACGGACCAGCGTGAATCGCGCGCGCCCCCTCCGTGACCCGTATCGGTCGACGCGCCGACGTATCCGCTGTTGATCGCTTCGCCGAGCCTGTAGTACGCGATCGTACCGCCGAATCCGCCGTTGCCGGCGCCGAGCAGCTTACCGTTCCAACCAGACACGGGCAGCCAGACTTCGGCGCGAATGCGCGAATCGCGCGACGGCGAAATCGTCGCCTCCACTCGGCAGAACGCGGGAAGATTGTTGAACCCGGTAAAGAATTCCGCCGGCGGCTTCCGTCCCGGCGGCAGATGAAATCCGCCGCGTGCTACGACCTGCGCACTCGTGATCGCCGTGTTCTGGACCGGCAGTCGCGCGAGATCCGCGCATGGGTCCGCCGCCTTTGCCGGCGCCGGCGAGCAAGCGTAAAGGAGCGCGACAACTGACAGTGTCCACGCGCCGAGGATTTTGCTCATCTCGTGTCGGTCGCCGCTCTCAGTCCATCTCCCTTTCGATGCGGAGATGCCGTCCGGGAGTCGAACCCGAAGAGAGCTCCGGCGCCCGTTGACTTCGTGGGAGTCGAACCCACTGCGCCGGCCTTCTCCCTGGCGAACCGCGCCACGGCTTGAGAAACGTAGTACGCTCAGCAAGCGCTCAACGTTCGAGTGAGCCCGTTACGCGTCGTCGTGCGCACGGCGAAGCCAGTGTTCGATGACTCCGACAGCGTAGGCCTGCTCATCTGCGGTGAGCTCTCGTCCCTTTTCGATGTGGTGCCACTTCGCGAGGCAGCCGCGGCAGCAAGTCGCAGTCGCGTGCTGCGCGACGAACACCGGATGCCCGCGAAAAGGAGTCTGCTTCCCGTCGTTCCGTGGCTCGGCCGGCGCCAATCGGTGCGCGATGAAGTCCGCGGCATGCGCCAAAACGGTGTCCATCCCTTTGGATTCCAGATATTCCTGCTCCCTCACGCCCAGGCGAAACCGCCGCCGAAACGGCGAGCGCGATAAAGCCGTGAAAACATCATCCAGATCTCGCGCCATTGCTTCGGCCCGGGTGTCACTCAGGGAAGTGTAAATGCAACATACGTGTCACTGGATTTCGTGCCGAGCTTCCCGCCGCCCGCCGCGATCACGATGTACTGCTTGCCATTCACCGAATAAGTGCTTGGCGTCGCATAACCCGCGGCCGGCAAAGTCGTCTCCCAAAGCAGCTTGCCGGTCGCCTTGTCGAAGGCGCGAAACTTCTCGTCCTGGGTCGCCGCGATGAATACGAGTCCGCCTGCCGTCACGATTGGTCCACCGTATTGCTCGGCGCCGGTCGGTTTGACCTCATTTCCGCTCAGCTCCTCGTGCTCGCCGAGCGGGATTCGCCACCGATACGCACCGGTGTTGAGATCGATCGCGCTCAGCGTTCCCCACGGCGGCTTGATCGCAGGATATCCGCTCGAGTCCCGCCACCGCTCGTAACCGACAAACTCGTAACGCGCACCAGCAGCGGGCGCGCCCGTGTCGGAATCGGCCGAGCCTCGAGTCACGGCCTGCTTCGATGGATCGGCGCGATCGAGCAGATAAGCGATCACGGCGTCCTTCTCATCTTCAGGCAGCTGCCGAAACGCAGGCATGAATCCCCGCCCGTGCTCGATCACCTGATGGATCTGCTGCGCCGAGAGACGGCCACCGATCCCGATGAGCGAAGGCGCACGGTCCATACCTCGTCGATCGACGCCGTGGCAGCTCGCGCACGTTGAAGCGTACACCGCCTCACCCGTGCGCGGGACACCGGCTGATGTGGAAGTGTCACGCGCTTCCCGCATCGCCGCGATCCACGGTACATCGCTCGCGTTGACGTAGATCACGCCGGTCTCTCGATCGACTGCCGCGCCACCCCATTCACCGCCGCCATCGAAGCCCGGCAGCACGACCGTCCCCTCTTTGCTCGGCGGGGCGAACAGTCCGTCGTGCCTGAGCGTGCGAAATCGAGCCAGCGCCGCCGCATGCGCGCTCGGCGTCAGATCGGCGAGATCAGTCTCGCCCATCGACTGCCGAGCGAACGGAGCGGGCGCCAATGGAATGGGCTGGGTCGGCCACGCTTCTTCGCCGACCAGATCGGACGCGGGCACTGGACGCTCCTCGATCGGGAAGAGAGGCTGACCAGATGCGCGGTCAAAGAGAAAGACGAACCCGCTCTTGGTAATCTGCGCGACTGCATCGACGCGGTTGCCGTGGCGCGTCACCGTCAGAAGATTCGGAGCGGCCGGAAGATCGCGGTCCCAGAGATCGTGATGCACTGTCTGGAAATGCCAGATGCGTTGTCCAGTCGCGGCATCGAGCGCGAGCAGGCTATTGGCGAACAGGTTCGCGCCGTGTCTCGCGCCGCCGTAGAAGTCGGGCGTCGCCGATCCGGTCGGGACATAGACGATCCCGCGATCGGCATCGACGCTCATCCCCGCCCACGAGTTCGCGCCGCCGGCAGTTTTCCACGCGTCGGCGGGCCAGGTGTCGTAACCGATTTCGCCGGGGCGGGGAATGGTGTGAAATGTCCAGCGGATCTTCCCGGTATGGACGTCGTACGCGCGAACGTCGCCGGGCGCAGACCCCTTTTCCTCGCCGACCCTCGTGCCCTGGATCAGAAGATCGCGGTACACGACACCCGGGCTCGTCGCGACGAGGTAGGCGTCGCCGATGTCTCTGCTCAAACCAGTGGCGAGATCGACCCAGCCGCTGTCACCGAACGCTGGATCGGGATGGCCGGTGGCGGCGTTGAGCGAATACAGTCGCCGCGCGGCGGAGAAAAAAATCCGGCGCTTGGCGCCGTCCGACCAATACACGACTCCGCGATTCGCATGGCCTTCGCGTTCACGATTCGCGAACGGATCGAATCTCCACAGCTCGGCGCCCGTCGCCGCATTCAGCGCGACGACGTCGAGCGCCGGCGTCGTCGTGTACAGTACACCATCGACCACGATCGGCGTCGCCTGGATCTGTGATGCACCGTCGCCCGAATGGTACGTCCATGCGACGCGCAGGGTGGCGACGTTGGTGCGGTTGATTTGGGCGAGCGGGGAGTAGCGGCCGTTTCCGGGATCGCCGCCGGTGGTCTGCCAGTCCGCCGCTACCATAGAAGAGGAAGGCAGCGCGGAAGAGGAGGACGGCGTGGCACCGGCGAAGCAGCC
>CAMLDY010000125.1 GCA_946478895.1 uncultured Gemmatimonadota bacterium
ACTCGCCAGATGGTGTTGCCGACGTCGTCGGCGACGAGGAGCGCGCCCGACTTGTCGATCGCGACGCCAACCGGGCGGCCCATCGCGTCGCCGTTGGGCTTGATGAATCCCGTCAGGACGTCGATTGGCTTGCCGCTTGGGCGGCCGCCAGCGAACGGAACGAAGATCACCTTGTAGCCGCTGAACGGTTTGCGATTCCAGGAGCCGTGCTGGCCGACGAACATTCCGCGATTGAATCGCGCCGGCAGTGCCCGTGCACCCGACCAGGCCAGCCCGAGCGAGGCAGTGTGGGAACCTAGTGCGTAGTCGGGAACGATCGCTCGCTCGATCAGACCCGGCTTTTGCGGGCTGACGCGATAGTCCGTGTGCCGGCCGTAGTAGCTGAATGGCCAGCCGTAAAAACCGCCGTCGCGTACCGACGTGATGTAGTCGGGAACGAGATCGCTGCCCAGCTCGTCGCGCTCGTTGACCGCGACCCAGAGCTTTCCGCTCTCCGGCTCCCAGGCGAGTCCGACGGGGTTGCGCAGGCCAGTAGCGAAGACGCGATGTTTGCCCGTCGCGCGATCGATCTCCCAGATCGCCGCGCGTCCCTGCTCGTGCAACAGATCGTTCTCGGCCACGTTGCTGTTGGAGCCGACGGACGCGTAGAGCTTCGAGCCGTCGGCGCTGGCAATCACGTTCTTGGTCCAGTGGTGATTGATCCGACCGCCGGGGAGATCCACGACTTTTGTTGGCGCGGCGGTTATTGAAGTGGCGCCGCTCACGTATGGGACGCGAACGATCGCATCGCTGTTGGCGACGTAGAGTTGGTTGCCGACCAGCGCCATCCCGAACGGCGCGTAGAGTCCGGACAAAAAGATCGACTTCGCGTCGGCGACACCGTCGCCATCGGTGTCGCGGAGGAGGACGATGCGGTTCTGGCTGGGAACTGCGCCGCCACCTTTGCTGAGAAAGAGCCGGAAGAAAAATCCCTTTATGCCTTTGCCGTCGTCTGGCCGTTTCGGGGCGTTGGTCTCCGCAACGAGTACGTCGCCGTTGGGCAGAACGTAGAGCCAGCGCGGATGATCGAGCCCGCGCGCAAACGGGCGCACCGCCAGACCGTCAGCAGCGACCGGCATGTGCTCGTCTCGCCAGCCTTTGGCGGTGACGACGTTGATCACCGGGACGATCGATTCCTTCGGTGGCGGGATGACGGGCCTGACGCCGGATTCAGCCGCGATCGGAACTCGCGCCGGTGCGCCGCAAGCCGCAAACGCCGCGGTGAGAATGAGCGGGATCGCTACATGAACAACTGAACGGAGACGATCGCGGCGCATTCGAATAAAGCGCGCAAGAATCACGCAATTCGCGGCCGAATGATAAGTTTGAAGCCATGTCCCAACGCGAACGGCAACACGCGCGCGGTGAATGGCGAGTCGCTGTCGGTGATCAGGAAACCTCGGCGGTCTTCGAGGCGGCAACCGGAGACTCGCTCGGCGATCTGGTCTGCATCTGCGCCCACGGCGCGGGTGGCAACATGAACGATCGCAGCGTGCTGAGCACCGCGAACGCCCTGCGGGCGCGCGGCTTCGGGGTGGTGCGTTTCAACTTTCTGTACAAGGAAAAGAAGTCTGGTCGTCCGGATCCGATGCCGAAGCTCAAGGATTGTTACGCGGCGGTGGTCGCGCGGGTGCGCAACGAGCTCGCGCCCGACACGCTGGTGATCGGTGGACGCTCGATGGGTGGTAGGGCAGCATCGATGCTCGCCGCCGATGGATTCGACTGCGACGGGCTGCTACTCCTTGCTTATCCGCTGCATCCACCGGGCAAACCGGATCAGCTTCGGGACGCGCACCTTCCCGCGATCAAAGTTCCTGTCATTTGCTTCAATGGCACCCGCGATCCCTTCTGCACACAAAGCCTGATGGAACAGGTTCTGAAGCGATTGGGATCGAATTGGGAGATGCATTGGGTCGACGGCGCAGACCACAGCTTTCACGTGCTCAAGTCGTCCGGAAAAACCGATGCGCAGGTGATGAACGAGATCGCCGATGCAAGCGCGACGTGGGCGGCGGGCATCACCGGCACAACAAGGAGTCGAGATGCTCGGAGCTAAAGATGCAACCGCCACCGTTGCGGTGAGCGACCTCGGAGTTGCGAGAAAATTCTATGAGGGCAGCGTCGGCCTCAGGCCGCTTCCGAGTGAGCAGCCCGAAGTCGTCGAATACAAGACCGGCAACGCGACGCTGCTCGTCTACCGCTCACAGTTCGCCGGAACCAACAAAGCGACTGCGGTGACGTGGTCCGTCGACAACACCGAGGAAGAAGTGCGAGCGCTCAAGTCGAAAGGCGTGGTATTCGAGCACTATGACATGCCCGGCGCGACGCTCAAGGGCGACGTCCACGTGATGGGCCCGATGAAGGCGGCGTGGTTCAAGGACCCCGACGGGAACATCCTCGCTATCGTCGGCCGCTGACCGACCAGGCGCAGCGCGAAATCAGAAGTAGCGCGGCCGCAACAACTTAGAGGTCTCAAAAAAATTTCCGGGTGCGTGTCGATTTCCGCCGCGCCCGTTCGTCGCTCTGGTAGAAGACGAGGAGCCGCGAAAGTCGCGGCGAAAACTCTTAACGGAAAGGGAGACAACGATGCCGCGGTTCATAGTGATGGTGAAAGCCACCAAGGAGTCGGAAGCCGGCGTGATGCCGACCGAGCAGGATTTTGCCGCGATGGGCAAGTACAACGAAGAGCTGGCAAAGGCGGGCATCATGCTCGCCGGCGAAGGCTTGCAGCCTAGCTCCAAGGGAGCGCGCGTCAGATTCAACGGTAAGAACAGAACCGTTGTTGACGGCCCGTTCGCGGAGACCAAGGAGCTCGTCGCCGGGTTCTGGATCTGGCAGGTTAAGTCCCTCGCCGAAGCGATCGAGTGGGTGAAGCGCTGCCCGAATCCGATGCCCACCGGCGAATCAGTGATCGAGATCCGTCAGATCTTCGAGGCCGAGGATTTCGGCGCCGAGTTCACGCCGGAGCTGCGCGAGTACGAGGAGAAGATCGGGAAAATGACGAAGAAGAACGCGGAAAAAAGCGCGAAGCGATAACCGGGCGGTCAAATCAACGAGGGAGATCCACCAATGCGAATCATGACGCTATACAAGCCGGGCCGCGAAACGACCGTCCCACCGACCGAGCAGGAGATGGCGGCGATGGGCGAGCTGATCGAGGAGTTCTCGAAGGCCGGCGTGCTCGTCACCACCGATGGGTTACAGCACAGCTCCAAGGGCAAGCGGGTGAGCATCGACGCCAACGGGAAATTCACCGTCACCGACGGACCGTTCACCGAGACCAAGGAGCTGGTCTCGGGCTACGCGATCCTGCAGGTGAGGGACATGGACGAGGCTGTCCGTCTGACGAAGCGCTTTCTGCAGGTCGTCGGCGAAGGCGAGAGCGAAATCAGGTTGATGCACGATGCGCCGGCATTCGACGGGACTGGCGCGGATCAGTTCAGCGCGAGTGGCGCGAACCGGTAGGCATCGGGCCGCGCCCCTTGCACCGGAGGAAGAAGGTGGTGTGATTGGAGGCCGTGACGGCCTCCGATACCCACCGCGCGATCGACGCGGTCTGGCGAATTGAGTCGGCGAAATTGATCGCTGGACTGACGCGCATCGTGCGCGATGTCGGTCTCGCCGAAGATCTCGCGCAGGACGCGCTCCTCGCCGCGCTCGAGAAGTGGCCGGAGACGGGAGTACCCGACAATCCGGGCGCGTGGCTGATGGCGACGGCGAAGCACCGTGCAATCGACACCTTCCGGCGCGCGGAGCGCGTCCAGCGCAAGCACGAAGAGATTGGCCACGAGCTGGAGACCAGGCAGGAGGCGATGGTGCGGGAGCTCGAGGAAGCGATCGACGACGACATCGGCGACGATGTGCTGCGACTGATCTTCATGTCGTGCCATCCGATCCTGTCGCGCGAAGCGCGCGCCGCTCTCACTCTGCGCCTGCTCGGCGGACTCACCACGGACGAGATCGCGCGCGCGTTTCTGGCGCCCGAGGCGACCATCGCCCAGAGAATCGTGCGCGCCAAGCGCACTCTCACCGATGCCCACGTACCCTTCGAGGTGCCGCGTGGGGCTGAGCTGGCGTCGCGGCTCGCGTCGGTGCTGGAGGTGATCTATCTGATCTTCAATGAAGGTTACGCCGCCACCGCCGGCGACGATCTCGTGCGTCCGGGGTTGTGCGAGGACGCGCTGCGGCTCGGCCGCGTTCTCGCCGAGCTGGCGCCGAGCGAGCCGGAAGTCCACGGACTGGTGGCGCTGATGGAGATCCACGCATCGCGGTTCCGCGCGCGCACCAATGCGGCGGGAGAGCCGATCCTGCTGCTCGATCAGGATCGGGGACGGTGGGACCGGCTCTTGATTCAGCGCGGTCTCGCGGCTCTCGAGCGCGCCGAACGTCTGGGCGGCGCGAACGGACCGTACGCGCTCCAGGCAGCGATCGTCGCGTGTCACGCGCGCGCGCGCACCGCTGAGGAAACCGACTGGCGGCGGATCGCGTCGCTATACGACGCCCTCGCGGAAGTGGTTCCGTCGCCGATCGTCGAGCTCAATCGGGCGGTAGCAGTGGGAATGGCATTCGGTCCGGCCGACGCTCTCGAGATAATCGACGCGATTGCCGACGAGCCCGCGCTCAAGGGCTATCACCTGGTTCCCGCCGCGCGCGCCGATATGCTGGAGAAGCTCGGACGCAACGACGAAGCGCGCGGCGAGTTCGAGCGCGCCGCATCGCTGACGCGGAATGCGCGCGAGCGGGAGCTGCTGCTCAAGCGCGCCAGGTCGAACGAAGACCCGCGGAAACAGGCGCGACCATGATGCCGTCGGATTTGCGCACTTGACCGAAGTAACCGCGCCGGTCACAGCGACACCGGAAGCAGGAGCGTCCGCGACCAGGCCCGAACGCCGGCGCTACGATCGCTCGATCGTCGAGGGTCCGCTGCTCCCCGCCGTCTGGAAGCTGGCGTGGCCGACGATGCTCACCAACGTCGTCGGCGGACTGCAGGCGATGGTCGATCAGGCGCTGGTCGGACACCTGATCGGCTACCAGGCCAACGCCGCGATCGGCGTCAGCTCCCAGATCTTTCTCGTCGTCGTGATTTTCATCTCGTCGTTGTTCAGCGGGATGAGCGTGCTGGTCGCGCGATTCGCCGGCGCCGGCGATCACGACATGGTCGATCGCACCGTCTATCAGGCGTTCGTCACCGCGATCGGGATCGCGCTCCTGATCATGGCGCCGATCGGCTACATCGCGTCGCCGGCTCTGCTCGACTTCGTGAACGCCGCGCCCGCGGTGAAGGCCGAGGCGCTGCCGTTCCTCCGCATCTCCTTCGTCTTCAGCAGCGGCATGCTGGTGTTCTTCATGCTGGGCGGCGCGTTGCGCTCGGCGGGCGATGCGCGGACACCGATGATACTTGGCGTCTCGCTCACGGTGCTCAACGTCGTGTTCAACGTGATTCTGATTCGCGGCCTCGGGCCGATTCCCGCGTTCGGCACCAAGGGTGCGGCGATGGGGACGAGTCTCGCGTCGGGACTGCTCGCGGTCTATTCGCTCTGGAAGTTGTGGACGGGCGGCTGGGTTGTTTCGTTCCCGCGCGGTCGTGGGTGGGGACTCGACTGGGAGATTATCCGTGCGCTGTTCCGCTTCGGGTTGCCGACCGGCTTTCAGGGCATCGCGATGAACATCGGCGGCGTGCTGATGCTGGCATTTATCGGATCGCTCGAGCAGAGCGCGGCGGCGCAGGCGGCGTTCGCGGTCTGCTACTCGCAGCTCTTCTCGCTGGTGACGTGGACTTCGGTCGGCTTGATGGGCGCGTCCGCGGCGATCGCCGGCCAGAACCTCGGCGCAGGCAAGGCCGATCGCGCGTCGGCGGCGGTCCACGTCGCGGCGCGGATCGGAATTGCCAGCGCGGCGATCGTGGGAGCAATGTTTCTTCTGATCCCGCGTCAGCTGCTCGAGATCTTCGGCATGAACGATCCGGTGGTGGTCCGGATTAGTGTCCAGCTACTTCACGTGCTCAGCGTCTCCGGTCTGCTTATCGCCACCGCGCTGACCTACACCGGCGGGCTGCAGGGAACCGGCGACACCAAGAGCCCGCTCTACATCTCGATCGTTTCGCAGATGGTCGTCCCGCTCGGCATCTGCTTCGTCATCAAGCAGGTCAGCACCCTCCATCCGATCGACATCTGGATCGCGATCCTCGTCGGGCATGCGACCCGCTGCGCTCTGAGTGTGCTGAGGTTCAATCAGGGACGCTGGCGGAATATCGCGGTCGGGGTGCACAGGTCCGCTTAGAAGGGGAACGGCAAAAGAAGACACTACCGGCGGGCGGCGGGGGGCGGGCCGGCCCGCGGCTGCGGGCTGAATCTTAAGTATCACTGAAGACTACCAGCTAATAGCGATGGGCGGAGCAGCGGGCGGCTCCGAGCTTCTTTTTGGAAACAGCACTCGGAGCCAAGCCACGCTGTTCATCCAACACGTGCTCGGTGCCGCCGGCTGCTCCGCTCGAAGCTCCTGGCTGGTAGTCTTCTTTAGCATTTAGGATACGAGCCCGCGGCCTCGAGCCGGCCCGCCGGTAGTCTTCTTTTGCCGTCGTCTAATGCCCTATCCTATTGTGCACTAAAGCAAGCGCCGTATTGTCCGGCCCTGGCTCGCACCTCGACCTCCGCAATCCCCACAGCTGCACCGCGACCGAGATCGTTTGCTCGATCGCC
>CAMLDY010000126.1 GCA_946478895.1 uncultured Gemmatimonadota bacterium
GTCTCGCCGGTGGCGCGCGACGTCTCGCCGGTGGCGCGCGAGGACAGCGGCGGCAGAGAGTCCATTGAGGCGGGCGCGGAATCGGCGCCCGAATCGGTGACGGAGCAGGCTGGATCCACCGGGACCGACGCTGCTCCGCCTGAGGGTCTCGAGCGACACTATCCGGTCGAGACTTCAGACGAAGCGCCGCCGCCGCCGCCGGAAGCCGAGATCGAAATCGGACTTGGTGCGGAAGGTTTGGAGAGTCGTGTCGAGCCGACGGGAAAAATCGGCGCCGAAGATTTGCGCTCGCTCGCAAAGACGCCGGCTCAGCCGATGGGCACCGAAGGCTTGCGTGGTACGGAGCCCGCGGAAAAAGTCCCCGTGGGCACCGAAGGATTGAAGGGAGCGCCCCCGCCGGCTCCGCTCGCCGGCGCCACCGGCACGCGCTCCGACGACGAAGAAGCGCTGGACACCTGGACGCCTCCGCCGGGCGCGACGGTGCACGAGCGCAAGGAAGACCGGATGTTCTCCGGACCGGCGCCCGAGCCATTCGTCAACGAGACGATGGCGCAGCTCTACCTGCAGCAGGGATACAGACAGCTAGCGCTCAGAGTTTACTACCAGCTCGCTGAGGCGCGTCCCGGCGATCAGGCGCTCAAGGATCGGATCGCCCAGATCGAGGCCGAGGATCGGGCCGCGCACCCAGAGACAGCGGCCGTCCACCGAGTGCAACCGGAACCCCCGCCAGTCGAAGCCGCCTCACCGCAACCGGCGCCCATCGAGCGACCGCACCGCGACGCGGCGCCGCCGCGCAAGGAGTCCACGGCTCCGCAGCAGATGGAATCGAAACGCGAGCCGGCACCAGTTGAAACTCCGAAACCGCCCGCACCGCGAGCTCCTTCCATCGAGGCTCCAACGCCGGAACGCAGCGCAGAGTCCGAGGAAGCGCCACGGTTCGATCGCACGCCGGTCGATTCTCCGCCGCCGCCGCCGCCGCTGGCGCCCCCGCCCGCTCCGCCCCGCGAGCGCGAGTCGATCGAATCGCCTGTTCGCGACGAGCCTCGCGCTGAACGAGTAGACATCGCCCCCCGACAGCCGTCGATCCGCGAATTCTTTGCAACCCTCGGCAGACGACGGCCACCGCGGACGGCGCCGCAAAGCACGGCGGGGAACTCAACGGCGGGATACGGCAACACCGCGCAGAGCTCAACCTACGGCGCGAGCTCAGCGCCACCGGCGCCAGCGCCGCGTCCCACGAATACCGGTGCAGCACCCGCCGCATCGCAGCCGAGCGTGCCGATGGGCGGCGCGCCGACAAGCGCCTCGCTCGACGCAGTGTTTGCCGGCGCCACCGTGAACCCTGCCGACAGCCGTGCTGCGTCGCGCCTCGCCGGCGCGTTCAGCGGAACTTCCGGCACATCGCGGCCGACGCCTCCGACACCGCCAATGCCGACGCCGCGCATGAATCAGCGCATTCCCGCCGCGCAGGAATCCGAGGAAGACGTCGCCAAATTCAGGGCCTGGCTCGACGGGCTGACCGGCGAGTGAAGATCGCCGTCATCAATGGCCCCAATCTCAATCTCCTTGGCACTCGCGAGCCTGAGTTGTACGGGACCGAAACGCTCGCCGACATCGAGTCGCGACTCTTGAGGGTCGCGAAGGAGCTGGGCGCCGAGCTGACTTTCTCGCAGCACAACGGCGAGGGCGAGATCGTCGACGCCGTGCAGGCGCTGCGCGGACGTGTCGATGGCGCGGTGGTGAACGCCGCCGCGTACACCCACACGAGCCTCGCGATTCGCGATGCGCTGGTCGGAGTGCGGGTGCCGTTCGTCGAGCTCCACATCACCAACATCTATTCGCGCGAGCCCGAGCGGCGGCACTCCACGCTCGCCGAAGCGGCGCTGGCAGTGATCTGTGGATTCGGCACCTACGGCTACGAGCTCGCATTGCGTGGTCTCGTCAGAAAGCTCCAGTCCACCGTCAATGCCTGACCGCCGTCCCGCGCGGATCGCCGCGCTGCGCGAATCGCTCACCGCCGCGCACATCGACGCACTGGTGCTCACCAGTCTTCCCAACGTGCGCTATCTGACCGGGTTCTCCGGGTCGAGCGCGCTGGTGCTCGTGACTCAGCGCGATCTGCACTTCATCACCGACTTCCGCTACGACACCCAGGTGCGCGACGAAGTCGGCGACATCGCGAGCGTGCGCATCGAGCAGCAGAGCCTCTGGTCCGGTCTGTGGAATCTGGGTTCGACTCTGAGCGGCATCGAGGTCGTCGGATTCGAGTCGGCGCATCTGCTGCACCGCGATTTCCAGCGTCTGCTGACCGAAGGCGCTCGCTGGCAGTGGCGGCCGCAGGTGAACCTGGTCGAAGCTTTGCGCGAATCGAAGGATCCCGACGAAGTGGCGTTGATCAGACACGCCGGCAAGATCGCCATCGCCGCGCTGACCAAGACGCTCAGGGAAATCCGGCCGGGGATGACGGAGCTGGGCGTCGCCGGAATTCTCGAGCACGCGCTCCGCGACGAGGGCTGCGAGGAGTTCCCGTTTTCGGCGATCGTGGCGTCGGGCCCGCGCGCGGCGCTGCCACACGCGCGCGCGTCGTCGCGGGTGATCGAAAAAGGAGATCTGCTGCTTCTCGACTTCGGCGCGCAGTACAAAGGCTATTGCTCGGACGTTACGCGTACCGTCGTGATCGGCCGTGCGTCGACGCAGCAGCGCGAGATCTACGAGATCGTGCGCCACGCGAACGCGGTCGCCTCCGCGTCGGTACGGGCCGGCATGAAGGGCCAGGAGGCCGACGGACTGGCGCGGCGCTACATCGAGGATCGCGGCTACGGCGACGCTTTCGGCCACAGCCTCGGTCACGGGCTAGGCCTCGAGGTTCACGAGGCGCCCCGTCTGGCCAAGACAGTGGAGGCTCCGCTCGGTCGGGATGCGGTCGTAACCATCGAGCCCGGCATCTATCAGCCCGGCTGGGGCGGCGTCCGGATCGAGGACGATGTCTATCTGTCATCCACCGGCCCCGAGATTCTCACTGACTTTACGCGCGATCTGGTGGAGGTGGGATGAAGCCGACGGTCAAAACGCTTCGAGCGTCCCGCGTCCCGGTTCCCGCTTCCCGCCTTCGCGGTTTTCGCACCCCCCATCCCTCATTCTGCTTATGATCGACCTCCGCTACGTAAAAAAGCTCGTGGAAATGCTGGACGAGTCGAGTGTCGATTCGATCGAGATCTCGTCCGACAAGGGGATGAAGATCCGGATTTCCAAGACGCCGCAGCAGCGCGGGGCAGTGCAGATGGCCGCGCCGATGACGATGCCCGCCCTGCTGCCGCCGGCGGCGGTTCCGGCCCCCGTGCAGGCCCCGGAATCGGGGGCGGCGGGCGCAGATGTGCCCAAAACCGAGGCAGCGAAGTCTAAGTATCTGGAGGTCAAGTCGCCGATGGTCGGGACGTACTACGGTGCGCCCGAGCCGGGAGCGAAACCCTACATCGCCGTTGGTGACCGCATCAGCAAAGGCCAGATACTCTGCATCATCGAAGCGATGAAAATCATGAACGAGATCGAGTCCGAGTTCGACGGAGTGGTGAAGGAGATCAACGCCCAGAACGCTCACCCCGTCGAGTACGGCCAGGTCCTATTCCGTATTGATCCGAATGGCTGAAAAACTGAATCCGCCGGCGCCTAAACCAGCTCCGCTGACGCCTTCAACCTCGTCTCACGCCGGATCCTTCGACTACAAGTCGGTGCTCCAGCACATGATCCAGGCGAACGCATCCGACCTCCATCTCAAGGTCGGCCGTCCGCCGACGCTCCGCGTCGATGGGCACATGACCGCGCTGGAGATGCCGGCGCTCAAGCAGGAAGATCTGCGCAGCCTCGCCGAGCAGATCATGGCGCCGAAGAACATCAAGGAGTTCTCGGAGCAGAAGGAGTCGGACTTTGCGCTGGCGGTCCCGGGCATTGGCCGATTCCGCGTCAACGCCTACCAGCAGCGCGGCACGATCGCCTACGCGCTGCGTACCGTTCCGTTTCAGGCCAAGACCATCGCCGAGCTCAATCTTCCAGAGGTCTGCGAGCGGATCGCGCTGATGCCGCGCGGATTGATTCTGGTGACTGGAATCACCGGTTCCGGAAAATCGACGGCGCTGGCATCGATGCTCCACTACATCAATCAGAACCGCCAGGCGAACATCATCACCATCGAAGATCCGATCGAGTTCCTGCACCGCGACATCAAGAGCAGCATCAACCAGCGCGAGGTCGGCACCGACACCAACAGCTTCGCCCAGGCGCTCAGGCGCGTGTTGCGTCAGGACCCCGACATTCTGCTGGTCGGTGAGATTCGAGATCTCGACACCCTGGACACGGCGCTCAAGGCCGCGGAGACGGGTCACCTGGTTTTCTCGACGCTCCACACCACAGACGCGACCCAGACCATCAACCGCATCCTGTCGTTCTACCCGCCCCACCAGCAGACCGAAGTGCGCTACATGCTCTCGACCGCGCTGCGCGCGATCATCTCGCTGCGCCTCGTGCGTCGCGCCGACAAGAAGGGGCGCGTTCCCGCCGCGGAGATTCTCGTGAATACGGAAGCGGTGCGCGACCAGATGCGCGACATGTCCAAGGCGATGAGCATCCCGCAGCTGATCAAGGAAGGCGCGGTACCCTACGGCATGCAGAGCTTCGACCAGTCGCTGATGAACTGGTACCACAAGGGCGTGATCTCGTACGACGACGCTCTCGCGGCGGCGACCAATCCCGCCGAGTTCTCATTGCGCGCCCAGGGCATCGCGGCAAGCTCCGACACATCATGGGACACCGTCAAGCAGGAAGTCACCTGACCTGAGGCCTTCGGATTCCGAGACCTCTGCGCTGTCGGCTGGCATCCAGAGTCCTAAAGGTGGCAGGTGGGAGACATGGTCAGAGGCGCAGTGAGTCGGCTTGTCCGGCGCGTTCTATAGTGGCGTGACGCAGCGAGAAGGCGAGTAGAACAACTGCTACCAGCGCATCTCTGTGCACCTCTCCCACCTGCCACCTTTAGGACTAGGGGTGCCAGTGAGCGAGTAGGTTCCAGAATCCGCTCCAATTAGCTTTCGTACCAACTCTTTGAGCACATAGCGTCCAGGGATTCGATTGCACCCATTGATCGTCCGTGTTTAACAAAGTCCTGATTGCCAATCGCGGCGAGATCGCCTTGCGCGTCATCCGCGCCTGCCGCGAGCTGGGGATCCAGACCGTCGCGGTTTACTCGGAGGCCGACCGCGAGTCGCTGCACGTACGGTTTGCCGACGACGACGTCTGCATCGGGCCAGCGCCAGCGCGCGAGTCGTACCTCAACATCCCGCGCATCATCGCCGCCGCCGAGATCGCCGGCGCCGACGCGATCCATCCCGGCTACGGCTTTCTCGCCGAGAACGCCGAGTTCGCCGAAACCTGCATCGCATCCAACATCAACTTCATCGGACCGACGCCGTCGCAGATCCGCGTCATGGGCGACAAGGCCGCCGCGCGCAAGACGATGATGGAAGTGGGCGTGCCGATCATCCCCGGAACTCCGGGCGGCGTCGAGGATCCCGACGAGGCGCTCAAATTCGCGCGCGATATCGGATTCCCGGTGATCATCAAAGCCGCGGCGGGCGGTGGCGGGAAGGGAATGCGCGTTGCCACCGAGCCCGACGATTTCGCGCGCTCTTTTCAGCTGGCCCGCTCCGAGGCTCTTTCTGCGTTCGGCAACGGCGAAGTATACATCGAGAAGTATTTGTCGCGGCCGCGGCACATCGAGTTCCAGATCATGGGCGATCGCCACGGCAACGTCATCCACCTCGGCGAGCGCGACTGCTCGGTGCAACGCAGACATCAGAAACTGATCGAGGAAGCGCCGAGTCCGGCGATGACGCCGGAGCTGCGGGAGAAGATGGGCGAAGCGGCGGTGAAGGGCGCCAAGGCGATCGACTACGTCGGCGCCGGCACCATCGAGATGCTGCTCAACGAGGACAAATCGTTCTACTTCATGGAAATGAACACCCGCATCCAGGTCGAGCACCCGGTGACGGAGATGCTCACCGGCGTCGATCTGGTGAAGGAGCAGATCCGCGTGGCCAGCGGCGCCAAGCTCTCGGTCAAATCGCCGGTCGAGCGCCGCGGGCACGTCATCGAGTGTCGTGTCAACGCCGAGGACCCGGCGCGGAATTTCCAGCCGTCACCCGGACGCATCGACGTTTTTCATCCGCCGGGCGGCCCCGGTGTCCGGCTCGACACCCATGTGTACGCGGGCTACAGCGTCCCTCCGTTCTACGATTCGCTGCTCGCGAAGCTCATTTGCCAGGGGCGCGATCGCCAGGAAGCGCTGCGCCGGATGCAGGTCGCGCTGGAGAGCTTCATCATCGAAGGGGTGACCACGACAATTCCGTTTCTGGCGCGGGTGATGGCCAATAAGCATTTCCAGGACGGCGCGGTGGATACCAAGTTCCTCGAGCGCGAGAGTGAGCTGATGAAGGAGCCTGTCGGTGCACCTTGACGTCTTCTTTACCCCGGGGCAGGTCAAGCCCGGCGATCTGGCGGGCCGCCTCGTGGCGGTCGTCGACGTCCTCCGCGCTTCGACCTCGATTGCGAC
>CAMLDY010000127.1 GCA_946478895.1 uncultured Gemmatimonadota bacterium
TTTCAGCCCGCCTTCCCAGACGGCGGTGGCTTTTCTCGTTGGCATCCTTTGCTCCATGCGTGTGATGATCTGAATGCGTGAAAGCTAATTAGATTGCCCGCATGGAGAGCGCACCCGCCGCTGTTGGGATTCCGCCGTCGATCGATCGGGTGCTGCGACTCTTTCGCTCGATGGGCCGCGAAGAGAAAATGCAGGCGCTCGTCCAGTACTCGAAGAAGCTCGAGCCGTTTCCGGAACGGTTCAACGACATCGACCGCGGTGCCTTCAACGTTCCGGAGTGCCAGACGCGCGTCGACATCGTTCCCGAGATGCGCGACGGCAAAATGCATTTTTACGCCGACCTCAACGTGCGCCAGTCGCCGACCATCGCGGCCGTCCTCGCAATCATTTTCGGCGCGGTAAACGATCAGCCGCCATCCGTTACTCTTGGCATCCCGACCGATTTCGTCAGCACAGTGATGGAAAGCATCGGCCTTGCCGCGCGCGAGCCAGGGTTGAACGCGATGGTGGCGCGACTCAAACGCTACGCCCGCGAAGCTCTCGAGAAGGAGCAGCAGAGGTGACCAACCCGACTCAGACCCGCGCGAGTCATCGCCGCTTCGTCCCCGCGTGGCACTTCTTCGTGCTTCCGGTTCTCGCAGCGAACGTCCTCGTGACAGCGGTGCGACTCGCGCGCGCGCCGAGCCTGAGCAACGCCTGGGTCGTAATAGTCGCGATCGCGCTGCTGTTGGGAATTTTGTTCTCCAGAACGATGCCGCTTCGCGCCCAGGATCGGGTGATTCGCCTCGAGGAACGGCTCCGGCTCGAGCGGATTCTCCCGCTGGATCTCCGAGGCCGGATCGACGGGCTCACACCGGGTCAGTTCATCGGCTTGCGGTTCGCGTCCGACGAAGAGGTGCCGGAGCTCACCCGCCGCGCCCTCAGCGGAGAGCTCAGGACTCGCACCGACATCAAGCGCGCAATTCAGAACTGGCGCGCCGACCATTTCCGCGTCTGAGCAAATGACCCGCTGCGCGCTCAGCTTTGACAATTTTCTGGAGCTGACATCCGGCGAGCAGCACCGCTGGCACGCGTGGTTCACCGACCACCCCGATGCGTGGCGACTGCCCTTTGCCACCGGCCGCACCGCCACGATCGGCGGACTGGTGCTTCACATCTTCGGCGTGGAGCTGCGTTATGCCCAGCGCCTGCTGGAGCAGCCGGTTTCCCATCCCGACGAATTCACGCAGCGCACCGTCGATGAAGTCTTCGAGCTCGGTGAGCACGCGCGCAGTCAGCTCGTCGAGTTTCTGACGAATACATCAAACGACGACCTCGGCAAAACGCTGTCCTTTGCGACAATGACCGCAGGTACGGTCACCGCGACCAAACACAAGATCGCCGCCAATGTCTTTCTGCACGGGATTCGTCACTGGGCGCAGGTCGCCACAGTGCTGAGGCAGAACGGTTTTGTCGATCAGTGGCCCCACGACATGCTGCTCAGCAGCATCGAGCTTTAAACCTGCCGAAGCGGGACGACGCGCGCCCCGGCGGCCATTCGGCTGGTTACTCGACCGCCGACGTCGAAGCCCACGGATCGTTGGCCATCCAGTTCTGATCCGGCGCGAACAGGAACACCATTCCACCGTTCGCCAGCTCGGGCAAAACGCGATTGGCGCGCGACTGCTCCATCGCCGGGCAGCCTTCACTCCGGCCGGCACGCGTCGAGGTCACGTAAGGCGCGCCGTGCGCGACGACTCCGCGCGAAAAAGCGTTGTCGTTGAAATCGCCCGAGACTCCCTTGAGGCGCAGGCCCACCGAGCTGTATGTATGCCCACCGGTGTGACCGGTGAACTCGTACGTGTTTTCTGCGACATAGAGTCCGAGCGACGTCGATGCGCTGCCCGAAGCATTGGAAAAGTGAGTCGGGACGCCATATTGACCAGAAGATGATCCGCGACCGTGCGCGACCGTGAACGGTCCCTCGATGATCGACAGTGAGCTCATGTCGAAGATGTACCCGCGCGGCTGAGTGCTCGGCAAACCATAGTCGACGAAGTAGAGGAGCGGCTTCTTCACCTCGTCGGGGTGCGCCGCCTGGAATGCGAAGAAGCTGTGGAAAGCCAGCTCGAGCGCCTTTGGATGACTGAGCGGCCGCACGGCGGCGGCAAAAGCCTGGACTGCAGCGGTCGTCTTTTCGACGAGGCCGTTCTTGCTGGCAGTAGCAGTCGCCCGAGCAGGGGCGGCCGCGAGTGCGGGCGCGGCGCCAAAGAACGCCGAGTGCTGCTGGTCCGTTCCGGGGACGAAATGCGCTCCCACGAGAACGAGGCCGGCGGCACCAACCAGTCCCTGCTTCAGATAATCGCTCAGCTTCAATGCTCTGCTCCTGTGCTTGGGTGGCCCAAAAGGCTATGGACGTGCGGGACTACCGGAGTGGACTAGTCCGCTCCGCCAGGGTCACCGTACCTATTTTGTTGGACTACCAAAATACAACTTTATAAACAGTTGTGCGAGCATTTTTTTCGCCTTCTTGCGGGGCGTAGAAGCTCGTGCGCAACGTTGCAGAATGAAGCTCAAGCAGGGTTCTTCCCTCCGTCGAAAACCTTCCGGGAGCCGCCCGAAAGCGGCCATAACAAAGGGCCGCGGAAGCTCAGCAGTAGCGGTGCGCTCATATGCCGGCTCAGCGCCGAGGCAATCGCGCGCCGCGTTTCGTAATCTTCGATCGGCCATTCGGGCGGCGGCACCCGCGGACGCAGTCGAAACGATCAGCTACGGAATTCCGACCCTCAGGCTCGATGGACGACCGCTGATTTATTACGCGGCGTGGGCGCACCACGTCAGCGTCTATCCTCTCACCGGACAAATCAGGCGCGCGTTCGCAGCCGAGCTAAGGCGCTACAAGACTTCCAGGGGAACGATTCAGTTTCCGCTTGATGAGCCGCTGCCGGTCGGGTTCATCAAGCGTATCGTCAAAACCAGGGTCACCGAGCTGCGCGGCGGGAAAAAGTGAATACGTCTCTTGCATCCCTCGTCAGCCCTACATTGGTGGCAATCGCGATGGTACTCGGGTGTGCGGCGCACACTCCGTCGACGGATCCGGCTACGTCGTCGGGATGGAGGGAGGTCTGGAGCGATGAGTTCGACGGGCCTGCCGGCGCTGGCGTCGACCGCACGAAGTGGAATTACGATCTCGCCGACGGCTGCCCGTCCCAGAATTGCGGCTGGGGCAATAACGAGAAGGAGTACTACTCAGACGACGCCTCGAACATCTCGCTCAACGGTCACGGCCAGCTCGTGATCACCGCGCGACAGGCGCCGGCGGGATTGCACTGCTACTACGGCCCGTGTCTGTACACGTCGGCGAAGATCACCACCCGCGGAAAGATGCTCGCATCTCCCGGCCGCGTCGAAGCACGTATCAGGCTCGCCCCCGGCCAGGGTTTATGGCCCGCGTTCTGGATGCTAGGTCACGGAAGTCCGGTGACGCCATGGCCCGACTGCGGCGAGCTCGACATAATGGAGAACAAGGGCAGTGAGGTCTCCACCTCGAGCTCGGCGATTCACGGACCGGGATACTCGGGCGACACTCCGTTCGCGCACCGGCACACTCTCCTGCCGGGCAAACTGACCGACGATTTCCACACCTTCGCGGTCGAGTGGGATTCTGCGCAGGCGCGGTTCTTCGTCGACGACGAGGTGCACTACGTCGTGACCCGCGATCAGATCGAGAAATACGGGAAGCCGATCCTCAACCAGCCGTTCTTCGTTATTCTCAATCTCGCAGTAGGTGGCCACTTCGACGGCGACCCGCGCTCGGACGCCATCTTTCCCGCAACCATGCTGGTCGACTATGTGCGAGTCTACGCACCGAAAACGGAATCAGGAGAGTAAATGGCGGATGTAACTATCGAGATTCGCAAGAACGGCCCGTACCGCATCTATGGCGACGTGAATCTCGTCGATCATGAAGGCAATGCAGTGGCCGTTCCGGAAAACCGCCGCAAGACGAGTCCCGAGGGCAAGACGTGGATCTCGCTTTGTCGCTGCGGCGGCTCGGTGGTGAAACCGTTCTGCGATGGCACCCACAGCCGCATCGGCTTCATCGGCGCCGAAGAAGCGGTGCAGCGAACCGAGGCTACTCCCCCATCGCCTTGAGCAGCACCCGCTTGCGGCGCTGCCCGTCCCATTCGCCGTAAAACACGCGCTGCCACGGCCCGAAATCGAGCTTCCCTTTCGTCACCGGCACGATGACTTCGTGCCCGACCGTCAGCGATCGTAAGTGAGCCGCGGCATTGTCTTCGCCGGTCCCACTGTTGTGGCGGTAGTCATCGGGTGACCACGGCGCGATTCGATTCTCGAGCCAGTCGAGAATATCCTGCCACAGACCGGACTCATGATCGTTGACGAACACCGACGCGGAGATGTGCATCGCCGACACCAGCACGAATCCCTCGACGATCCCCGCGGCGGCGCGGCATTTCTCCACCTCGTCGGTGATGTCGATGATCTCCTGGCGCTTCTTCGTATTGAAGGTCAGGTAGCTGGTGTGGGTCTTCACGCCGGCTGCTTTTGACCGATGAGCCTGGCGTGCCACGAGTCTTCAGCGTTGAGCTCGAATCTCGCCCGCCATTCACCGAGCGTGCTGACGGTCGGATCGAACACTTTTGTCTTTGGGGTGATCTCGTCGCCGAGCGCCGTAAACGCTTCGCGATCGACGGATTGAATGCGACCCTTTTTGTCGCGATAGAAAACGAGTCCGCTCGTGACGAGGCTGGCGCCAAGTCGTGGCTGCAGCGCCTTGAGAGATCGGAACAGTCCGTCGATCGAACAGCCGGAAGCGCCGGCGGTCGATTGATCGACGGCAATCGTCAGGAATCGGTTGTAGCGCCAGTCGCGCGCCGACGTGAGCGGCGAGCCGTGGGCGTGCCAGTCAGCGAGGAAGCGGTCGACCTCGCGGAGCATCAGATCAGCGGCGCCTTCGCCGAGATCGTTGTCGGCGCCGAACACCCAGACGCGGGAATCGTCGGGCAGCTCCTGCATTTGAACGAGGGGCATGTCAAACCTCCATGACTAATAACAAGTGCCGCCGTTGACGAACCAGCAGCGGGTGTACGGCGAATTCTTGAAAAAATCCAGCAGCTTGTCCGCTGCCTTGGTCTCGCCGGCCTTCGAGAGATGGATTGCGTCCGCCTCGAAGTCGGTGCGAAGCCACGCCAATCCATCGGATCGCGGCGTGTCGCCGGCGGTCCACAAGTAGGGTCCCCATAAAATCACCGGCGCCGCTTTCTTGACGTAGTCGAGGGTTCCCGCGCGCGGATCGGGCGGCTGACCTTTCATCTCGTTGATCTGCGACTCGACCAGCCACTTCACCGCAAACCCGCTTTCGTAAGCGAAGGGCTCGCGACTCAGGGGCGCGAGCGGATAGCCACCGTAGATCGGACTCGAGACGAACACCAGCCGCAGGTACGGATACCGCGCGCGCAGCGCACGCACCGTCTGGCCCAGATTGGTAAGCAGGGCATTCGCATCCGCCGAATCGGTCGGAAGGGATCCGACTGGTTTCGGATCCGACAGATCGAGCCACACTGCCTGCACCTGATTTTCGCTAAGTCCGAGCGGCGCGAGGCGGCCGACCTTGATGCGATCGTAATTGGCGGACGTCGGGGATGCCCACTCGGGCGCGCCCTGATCCGGGGCAGAGCCGTTGACGATCACCATCGCGTAGTGATTGACCAACGGATCAGCGGCAGCGCGCGCCATGAACGTCCACGCCGCGCACGGCGGCGCCGAGCTCGCCGAACACCATTCCTGAGTCGCATTGGTCGATCCGATCGCGAGCAGGACGTACTTGCCGAACGGACTCTCATCTCCATTCACATCGAGGGCTTTGATCTGATTGCGTCGCGCGCGCGCCGCCGAGTCGTGCTCGGGCGGCGGAAAGTTGGCGCCGCCGGGATAAAGCCCACCGACGTGTCCGTAGTACGTGCGCGTCGACAGATCGGTCAGCGGAACCTTGACGGTATCCGTCGGCGGCGGCGGAACTACTGGTTTCGGTGGTGGAGGGGGTGGTGGTGGCGGCGCGCAACCAATCAGCGCGGCTGCGGACGCCAATAGCATCAGCGTCGGTAGTCTGACCCGCATTGCTTACCGGTTTTCTGCTGCTCTTTTCTTCCGCGCCAGCAGCGCTTTCCCTTTCGCTTCGCGCGCGCTCTCGGCGATGGTGCGCTCGCTTTCCATGTGCTGCTCCAGCGCCTTCCACGTCTCTGCGGTCGGCTCGCTGTAGGCGATGAGCACGGCGCCGAGGGCGTCGTTCCGCGAGACGAGCATCTCCTTGTCCAGCGCGACGACGGCGTGAGTGTGATCGTCGGCGAGGATCATGGTGCGGCGTGTTTTATGGAGGACAGCCGGATATACCGGCGTCGTGGCGGTGATGCTCAGGTTCTCGATCGGCCTGAATGCGCCGCTCTTTTCCTGCAGGTACCTGCGGTCGGGCTTT
>CAMLDY010000128.1 GCA_946478895.1 uncultured Gemmatimonadota bacterium
CTCGATCGGCCTGAATGCGCCGCTCTTTTCCTGCAGGTACCTGCGGTCGGGCTTTGCTGCGACTTTGACTGCCATTCCCTTCTCCGGCGCGAAATGTCTGTGCAATCTAGCACCTCGCGCCGTCGAACGACTCAGGCGTCGGCGTAAAGGTCCTCACGCGTCAGGGGAATCATCGAGCGACCTTGCGCGTCGGGCTTCGCGAGAAGTGTCTGGACGACATTGATGCCCGCGGTCGCGAACGCATTTGCGGACGCCGCCATGTACAGTCTCCAGACGCGGAAGGTGTGCTGGCCGACCAGCGCGGTGGCATCGCGACTCTTGTCCTCCAGGGATTTCACCCAGTGCCGCAGCGTCATCGCGTAATGCTCGCGCAGACTCTCCATGTCACGCACCTCGAAGCCCGCCGCCTCGGCTGCCCTGACGACGGCCGCGGTTGCAGTGAGCTTCCCATCCGGGAACACGTAAGTGTCGATGAACGCGTCAGCCTTCCAGAACTTGTCGAAGATTTTCTTGCCCACCGATTTTGGACGGGCCTCTCTGAGGCTGACGATGCCGTGATTGAGAAACAGGCCGCCGCCCTTGAGCGCGCGGTAGGCTGACTGGAAGTACACCGGCAGATGGGTGAGCCCGACGTGCTCGATCATTCCCACGCTCGAGATTTTGTCGTAGCCGTCGCCGGCAGTGAGAGTCCGGTAATCGCGGATCGCGACGCGACAACGGTCGGCGAGACCGGCCTCCTCGATGCGCTCCTTTGCCAGTGCTGCCTGGTTTTCGCTGAGCGTGATTCCCGTCGCGTCCACGCCGTAGTGCTCGGCGGCGTGCATGATGAGTCCGCCCCAGCCACAGCCGATGTCGAGCATTCGCTCGCCGGGTTTCAGCCGCAGCTTGCGACAGATGTGATCTAGCTTCGCTTCCTGGGCCTCGTCGAGCGTTGCAGCCGGCGTCTCGAAGTACGCGCAAGAATAGACCATGCGCTTGTCCAGCCACAGCTTGTAGAACTCGTTCCCGACGTCATAGTGGAACTGGATCGCTGCGGCATCGCGGACCGGAGTGTGCCGCGGTCCCAGCTTTCGAGCGCGCTCGGGGAAGCGCGCATCGGCGAGATCGTCGTCCGCCTTCCCGGGAAGCCGCAGCACCAGCGCGACGAGCTTCGCAATCTTCGCCGGTGAATGCAGTCGGTTGCCGATCACGTCGGTGAGGTTGGACGCCGCTTCCATGCTGCCTTCGATCTCCACGTCCCCGCTCAGATATGCTTCGACTATCGAAAGCTCATTGGGCGGCAGCAGCATCCGCCGCAGCGCCGCCGGCCGGTTCAACACCAGCGTGAACGGCGACGGCGAACGATTTCCGCGATCCACCGAGCCGTCCCAGAACTTTACGTCGAAAGATCGCTCGTGCGGCTCACCCAGGATCGCGGTGAGCACATCGCGGCACCGCGACAGCGCGCCTTCGTAGGCGCGTGACTGCGAGCTCTCCAGCTCTGCGTGTACGGTGGACATGATCAGCAGACCCAGTTGCGCAAATCTTTCGTGGAGGCCGCGCCCGGCGATCTGATCCGCAATCGAAGACAATGCATGCAACAGGATCAATCTCCCGAGCGCGGGACGGGTGCCGGTGTATCGATCGACCGCCACAGGTACCACGACGCTACCGTGCGATACGGCGCCCATTTGGCGCCAATCTTCAAAACCCTTTCCGGCGTCGGCAGTTTCCGCAACCGGTATGCTCTCTGAATTGCTTTCTGCACACCGAGGTCCAGATCGGGCAGAACGTCCGGCCTTCCCAGACGGAACATCATGAACATCTGGGCAGTCCAGCGTCCGATGCCTTTCACCTGCGTCAGCGCGGCGATTACTTCAGAATCGGTCAGCTCGTGGAGGGTTTCAATCGGCACTTGTCCCGATGCCACCCGCGCGCCGAGGTCCTTGAGGTAGGCTGATTTCTGGCGCGACAGTCCGACCGCGCGCAGCTTGTCGTCGGGCGTGCTGGCGAGCTCGTCGGGGAGCGGCGGACGGCCTCCGTACAATCCGACAAACCTGCCATGAATTGTCCCCGCCGCTTTCCCCGAAAGCTGCTGAAACACAATTGACCGGCACACCGCATCGAAGTGGGTGCCGTTCCCGGTTGGCCAGCCTTTGTAGGTGCCTACCGCTTCGATCACCTTCGCGAGCACGGGATCGACTTTCTTCAAATGGGCGACGGCTTTTCTGCCGAACGCGCTAGAACCAGCAGACTTCATTTTTCCCGGTGAGTGGCAGCGGCTCGCGATTGAGCCTCAGCTCGATCAGAGTGGTAGTGAACGGATAAAAGAATTTTATCCCGGTATCGTCCGAGAGGGAGGAGATGTCGAGGCAACCGTCCCACTTCGCCTCGCGGACTGCCGGCGGGACGCCTGGCTCGGTGTCGCTGCCAAATCCCGAATAACCAACCAGCTGCGACCCCGACGTTGCAATGACCCGGATCCAGAGGTTGGGAAGCTTCTCATAGTCGAGATCCTTCAGCCTGACGTGGAAACAGCGCAGGCTCGGATCGCCGCGATAGGTGTGCACGTCGACGTCGAACTGATGGATTCCGCTGTTCGCCGCTTCGCGCCGGAACAGCTGGATGTTGTAGTCCGGAACGGGATCCCCGCGCTCATCCATCACTCGCACCACGAATTGCTGCCATTCGTCGACCTTTTCGCGCCCCGGCCGCGTCTTCCGCGTTGCATCGTCGATCCATGCGCTGAAGGTCGCAGCGCTGGAAACCTGGAGCGCTCTGTCGACCAGATCGGCGAGATCGGCGCCGGGGTCGGACAGAATTGTCCCGTGATTCCTTCCTTCGACGAACATCAGCGGAATGTCGGTGTTCTTCCAGTCTGCGATCGACACCCGCTGCTCCGACCCTTCGCGGTCGGGATCGAGGGTCAGGTCGAGAACGATCTTCCTCGTGTTGAGCGGGCACGACGCCCAGCGTACGGTTCCGTCGGTGCCGGGCTCGTTGACGAGCTGTCGCAAACCGGAATAGCTGCGATTGCCACAGAAAATGAAGACGTACGGCGTGCGTCGGGTCGGTCCATAAAAAGTCTCGTCGCCCAGCAGATCGAGATGTGCGAGATCCCAGGTGAAGCGGCTCGCGAGCTCCAGGCCATCCAGAACCTTGTCGCCCGCTTCCAGAAAATCGGGGCCGAGGTGTTTGTTGCCCTTGAACAACGCGCCTAGCCAGCTCCGTCCCTTGTGCGCGAGTGGGGATCCGAAGGTCGCCGGCGCCAGCCCGATCAGATGCTTGAGGCGGTCGCGTCTTCCGGCGTAAGCAGTCAGCCACGCTCTGATCACCAGCATCCCGGTGGAGTGCACGATCGCATCGAACGGCTCGTCGTTGCTCAGCCCGGCGCGGATGCGCAGGGCGCGATCGAAACCCTCGGCGATGTCCTTGATGGTCACTTCATTGGTCAGCGACCGATAGCTACAGGCGTGGATCATCCCTACTTCGTAGCCGCGTTGCTCGAGGATGCGTTGCCACTCCCTGAACGCGGCGCCGTCGTCGGAATAGCCATGGACGAGCACGATGGGGTTTCGCGCCATTCGGCAAATATACGAGCGCCGCCGGAGTGCGCGCGGCGGCTGCCACCGGCGCCGCAACTCTATATTTGAGCAATGACTTCCCCATCCCCGACGCGTTCGGCAGTGACTTCCGATCCGGCGACGACTTTATCCGCCGCACCGGGGATGACCGCAGAAGACTTCCGCCGACACGGTCATGCGGTGATCGACTGGATCGCCGATTACCTGGACGCGCCGGAGCGGTTTCCGGTGCTTCCGTCGGTGCGGCCGGGCGATGTGCGCGATTCGCTTTCGCGCTCGGCGCCAACCCACGGCGAGCCGATGGACGCGATTCTCGCCGACTTCAGAAATCTCGTTCTACCGGCCGTCACCCACTGGAACCACCCGGACTTTCTAGCCTATTTCGCCAATTCCTCGACCGGCGAAGGAGTGCTCGGCGAGGCGCTGGCCGCCGCGCTCAACGTCAACGCGATGTTGTGGCGCACCAGCCCGGCAGCTACCGAGCTCGAGCTCGTGACGCTCGATTGGCTGCGCCAGATGCTCGGCCTGCCCGATGGGCTCCTTGGCGTGATCGGCGACACCGCATCGTCGAACACTCTCTACGCTCTTGCCGCCGCGCGCGAGATGCATCCGGAGCTGCACCTCCGCGACAAGGGCATGGCTGGTCGGAGTGATCTGCCGCCGCTCGCCATCTACTGCTCCGAGGAAGCACACTCCAGCATCGACAAGGCCGCGATGACCCTCGGCCTCGGGCTCGAGTCGGTGCGGAAGATTCCCACCGACTCCGGGCTCCGGATGAACGTGGAAGCGCTGCGCGACGCGGTTGTCAGCGATCGACGCAATGGGAGAATTCCACTCGCGACCGTCGCGACCGTAGGCACGACTTCGACGACGGCGATCGATCCTGTTCCCGCCATCGCCGAGCTCTGCGCGCGAGAAAAGATGTGGCTGCACGTCGATGCGTCGTACGGCGGAGCTGCTGCAATCCTGCCGGAGATGCGCGGCATCCTCGAGGGATGCGAAAATGCGGACTCCATCGTCGTGAACCCTCACAAGTGGTTGTTCACCCCGATGGATTGTTCGGTCCTTTATACCCGCCGGCCCGATCTGTTGAAGCGCGCCTTCCAGCACATCGCGGATTATCTCGTTGTGAGCGAGGGCGAAGGCGTCGTCAACCTCATGGATTACGGCATTTCGCTCGGCCGCCGTTTTCGCGCTCTCAAGCTGTGGTTCGTCATCAGAAGCATGGGAGTCGAAGGCATGCAGTCCCTCATTCGAGAGCACATCCGCATCGCGCGGCGGGCGGCGGCGGCGATCGACGCGGACCCCGAGCTCGAGCGACTGGCTGATGTGAATTTCTCGACCGTGGTCTTCCGGCACCGACCGGCGGGCATGGCGGGCAAGCAGCTCGATGAGCACAACACCGAGCTGCTCCAACGGCTTCTCGACCGAAAGGAAGTCTATCTCTCGCACACCAGAGTCAGGGGCCGGTACGCGATGCGGATCGCGATCGGCAACGTCCACACGACCGAAGCCCACGTCCAGCGCGCTCTGGAGCTTGTCAAACAAGCCGCGGCGGGGTCGCTCTGAGCCAAAAACTGCCGCCCTGGCAGGAACGAAGAATGCTGGGCGGTATATTAACGGACGTAAATTCTTCAGCTCAGCCCACCCCAATCTATTGATGTCAGGGAGAACCTTGATGAGAGCTATTGTGAACCGAATTGCGGCCGTGCTGTCGGTGAGTGCGATCGCCGCACTTCCGCTGGCTGCGCAGAACACTGCCGCGCAATGCGATCCCACCGCCAACACCAAAGGTGATATCGCGAGGGCGCAGTTCTCGATGACGCGCGCGATCGCCGCAATCGACAAGGGCAATCCGACCCGCGACCTGCAGGATGTTCTCCGGCTCGTCGACAACGGCAACGACAACCCCACCGCCCGCAATTATCTGCGCGGCGAGGCGTACATCGTGTATCTGATGCAGCCCAACGCCCAGGCGGTGGTGCCGCGGTCCGCGCTCGGCCTGACCACCAACCCCACCCAGACCATCGATCTCTACACAGCCGCGGACTCGGCATTTCAGATCGTGGAGAAGGCGTCGCCAGAGTGCGCGGCGACTATCGCCCAGTGGCGACAACAGAAGCCGTGGCTCAACGCGCTCAACGGCGCGATCAACGCGCTCAACGCCAATCAGCTCGATTCGGCGGAGATGCTGGCCAAGCGCTCGCTGATCCTCGATCGCAAGGCGCCGTACGCGTATTCGGTGCTCGGCTCGGTCGCGCGCGAGCGTAAGGACTTCAACGCCGCCAACGAATACTGGAAGCAGACCATCGCCGCGGCGGGCACGGACACGTCCTATGCGGATGTGCGCACCAAAGCGATGTACGAGATGGCCTCAGCAGCGTCGGACAGAGCCGAAGCCGCGACGGGCGCGGCAAAGCGCACGGCGGCGAAGGAGGCTGAGAAGCTTTGGCAGGACTACATCGCCAGCGCGGACAACGACCTCCTGCTGGCGGATGCGATCGACAATGCTGCGCGTGCCTATGCAGCGGCAGGTGACAGCACGAGCATTCCGACGCTATACGCCGCCATGCTGTCGAATCCATCGAAGTACGGAGAGCTGACGCTGGTACACGCCGGCGTGGCCGCCACCCGGAGCGGCCGACAGGCGGACGCCGAGAAGCTGTTCGAGGCGGCTCTGCAACAGAATCCCTACTCGCGTGATGCGATCAACAATCTCGCCGCCACGTACATCCAGGACAGCTCTTACGCGAAGGCGTTTCCGCTGATCGACAAGCTGGTGGCAATCGATCCCAGCAACCCGGACAACCCGCTGCTTTACGCCTTCGCGTATCAGGGACTCTACAAGCACACCAAGGACAAGAAGCTGCAGAAGATCTATACCGACTCGCT
>CAMLDY010000129.1 GCA_946478895.1 uncultured Gemmatimonadota bacterium
TCCTCGACCTTGAGCACCATGATGCAGAGAAGAAACACCGAGCTGGCGACGATGGTGATCACACCGATGGCGCGGTGAAACCGGCTCACCACCTGGAATGTTCGCGATGTCTCGACGGCGATGTCGCTCGAGCGGTACGCCTTGAATCCAAACGCAACATCGTTGACCCGCTTGATCAGCGCCGGCACGTCAGCATCCGGCGTCGTTGCGACCGCGAACCGATCGACCCGGTCGCCATAGCCGGAGATGGTCTGGAGCTGATCGAGATGAAGTCGAACTCTCAGGTCGCCACGTGCGACTTCCGACGGATCGGCTCCGCGGCGCACGATCGCCGCCACTACGACCTTTTCTCCGCTGGTTCCGGGCTGTGCCGCAAGGGATAGGGTGTCGCCGACCCTGAGTCCCGCCTGCGCCGCCAGGACATCGTCGATGGCTATCGTTCGCGGCGCCGCAGCTGCGTTCGCGGCGGGTTGTAGGGAGGTTGAGTCTTGTAGGAAAGCGGAAGCGAGGACGAGCGCGAGTAGCACCAGCGAAAGCTAGCCCTGCCCGCGCTGCCGTGCCCTGTCCGCCAGAGGCGCGACGAGAATGTGCATTGCCAGCGCGGGGCCGATCGACAGCTCCTGCCGTCCGACGCCAAGCAGAATCGGCCCGTCGTAGGGAGCGCGTGATTTCACAGTTACGCGCTTGCCGGGCACGATCAACAGCTCCGCCAGATATCGCAACATTTCCGGATCTTCATCGGCGACGCGCACTACCAAGCCGGCGGCGCCGACGGGCAGCTCGCCAAGCGAGATGTACTCGGTCTCGTCAACCGATCCATCGCGGGTCGGGATCGGCGCGCCGTGAGGATCGACCTCCGGCTCGCCGATCGTCGCCGCCATCCGATCGACCAGCTCGTCCGACGCCGCGTGCTCCAATCGCTCGGCTTCGTCATGCACCCGGTCCCATGGGTAACCGAGCGCCCGCGAGAGGTACGCTTCGATAACGCGGTGTCGGCGCAAAGTGCGAAGCGCGGCGCGGCGGCCGGCTTCGGTAAGCTTGACGCCGTGATACCGTTCGTACGCGAGCAGTCCCTGATCGGCGAGTCGTCGCACCATTCCGCTCACCGAAGCCGGCGCGAGCGCCAGTCGTTCCGCGATCTCGTTGGTCGCCGCCGCACCGGTGCCGCGCGCGAGCGTGTAGATGGCCTTGAGGTAATCCTCGACCGGCGCGGTCAGGGCTTCATTTCGCGGCATTTTTGCTCCCCTTCCCACGCACCATCAGCACCGGCAGCATCGAGATGTGCCGCAGCTCGCTGGCGACGCTGCCGCGCAGAACATCGGAGAGCCCGCGATGTCCGTGTGTGGCCATCGCGATCAGATCGCACTTCTCACGCTCGGCGCACGCCGCGATCTCGCGCGCCGGATCGCCGCCCGCGAGGATCGCCTCCGCCTCGAATCCCTCGCGCTCCAGCGAGTCGGCAATGGCCTCGATGTACTCGCGATCACTGCGCATCTCTTCGGACTCGCGCAGGTCGAGCTGGTTGATGTTGCGCGCCGCCCAGCCGTCGGCGACGTGAATCAGCACGATCGACGCGTGGTTGCAGGTGACCGCCAGCTTTCTGACGTGCGCCAGAATCACTTCGTCGTACGGGGAGTGCTCGACGGGGACGAGTATGCGCTGGTACATCCGCTCACCCTCTGCCGAAGAATTGGACCAGCAGCCAAATGTTGAGCCCGACGATGATTCCCGCAACAACGTACGCCAGCGCTTTGAGCCACGCCGGATTGACGAACTCGCCCATCTTGAGCTTGTCCGACGTGAACGACACCAGCGGCAACACCGCGAAGGACAGCTGCATGCTCAGGATTACCTGGCTGAGCACCAGCAGTCTGGCCGTGCCCGCTTCGCCGTAGAGAATCGCCACAATCGCCGCCGGCACGATCGCGATCGCCCGGGTAATCAGCCGACGCAGCCAGGGCCGCAGCCTGATGTTGAGGAAGCCTTCCATCACGATCTGGCCCGCAAGGGTGCCGGTGAGGGTCGAGTTCTGTCCCGACGCGAGCAGCGCCAGCGCGAACACGGTGCTGGCGCCGGCACCCAGCAGCGGGGTCAGCAGCTTGTACGCATCCTGAATCTCACCGACATCGTGGTGGCCGGTGGTATGGAACGTCGCCGCGGCGATGATCAGAATCGCGGCGTTGATGAACAATGCGAAAGTGAGTGCGATGGTGGAGTCGACGAACGCAAAGCGAACTGCCTCTCGCTTCCCCGCGCTCGTCTCGTCGTACTGTCGGGTCTGCACGATCGACGAGTGCAGATAAAGATTGTGCGGCATCACCGTCGCGCCGAGTATGCCGACCGCGACGTAGAGCATCGCCGGATTGCTGACGATCTCCCGCGACGGCACGAAGCCGCGCATCACTTCTCCGAACGGCGGCTGCGACAGGATGATTTCCCACAGGAAGCACGCGCCGACGGTTGCGATCAGCGCAATCACCAGCGCCTCGAGCAGCCGGAACCCCTTGTTCTGGAGGTAAAGCACCACCAGCACATCCAGCGCGGTGATGATGACGCCATAGGCGACGGGGATCCCGAAGATCAGATTGAGCGCGATGGCAGTGCCGATGACTTCGGCCAGATCACACGCGGCAATCGCAATCTCGCAGGCGATCCAGAGCAGAAACGCGACGGGCTTCGAGTAATTGTCTCGGCACGCCTGCGCGAGGTCGCGGCCGGTGACGATGCCCAGCTTCGAGGCGAGCCCCTGGAGCAGGATCGCCATCAGGTTTGAAGCGAGGATGACGGAGAGTAACGTGTACCCGAACTGTGCGCCGCCGGCGAGATCGGTCGCCCAGTTCCCCGGATCCATGTAGCCGACGGCGACAAGATAGCCCGGGCCTGCGAACGCCAGAATTTTCCGCCACAGTCCCTTCCCGCCGACGGGGACGGTCCGGTAAACCTCGACGAGGGACGGCGTCGTCCGCGCCTTCCGCCATCCGGGCGGTGGCGGCTCCGGTGGTGGATAAGGTTGACGCTGCGCTGACTGGTCGAGCCTGACTGCCAAGAAATCCTCGAATTTCTGCGAACCTACTAAATAAGTTAGTGTCGACTAACTTTTTCGCAAGGGTCATTCGCGCTTCGATTTTCGGGTGTTCGCCCCGCTGGAGTCGCCATTCGCGCCGTTTTGACATCAAACGCCGCCGACACATCCGTAGTTTCTCGCGTCCGACAGACCGCTGTCGATTGTCCTGCACCGATGAGCGAATCGAATGTTCTCATGGCCGTACGCGCACCTGATCATCAACCACTTTCCGGTTGTCCTCAGCGTTTCGGCGCTGGCGGTGACCGTGCTTGCCTTGCTGCTTGGCCGTCGCGGGTTATGGCTCACCGCGATGGGGGCTCTTACTGCCGCGGGTCTCTTCGTTTACCCCGTTCACTTCACTGGTACGAGAGCGGCGCGCGCGCTGCACCGCCCATGGTTCGTTGAGCCCGGCGCGATCAGAGCACACCACAACGCCGCTACCTTTGCCATGGTGGTCATTCTGCTTGCAGGCGTCTTTGCCGCATGGTCGTGGTGGCAATCGCTCAAGCGGCCTGGCGATCTGATCCCGACGTGGATGCGGGCCGGCGTCACAGTCGCCGCGCTCGCTGCCGTCGCCACCGTCACCTATACGGCATACCTGGGCGGCAAAATCATCCACGATGCGCCGGTGCTGGAGCTGCACGAAGCTCCCACCGGACTTCCGCCCGGCATTGCTTCGCCGAGCAGCGATTCAACGGACGGCTGAGTCAGGTCGTAATGGTGCGGTAAGCGCTCGCGCGTTTAATTGAGCACGACGACCGTCATCGGGAGAATCTCGTGAGATCGAAGCTGGCTTTCGCATTCGGCGCGGCAGCTCTGGTTGGCTGCGCTCCCTCGAGTGGCAGTGCCCAGGCGCCGGGATTCCACGTCGTTCGCACCATTAAGGTCGGCGGCGATGGCGGTTGGGACTATCTCACGGTCGATACCGCGGGCAACCGGCTATTCGTTTCGCGCGGCAGTCACGCAATGGTGATCGATCTCGCCAGCGGGTCCGTGGTCGGCGACATCCCGAACACGCCGGGCATCCACGGCGTTGCGCTGGCGCCGGAGCTCAATCGGGGCTTCACCAGCAACGGGCGCGATTCGAGCGTGACGATCTTCGACTACCACACTCTTGCGCCGATAACCGTGGTCAAGATTCCCGCGAGGAATCCGGACGCCATCCTTTACGATGCAGCGACGAAGCGCGTGTTCACCTTCAACGGCGGCACCGGCAACGCGACCGCGATCGACGCCACCAATGGAGTGGTGATCGGCGATGTCGATCTTGGCGGCAAGCCAGAGGCAGCAGTCAGTGACGCTGGGAAGATCTACGCCAATGTCGAGGACAAGAGCGAGATCGCGGTGTTCGATCCGAAGACGCTGACGGTGCTCGCGCGGTGGCCGTTGGCGCCGTGCGAGGAACCGACCGGTCTCGCCATCGACCGCGTTCATCAGCGTCTGTTCGCCGGTTGCGGCAACAAGACCATGGCGATCGTCGACATGCGGAGCGGGAAGGTGGTAGCCAGTCCGGCGGTCGGTGCCGGGGTCGATGGCGCGGGCTACGATCCATCGGGCCAATTCGCCTTCACAACCAATGGCGAAGGCTCTCTCACCGTCGTGCACGAAGACGCGCCCGACAAGTACACTGTTGCCGAGACTGTCCCGACCAAGCGCGGCGCGCGCACCATCGCCGTCGATCCCCGCAACCATCACATCTTTACAGTGAGCGCCGACTTCGGCCAGGCACCTCCTCCAACAGCCGATCGCCCCCGTCGTCGCCCTCCAATGCTCCCCAACACCTTCGTGATCCTCGAGCTGTCCCGCTAAAGCCAGGCGTAACGGCAACGCCGACACCTCTGACTCCCGAGGATTACTAGCGGACTACCGCGGACTACCGCGGACAAATCTTCCTCGGTAGTCCTCAATCCTCGATCAGTCCGCGATTATCGATGCAGTTAGTCCGAGTACTCGATCAAAAAGTCCTCAGTCCTCGATCAAAGTCAGGAGCTGCGTCATGATGCGCTCTGTCATTCCCCACACCACATGGTCGTGATGCCGAAAAACTCTGGCGTTGATCTGCACTCCCCTCGCGAACACGGTATCGCTCTGCCATGAATCGGTCCTCGCCAGCTCCCCGAACGGCACCCAGAACGCGAGCGCCACTTCCGCGCTGAGCTCCAGCGCCTCCCGCGCATCCAGAATCGCGACGAAAGGCCGCACCACGATCGCCGGCAGGCTTACCCGCTGCGGGCGCAAATCGTCGAGCACCCCAAGCAACATCCCATCCCGCCCAAGATCGATTCCGGTTTCTTCGCGCGTCTCCCTGATCGCCGTCGCCGATAGCGAGGAATCGCCCGATTCCTCCCGGCCGCCGGGAAAAGCGATCTGCCCGCTCCACGGATCACCCGGGTACTCCGCGCGCTTGATCAGCAGCAATTCGACCGCGTCGTCATCTTCAGCCAATCGGAAAATCAGAGCGACTGCGGCTCTTCGCACTCCCTCTTCGCCGGAAACGGGCATGGCAGGTCGCGCGGCCAGCGCGGCGCGAATCTTCTGCACCGTCGGGTTCGCCAGTAAACGCGCGAACCTCGCCCCTTCCCGACCCTCGCTCACTTCATCGACGTCGCGTTGTTGACGAAGAACTTCACCGTCTCACCCACGACCTTCTCGAGAAGCGGCGGAATCTTTTCCAGCGGATGCTTCGCGTCGAACCCGTGATTGCCCCCCTCGATCAGGCGAAGCGTGCTGACGCCGCTCGAAACGCTGTGCAGATGCTCCGCCTCGCTGCTCGGCACCGTCTCGTCGGCCGTTCCATGGATGATCAGCCACGGCACTTTGATTTTCTTTGCCGCTGATTCGATGTTGACTTTGGTCCTGCCGTGCAGCTCGACATCGTCGAGCAGACTGGTGCCAAGTCGCATCACCTGTCCCGTGCGGGAGTTGGTGATATCGGCGTAGCCACGGTGCCGCCATTTCGCGACATCCTCCGGCGACCATCGGTTCGGATAAGAGATCGCGGCCCACGTCACCAGACTGTTCACATTGGATCCTTCGGCGGCGGCGTAGAGAATGGCCATCCCGCCGCCCCGCGAATGGCCGAACAAGCCGAACTTCCCGTCGATCCACCCGACGCGCCGCGCGTACTCCTCCACCAGCTCGATGTCCTCGAGCTCGCGCGTGAAGGTGTTGTGCTCGAATGCCTCGGCATCGGTGAAGGACTCGCGATCCGGACCGATGCCGCTGCCGGAAAAGTCGAAGGTGATCGCGGTGAGGCCGCTCTTCGCCAGCGTTCGCGCCAGATGTGGAAAGAATGCCCAGTGTGCGAATCCCTTGAACCCGTGGCAGATGATCACCGATCCGCGCCCCGTCG
>CAMLDY010000130.1 GCA_946478895.1 uncultured Gemmatimonadota bacterium
CCGCCAATGATGAGAGCCCAAACCACCGCCATCAGCAGGCTGTGAGAGTACGGATAGAAGACGAAGTCGAGCGGAATCATCGTCATTAGCCCGGGAACTATCCGCACCTGCTCGACGCCAAGCAGTAACAGGATCGGCCACAGCTCGTCGAGAAATTCTGCCGCAAAAGTCAGCGTGCCAAGCGAAGTCCGCGGCGCCGCGCGCCGGGCGGCGAATGCGAGTCCATAATGCCCGAGGAACATTCTCGATTCCTAAAACAGCGACATCTGCTCGCCGAGCAGATCGGGATCGACCGGCACCTGGCCGAGCCGGTACTGGAGCTCGCGCGCCGTCGCGGGACTATGCCCCGAGAATGTGTTGGCGACGTAACCGTAGACGTCCGTCACTTTCTGCGCGAGATCGTCGATCGCGTCCGACCACTGCTCGATCTCCTGGGACCGATCGACCTGCACGCGAGCGTAATCGACCAGATCGCGGTTCGGGCCCATCCATCTTATGTAAGCGAAGTCGGCCGTCGGCCGCGCAGCGAGACTGAGCATCACCTTGCGCGGAATCCAGCGTCCGTCGCTCAACGCCAGCGCGATGTTGTGCTCCTTGAGTAGCGCGAGTACGCCGTCGGTGATCCAGCCGCGGTGACGGAACTCGATTGCGATGCGCAGGTCCCGCGGTACGCGCCCCAGGAAATCGACGAGCGCCGGCAGCTCACCCGGCTGAAAGTCCGGACCCATCTGCACGAGCACCGGACCGAGCTTGTCTCCGAGATCGCGCACGCGGTCGAAGAAGGCCTGCGAAGCACCAGTGACATCGCGCAGCCGCTGCTCGTGGGTGATCTCCTGCGGCAGCTTGAGCGCGAACTGAAAACCGCGCGGAGTTCTGTCCGCCCAGCTCCGAATCGTCGTCTCGGCGGGCAATGCGTAGAACGTCGAATCGACTTCGACGGTGTCGAACGCCCGCGCATAGACTGTCAGAAAGTCCGACGGCCGCGTCCCGCTCGGATAAAACGGACCGACCCAGGCATCGTAATTCCAGCCCTGCGTGCCGATGCGAATCGCCATGTCTCCAATCGGAGCTTCGTGAGTGGGAAAGTCAAGCTCACTGCTTCGGATTCCGGGACCTGAGCCCTGCCGGCTGGCACCCCTAGTCCAAAAGGTGGCAGGTGGGAGACATGGTCAAAGGCACAGGTATCAGTTTATCCGGCGCGTTCCAGAGTTGCGTGACGCAGCGAGAAGGCGAGTATAACAACTGTTAACTGTGCGTCTCTGTGCATCCTCTCCCACCTGCCGCCTTTGGGACTAGGGGTGTCAGCGGAAGCGACGGATCCTAGAAGCTTGGGCGTTCCCCAGCAACGAGGTCATCGATCCCCGTCTCGTCGGCCTGTCCGCCGTCAACGGGCCGCGCCCCGACGCGGACCAGCAGCGGCGGCGCGAGGAAGGTCGTGACGAGGACCATCAGCGCGAGGGCGCTGAACAGCGACGGCGAGATCGCCTGCGTGGCGAGCCCCATCTGCGCGAAGATCAGACCCACCTCGCCGCGCGGAATCATCGCCACTCCGACGAGACGCTTGTTGCCCTTGAACCACCACGGCGCATAGGCGGCGAAGAACTTCCCGATCACACCGGCGAGAATGAGCAACCCCGCCACCGCCATCGTGCTGCCTTCGCCGAACGCAGACAGCTCCACCGCCGCACCCACCGACGCGAAGAAGATCGGCACCAGCACGTGACCGATCGTCGTCGTAGCTCTCTCGATCTCGGCGCGCTCCGCCGTCGTGTTGAGAATTATTCCCGCCGCAAAGGAGCCGAGGATCATCGCCGAGCCCGCGCTCGCGGCGAGCGCAGACAAAAGAAACGCGAACGCCAGCGCGACCGCCGACAGTGTACCCGGTGTGCGAATGCCGCCGATCGTCTGAAAGATCGGCCGCGCCAGGAGTCGGCCCACCACCACGGCGACGACGATGAATCCAACCGCGATCGCCGTCGTGCCGAGTACGCCCGCCACGGTCCACGATCCACCAACCACGATTCCGGTCACTACCGACAGCACGATCAGACCGACGATGTCGTCGAGCACGGCGGCGCCGAGCACCACCTGACCCTCGCGGGACCCGAGCTGGCCGATGTCCGAGAGCACCCGCGCGGAGATTCCGACTGAAGTCGCGGTGAGTGCCGCCGCACACACCAGCGCCGGAACCCGCTCGAGACCAAGGAGCGACGACGCCGCATAGTAGCCGAGCACCAGCGGGATGATCACGCCAACGAGTCCCACCGTCGTCGCAGCACCGGCGACTTTCATCATTCGTCGCAGATCAGTGTCGAGCCCGATCTCGAACAACAGCACGATGACGCCGAGCTCCGACAGCGCGGCGATGACTGGATCGGCCGGATCCAGCAGGCCGAGGACCGACTTCCCGAGCAGCACGCCCGCGATCAGCTCACCCAGGACCGCCGGTTGCCCGAGCCGCTGCGCGAGAGCACCAAGCAGCTTCGCGGCGGCAAGAAGCGCGGCTAGAACGAGCAGCAGATGCGGAATCGAATGCGCGTCACTCATCGGTAGGTCTCGAAGAAACCGGTTCCAGTGCCCGCCAACGGCTGCCCATCGAGGCGGCCCGAGATCCGAGCCGCGCCCTTCATCTGGATAAAATACGGCCGCTTCTTTTCGCTGCCGAGAGGATCACCGCGTTCCACTTCGCTCGAGGCGGGCCGCGGACGCGTATCCGTCGCAATTGCGTCCTCAACCGAGATGTCGATCCGCAACGTATCGCTGCCGCGCACATCCTGGAAAGTCGCGCGCGACGGAACACGAAGCTCCGTCGAGCCCACCCTGACGACCCGATTGTCCTCGTACGAGATCGCCTTTGGCCGGAACACCGCCCTGAACCCAAGCGAATCGATGATATAAACCAGCACCGGCGGTATCGACGCCGTTGTGTCAGCGGGATACACACGGCCATACAGAAACGTGTATTCGCCCGCGCGGGACGCGCCCCAGTCCCACGTCACTCCGCGCCAGACTCCCCAGTTGTGATCGTGGTACGACTGCGCGCCGTCGAATTGCTCGCAGCGCCCGTCGACGCAAACCGTCCCCGTCGCCGTCGCGCGCAGCCCTGGAACGGTGTACCCCGACACGAATCCGCCGGAGCCCATCGAGACGCCGGGGAAATACGCGTACGGCGCAGGATGAATTCGCAGCGACACGGTGACGCCGCCCGGCCCGTTCTCACCGCGCGCCGAGCCGCGCACTTCGTAGTCTCCATCGGGAAGCACCGTCACCCGCGAATCGCCGAAAACCAGGTTTGCATCGCTGGTCGAGAAGCGGACCCGCGAACGATCGTAGTCGGCGGCGAATCTCCTCGTCGCACCCTCCTGCTCCCTGACGGTAATGCCCAGCCTCCCGCCCCACCGCGTACCTCTGACATCGCCGCCGACGATGAACGAGATGAATGCCCACCGTTTGGCGTCCGGCGAGATCACGTTGAAGTAGTGCCACTCCGCCCAGGTCTCACGATTGGCGACGCTGTCCGACGGCATATGGAAGTGATCGATCTCGTTTCTCAGCTCGTACAGCGTCGGCGCGATCCACCTTCGATCGCCGTCGTCATCCTCCCACTTCCCCGCCGCCACCTCCGCCGCCGCGCCGACCGCGCGCGTCGCCGACGGAATCTCACCCGTCGCGTGCACCGGGAATTCGCGGCCATCTGCCGTGCGCGCGTAGAGCAACCGCCCCTCGATCTGCGGCGCCACCGCCGCGACCTGATCCCTGTACCTCGGCGACGCCAGAACCTGGCGGTAGAGAAACGAAGCGTGGTCGATCGAGAAGAACAAACCGCCGATTCCGCCCGTCTTCATCACTTCGATGTCGAGACCTTCGGGCAATACCGTGATCGTGCCGCCGCCGACCAGCTTTTCGTTGCGCGCCTGGGACAGCATCGCCTCACCGATCGAGAGCAGCACGATCATTACCGCCACGCCGACGCCGAACCCGAAGAAGAGCAGCACCGACCGCCACGGCCGGTAGGTAATGTTTCGTAACGCGAGCTCGCCGATCATGCGTCCACCACTCGCCCATCGCGCATATGAATCTTCCGTCGCGCGGCGCTTGCCAGATCCTCGTCATGGGTCACGACGACCAACGTCGTTCCGTCGTCGTTGAGCCGCTGAAACAACCGGATGATCTCGGTGCCGGTGCGTGCATCGAGCTCACCTGTCGGCTCGTCGGCGAGAAGGAGCGAGGGACGATTCGCCAGCGCGCGCGCGATTGCGACCCGCTGCTGCTCGCCACCCGAGAGCTCGGATGGCCGATGCCGCAGGCGCCCACCAAGCCCGACGTACTCCAATAGCTCCGACGCGCGCTGCACCCGCTCCTGCTTGGGGATTCCAGCTTCCGCCATTGGCAGCGCGACGTTCTCCACCGCCGACAGAATCGGCAGCAGGTAGAAGCGCTGGAAGACGAAGCCGATGTTGCGCAGACGGAACTGCGTCGCGTCACGATCTGTCATCGACTCGACGTGACGGCCAGCGATCGTCACACTCCCAGAAGTCGGCTGATCGATTGCTCCGATCAGATTGAGCAGGGTCGACTTGCCACACCCCGACGGGCCGACAATCGCCACATAATCACCGGCCGCAACCTCCAGGCTCACGCCCTGAAGCGCGTGCACCCGCTCGGCGCCGACCGGATAATCGCGGTGGACATCCTTGACCGAGACAATCACGCCGCCGCTTGCATTGTCCTGTTCCGTCACGCGATCGCCTCCCGCCGCAAAGATTCAGCGATCGGAAGCGATGCCGCCCGCCACGCCGGATAAATCCCCGCCGCGATCCCGCTCACCACCAGCAGTCCCAGCGCCGACCACGCTGCGCGCGGCTGGAACAGAAAGAAGTCGATCGCCATCGGCAATCCCGGGAACGCCGACAAGATCGTGTTCAGGTAGCGCGCGGTCACCAGACCCAGCGCGAGCCCGAGCACCGCGCCCAGCAAGGTGATCGCTACTCCCTCGATTACTATCTGCTCGACCACATGCGACCGCGAAACACCGATCGCGCGCATCACCGCGATCTCGCCCGAGCGCTCGTTCACCGACACCGTCACCAGCGTCGTCACCAGCAGGAATCCGACGAACAGGCTGACCGCCCCAAGTATCAGCGCCAGCTGGCGGAAGTAGCTGAGCCGCTCGTCCACCTGCGCGATCGCGGTCGCAATCGAGATCGCGCTCACCGTCGGAATCTTCGCTTCGATCCAATTCCTCACCTGCTCGGCGTCGGCACCGTTGCGCACTCGCACCATGAAGAGTGACGCGCGATCGCGGAGTACCCGGCCTGCGGTCGCTTCCTTGCCGCCCATTTCTTCCAGCGTCTCACGTCGCAGGGCCGCACCCGGCTGGTCGTTCGCGCCGTAGATAAAGCGGACTTTGCCGACCAGCACCAGTCGACGCTGACCCGAGTAGTTACGGGTCTGCGGGTCGTAGCCGAGCGCAACGGTGAGGGTATCGCCGAAGCGCGCGCCGAGCTGTCGCCACATGAAGTCGTTCACGACGATGTCGCCGGCGCCGGCAAGGTCGCGACCCGAGACGAGCTCATAGTCACCCTGCACCGCCGGATTGATTCCAATCGCCGAGCCGCTCACGTCACGACCCGACACCGGGATGTGGATCGACGCACCGAGTACCGGACTGATGTCGCCGACTGCCGGATTGGTGCGGAGGGTGTCGATGATCGATCCGACGCCGGGTATCGTCGCGTCGGTGTCGAATGGGAGCGTTCCCTTCGGCGCGAGCCGCAGCTGGAACCCGCGCGAGAGCAACAGCTCCCGAAAGGATTCCCGCATTCCGGTCGCCAGCATCACCATGTCGAGCAGCATCGCCGCCGCGATGGCGACGCCGAGCACGGCGAGGCCGGTGCGCGCGCGGTGGCGGATCAGAGACGCCTGCGCCAGTGCCCGTCTCATCAGCGACCGAAAAGCTGGAGCGGGGGCGTGCGCGCGAGACGGAGCGACGCCAGCACACCCGCTCCGATCCCAAGCACCAGCGAGAGCACGACCGCGACAGCGATGATCGGCGGCGTGACAATCGAGAATGCGAGCGGCGTTTGATAGACACCGCGGTAATGCCAGTTGACGAACAGCGAAATCACCCAGCCGAGCACGATTCCGAGCGCACTCCCGAGGACTGCGATCACCGCCGCCTCGAGAACAATCGACCGTACGACGGTAGCCCGCGATATCCCCATCAGTCGCAGCGCGGCGATGTCGCGTCGCCTCTCCTCGACCTTGAGCACCATGATGCAGAGAAGAAACACCGAGCTGGCGACGATGG
>CAMLDY010000131.1 GCA_946478895.1 uncultured Gemmatimonadota bacterium
GCGATCGATCTTGACGTACCGGCACCGGTGATCACGCTGTCCCTGCTGGCGCGGCTGCGTTCGCGGCAGGCCGACTCGTTCTCCGCCAAGGTAATCGCGGCGCTCAGAAACGAATTCGGCGGTCACGCGGTAAAGAAGACATGAAGACTCCGGTCTCCGTTCCCCTGGTGCGCGCGCCGCGCAAGCGCGGACGTCGTGACAAGGCAGATCCCTGTACGCTGGTGATCTTCGGCGGCGCCGGCGATCTCACCAAGCGGAAGCTGATACCGGCCATTTACTACCTCGCCGAGCAGAAGCTTCTGCCCGACAACTTCGCCCTGCTGGGAGTCGCGCGCGATCAGAATAGCGACGACAGCTATCGCAAGATGATGCGCGATGCGATGAACAACTCGGATGAGATCCACAAGGTGCACGACGATGTCTGGCAGTGGCTCTGCGAGCGGACGTTTTACGCCGGCGGCGATTTCACCCGCGATGACGCGTACGCGCACATCGACGCGCGGCTGAAGGAGATCGAAGCGCGCTGGCCGGAACAGGAACGCAACCGGCTGTTCTATCTCGCGATTCCGCCCAGTGTCTTCGAGACGACCCTCAAGCATCTCTGCACCAGCAAGCTGGCGTGGCGCACCCACGCGTACGAAGACAGGCCGTGGATACGCGTCGTCATCGAGAAGCCGTTCGGCCGCAGTCTCGATTCTGCGCGCGCTCTCAACCGGCTCGTGCTCGATGAGTTCGGTGAGCACCAGATCTACCGCATCGATCACTACCTCGGAAAGGAAAGCGTTCAGAACATCCTCGTTTTCCGCTTCGCCAACTCGATCTTCGAGCCACTCTGGAACCGGCATTACATCTCGCACGTGCAGATCACGGCGGCAGAATCAGTTGGCATCGAGGGCCGCGGCAAGTACTACGAGGAAGCCGGTGTCCTACGCGACATGTTCCAGAACCATTTGCTACAGCTGCTCACACTCGCCGCAATGGAGCCGCCCAGCTCGTTCACCGCCGACGCCGTGCGCGACGAGAAGGTGAAGGTCCTTCATTCCGTTCGACCACTGGTTGAGGGCGACTGCCCGCCGCCGGTGGTGCTGGCGCAGTACGGTCCCGGCAACCTCGACGGGAAGTCGGTGCCAGGCTACCGCAGCGAGCCCGACGTGTCTCCGACCACCCTCACGCCCACATATGGCGCGATGCGTATCTCGATCGACAGCTGGCGCTGGAAGGGAGTACCGTTCTACCTGCGATCGGGCAAGCGAATGGCGCGACGCATCTCCGAGATCGCGATTCAGTTCCGATCGCCGCCGCTGCTGCTGTTCGGCCAGAAAGCGGTGGAGGATATGTCGCCCAGCGTTCTCACTCTCCGCGTGCAGCCGGACGAGGGTATCTCGCTTCGGTTCCAGGTGAAGACACCCGGCGCGATGCACGAGCTGACACCAGGGCTCGAGATTACTCCTGTCGACATGGACTTCAGGTACGCCGAAGCATTCGGCAATGATGCGCATCCGGCGTACGAAACCCTCTTGCTCGATTGCATGATCGGCGACCCGACTCTGTTCACGCGGAGCGACGAAGTGGAAATGGCGTGGGCGATCGTCGATCCCGTCATCGACTACTACGACAAGCATCGCCCCGAATCACTTCCGACCTACCCCGCCGGGAGCTGGGGTCCCGCCGAAGCCGACAAACTCCTCGACGGAGACCACACCCGTTGGCGCTAGCTCCACTGATTCTACCGCTCGTCGCGCTGGTACTTTCTTCGACCGCGTGCCAGGATCCGAAATCGACGCACCAGGATTCCGCCGCTGTGCTGGCCGGAGACACCACGCAGCACGTCCTGCCTGCCGACGCCCGCGCCCTGGTGCTACGCGCCCGCGAGCTCGACCGCGCCGATAGCCTCGACGCAGCGCGCGCTGCCTACGAAGATGCGGCGAAGAAGCTGCCGCAGCTGAGCGACTGGCTTTATCTGCGCGCAGCAGGCGTCACCGCTGACAGCGCGGCGCGTGCCGGTTACTACGCACGCCTGCGCACTGACGTCGCAAGAGACCGCGTGCGCTACACCGACGCGATCGCCAGGGAGCGGACGCGCGACTTTGCCGGCGCCATCCGCGGCTACAACGCGCTCGGCGAGAAGGTCGACGCTCTGAGACTGCGAGTGTCCCCGCCGGCCGACGAGGCGTCGAAAGCCGCGGCTCGCGCCGAGCTGCTCTCTTACATCGGCAGCTCCAACAATTCAGCCGACACCCGCGAGGCGATTGCTCTCTTCGACAAGGCCTTTACCACGACCACCCCCGCCGAGGAGCTCACCATCGCGCGGGCGGCGGCGAAGTCGGGCGTCCCTGACCGCGCCGCGGCAGCGTACGCGAAAGCCCTCGGCGCTGGACTGGGGAACGTCAACGACACCTTCGGCTACGCCACCGTTCTTTACCGCCTGCGCAAGTTTCCGGAAGCCGCGGCGGAGTTCGCGAAGGTGCGCGCTCCCGCGAACCTTGCGGCCGCGGCGCAATACCAGCGTGCACGCGCTCAGGTCGCGTTGGGGAACATTGAATCCGGCCGTTCGACGCTGAGAGCGATCACTACCGCCTATGCGAAGGACACCAGCGCCGCGTCGGCGCTGTTGCTGCTCGCCGATCTGGCTACTGACGAGAATCGCGACGCGGACGCGCGGCAGGCGCTGATGAATCTGCTGGGCCGGTTCCCGAGCGGAAGGCAGGCGACCAGTGCGCGCTTTCGCGCCGGGATGATTGCCTACATCGCGGGGGATCGAAAAGCTGCGGCGGCTGAATTCGACTCTCTCGTTGCTCGCGATTCGAACAGCACGGAAGCGCTCTCCGCTGCGTACTGGGCGGGTCGCTCCTACGCCGCGCTCGGCAACAAGAAGCGCAGCGCTGAGCGATGGCGCTGGATCATCAACAAGGAGCCGTTGAGCTATTACGCGGTTCTCGCCGCGAAGCGCGTTGATACGACTCTGGTTGCCCCCGATCGTTCGCCCGCGAACTATGGCAAGGTGCCGGCGGTCGATTCAGCGCTCGACAGAGTGGTAGCGCTCAAGGATGTCGGCATGGATGTCGAAGCCGGCTTCGAGAACGATCGGCTTTTCCGGGATGCCATGTCTGACCCGAAGCGTCTCGTCGCGACGGCGCATGCGCTGGCCGGCACCGACCAGGCGTCCCGCTCGATCGCGCTCGGCAAGCGCGCGCTCGACGAAATCGGCAGGAGCCCGGAGAACTATCGCCTGTACTTCCCGGTGCTGGAGCGCGAGACCCTGATCTCGAGCTCGAAGAAAAACGGCCTCGATCCGGTGCTCGTCGCGGCCCTGATCCGGCAGGAGTCGAACTTCAATCCGCGGGCGACATCACCAGCCGGTGCGCGCGGGTTGATGCAGTTGATGCCGTCGGTTGGGAAGGACCTCGCCGCCGCGCAGGGAATCGCGCCCTGGGACGACGACATGCTCTACGAGCCTGCGACCAACATCAAGCTCGGAACCGCGCACCTCAAGGGATTGGTGCGCAAGTACACCGACGTGGTGAAGATTCTTGCCGCGTATAACGCCGGCGAATCACGCGTGGAAAAATGGTCGACGAAGACAGGGGCCGCAGATCCCGAAGTATTCACCGAGCGGATACCCTTCGTCGAAACTCGCGACTACGTCCGCATCATTCTGCGGAACCGCGCCTACTACCAGGCCCTCTATTCCTGGTAAGTCGTGTCTTCGGAGCGCGGTGGAAGCTGGCCTTTGCGACGTTTCCGCCAGTCGAGGAGCCAGGTCATCGGAATTCCGGTGAGCAGCGGAGTCAGGAACATGCCAAGCAGCGAATTGAGCCAGATCAGCGCGATGTAAAAGCAGATAAGCCCAAGCGATACCCAGAGCGTGCCCAGCGGACCGTGCGTTTCCAAGCGAAACTCCCCCGTGAGTAGGTAAATTAAAGGTATCATGGCTTTTGTCGCGGTTGAAGCGTTCGACGTCGAGCGCGCGGTCCGATCCGCTCTGCGGGACGCTTCGCCGGTGGTTCTGGCGGTGTCCGGCGGCCTGGACTCTATGGTGCTGATGACCGCGGCTGCCCGCCTCCCGGCCCGTATTCGCAGGGTTATCACTGTGGCGACCTTCGATCACGGCACTGGCAAGGCGGCTGGCTACGCCGCCGCGCTCGTCGCGAAGCGGGCCTCCGAGCTTGGCTTCGGGTGTGTGGCCGGTCGCGCTTCCACCGTCGGCAAGCGCGAAGATGAGTGGCGGCGCGGACGCTGGGAGTTTCTGCGCCGGGTCGCGGCGGCACATGGTGCGAGCGTGGTGACGGCTCATACCCTCGACGATCAGGTCGAGACGGTTTTCATGCGGATTCTCAGAGATGCCGGCCCGCGCGGTCTCGCCGCGCTTTACGCCGATTCCGACGTCAGTCGCCCGTTTCTGAGTATCCGACGCGAGACCCTCGCCGCGTACGCGCTCGAGCACAATGTCCCGTTCGTCCAGGATCCATCGAATTTTGACCGCCGGCATCTTCGAAACCGCATCAGACTGGACCTTCTGCCGTCGATCGCCCGGCGCAATCCGAATTTTCCCGCCGAGCTCCTTGCTCTGGCGCGCGAGTCGGCCGTGTGGCGGCGCTCACTCGAGGACCTGGCTGGAACGGTCGACGTCGAGTCCGAGCAGGACGGCGCTTTTCGGATCAGCCGTCGCAGCCTCGAGGGCTACGATGCCGATTCACTGCGAGTCCTGTGGCCGGCGCTGGCTGCGCGCGCGAGGGTGGTAATGGACCGGAGGGGAACCCACCGCGCCGCAGAGTTTACTATTAGGGGAGCTACCGGAGGCGCGATTCAGCTTTCCGGAGGGGTCGAGATCGTGATGCGGCGCGATCACCTGTTGCTGCGCCGGATGCCCGATGGCGGGCGACCGAGAGCGACTCGTTCCGGACAACGCCAGCGACCGGAGATGCGCGGATGAGCAGCACGATGAGGCCCGTCGGGACCAAGTCCGATCCGCGGCTGTCCGGCCGAGCCGTGAAGCGGATTGCGTTTGACGAAGCAGTGATCGCCCGTCGCGTCTCGGAGCTCGGCAGAGACATTACTGCTGCCTACCCCGACGGTGACTTGCTGGTGCTTGGTTTGCTCAAAGGAAGCTTCATCTTTCTCAGTGATCTCGTGCGCCAGATAACGCGGCCGCTGCAGGTAGACTTTCTCGTCGCGTCGAGCTACGGGGACGGGACGGTGTCGAGCGGGACGGTTAACCTCGTTTATGACCCCGAAACCGAGCTTGAAGGGAAAGACATCCTTTTGGTGGAAGACATCGTTGATTCCGGCAGGACGTTGAATCGTCTGATGACTATACTGAAGGAGCGAAAGCCGAGGTCGCTGGAGATTTGCGCGCTCCTCCATAAACGAATCGCCGAAGGGCTGCAATTCGAGACGAAGTTCGTTGGTTTCGATGCTCCGAATGAATTTTTGGTTGGATATGGGTTGGATCACGCGGAGAACTTCCGCCACTTGCCGTACATAGCGAGCTTGCAGTAATGCCGATACAAATGCCCAATAAAACGCCAAAGAAACCCACCAACTGGAGCAAGGTTTCCAAACAGCTCTCGTTCTGGGTATTCGTCATACTGGTGCCCGTCGCGATCATCCAGTTCTCCGGTAAGGGATCCGATGCCGCCCCCGAGATTCCCTACACTCCTCAGTACGACCAGGAGCTGCAGAAGAACAACATCGACAAGGTCACCATCCAGGCGGGCCGGCTGCTGACCGGTGAATTCAAGCAGAAGGTGCCGGTGAAGGGCCGTCTGGTGCAGAAGTTCAAGGTGATGCTGCCCACGGAGAACTCGAGCGACGAAGTCGCGCGGCTCCGCGAGCACGGCGTGCAGATCCAGGCCGAGGATGCGCGGCCGTCGTTCACGACGATCCTGATCAGCCTCTTCCCGTATCTCCTGATCATCGGCATCTGGTTCTTCCTGTTCCGCTCGATGCAGGCAGGCGGCGCGAAGGCGTTCAGCTTCGGCAAGTCCAAGGCAAAGCTCCTCACCGGTGACACGCCAAAGGTCACCTTTGACGACGTTGCCGGCGCAGACGAAGCGAAGGTCGAGCTCCAGGAGATCATCGAGTTCCTCAAGGACCCGCAGAAGTTCACCAAGCTCGGTGGTCGTCTGCCGAAGGGCGCATTACTCGTCGGCCCGCCGGGAACCGGCAAGACCTTGCTTGCCCGCGCGGTTGCAGGTGAAGCAGGACGTCCGTTCTTCTCGATGTCAGGCTCCGACTTCGTCGAGATGTTCGTCGGCGTCGGCGCCAGCCGCGTGCGCGACCTGTTCGAGCAGGGCAAG
>CAMLDY010000132.1 GCA_946478895.1 uncultured Gemmatimonadota bacterium
TCGTACAGCGTACGCCCGGCCAACCGATCCCCCGCAATTACCCGGGCGATGAGCTGTGATTCGTTCACGCGGTGACTGAGTCCGCCGTCGCGATCATGGTTTGCTGATAACTTCGACACGGCCATTCGGGAAACCGTTCGGTAGGAGGGATCCGGCCGCAACTATGGGTGCGTTAGAACTGCAAAAGAACGGGTGCCAGACGTCAGTGGCATAGCAGCCAGTTACGGGTTCACTACGTCGGGACGTTACTGACATGTTTCAGGGTACGGACAACTGCTTGTGTCGTAAGGCCCATCGAAACGTCCCGACGTCGTGAACTAAAAACCGGCAACTACGCTACTGACGTCTCGCACCCGTTCTTTTGCCGTTATTTCCTGTCTTCGGCACCCCGCGCCGGTCGACCAGCCCCGCCTCGATGCTCATTCTCAAATCGTACGGAACGACGGGCACCGGGAAATCCGCGCTGCGGTTCCAGCCGAGCGAGCGGGCGCGGACGCGGATCATCACTTCCTGCGCTTCGGCGGGATCGCCGAACGGAGTCTTCCGCCAGCGATAGGTGTCGCGCAGGATCTGCGACGTCATGCGCAGGCTCGCCATCGATGCGTGCGTAGTCAGCGTGACGAGCGCGCCTCCACCTTCGCGCGCAGCGCGAGAGAGCCGCACCGTTTCGGTGCCCTCGGGCTCGACACCCGCCACCACCACCAGCGCGAATCCCCCGCAGCGAAGCAACTCCTCGGCGGCGCGCAAACCGTGCTTGCGATTGCGCGGCCGCACCAGGATCGGGCCTTCCTCCCAGAACGGACCGGCGATGGTGCCGAGTCCGTCGATCCAGACCGCGCGCTCGCCCTGAGCGACGGTGGTGTGACACGCCGCCCTTAAAACCGCGGACGCCCCTCCCTGCGGCATCCATACTGTAAGACGTCCGCGCGGCAGGCCGTGTCCGGGGAGAATCGCGTCGAGCGCATCGATGCCCGTCGCCACCGGCTCCGCGGTCCGGTGGATGACCGGAATCGCATCTGGAAACTGACTCTCGATGAGGGCGCGGATGGCGGCATTACGATCGGACATAGCTCTGCTAGAATAGCCCGAACATAACCCGAAAGCAAGAACGGGACCCGCTGGGGCTTTCGCTACGAGCCCGCGCAGGCGGCGCTGAAATCCCGGGCCTTCTGGAAGCGATCGGACGGCGATTTCATCAGCGCTTTCTCGATTGCGCGGGCAACGCGGGGCGGAACGTCAGCGCGGAGGTACTCGAGTCGCGGCGGCGGCTGGGTGAGGTTGGCGGCGAGGATCGCCTGGGTGGTCGCGCCCGTGAACGGCGGCGAGCCCGAGATCATCTCGTGGCCCACCACGCCGAGGGCGTAGATGTCGGCGCGATGATCGACGTCGGCATCACCGAATGACTGCTCGGGCGCCATGTAGCCGACGGTGCCGAGGGTCATTCCGGTGCGCGTGATCCGCGAGTGAGCTGTCTCGCCCGGCATCGCGAGTGCCGCGGCGATGCCGAAGTCCGCCAGGATCGCGTGACCGTCCTGGAGCAGGATGTTCTCCGGCTTGATGTCACGGTGGATCACGCCCTGCTCGTGTGCATACGAGAGCGCCGCGGCGATGTCGGCCAGGATTCGAATGCAATCGTCGATCGGGAGAAGGTGATCGCGATCGAGACGGTCGCGCAACGACTCTCCCGAGATGTATGGCATCACGTAGTACAGCAGTCCGTCTCTGACGCCGGTGGTGATTACCGTCAGGATGTTCTGATGCCGAAGCCGCGCGGTGACTCTCGTTTCGCGGCGAAAGCGCGCCGCCATGACGTCACTCGTGAGCTCCGGCGGCAGGACCTTGATGACGACGTCGCGATTGTCGGAGAGATCGCGGCCGCGGAACAACCTGCTCATGCTCCCGCCCCTCAGTTCCTCATCGAGGTGGTAGTCTTCCGCGAAGCTCCTGCGCAGCCGTTTAATCAGTTCTTCCAAGCAGCGGTCCTCGTTGCCGCAATCAGCACCAAGAATGGCGCGAGAAGCAGGTTCTGCGACAGTATTGGCTGCGAAATGGACGGGCTTATTTGCGGTTAGCGGTGTACAACCGATACGCCCGGATTTGCGGCCTGATTTATGAATTGTCTCATCGGGTCCCCCCGGTTTCCCCTCGATAATCCGCACCAACCACAAGCTGATGCATTCAACTCTGTTCGTTAGATATACGACCCTCTGCTCCCTCGTTCTCGCCGCAGCCACATGGATGGGTTGCGCCGCCAGCAGCGACGCGAGGCCCACGGGCAAGGAAACCCAGATCCCACCCGAAGGAGTAGTCGCAAGCTCGTCGACGACCCCAGCAGTGGAGGTCGCGAATGTTTCAGACCAGGGCGGCACGCCAGTCGTCGTCGGAAGCGCGCCTGTGACAATGGGAGCTGCGCCTGCAACGACTTCCGCGCCGGCCCACTCGGCATCCAGCACTGCATCGGGCGCCAGGGATTCCAGCGCCGCCAAGGATCCGCCGATCTCGGTGCCAACCGTCAAGGGCCGCACGAAGAAGGACAGCATCGCGCTGGTGATGGCGGTGAAGGCGGGCCTCAAGAACAAGGACTGGCCGGTGAAGACCGCGCCGCCCCTGCCAGGGTCGATCCTTCCGTCGCACCGGATCGTCGCGTTCTACGGCAACCCGCTGTCGAAGAAGATGGGAATTCTGGGCGAGCTTCCGCCGGATCAAATGCTCGCTCGCTTCGACAAGGAGATCGATGCGTGGCGGCGCGCCGATCCGAGCCATCCGGTGCAGCCGGCGCTGCATCTGATTGCAGTGGTCGCGCAGGGCTCGCCGGGCAGAGATGGGAAATACAGACTGCGCATGACCGACAGCCTGATCAACCTGGTTTATTCGTGGGCGCAGAAGAAGAACGCGCTGCTCTTCCTCGACGTCCAGGTCGGTCAGAGCACGGTCCAGGAAGAGCTGCCGCGCCTCGTCCCGTTCCTCCAGCGGCCAAATGTGATGCTCGGCATCGATCCGGAATTCTCGATGAAGGGCGGTGAGAAACCCGGTACCAAGATCGGCACGATGAGCGCGGCCGACGTCAACTTCGCGATCAATCTTCTGTCGGGCCTGGTCAAGCAATACAACCTGCCGCCCAAGGTGCTGATCGTGCACCGCTTCACGCGGCGGATGCTGACGAACGCGAAGGACATCAAGCTCGATCCGCGCGTGCAGGTGGTGATCAACATGGACGGCTGGGGCCAGCCGTGGCTCAAGTACGACAGCTATCGCGCGTACGTCGAAGCAGAGCCTGTGCAGTTCACCGGATTCAAGCTGTTCTATCACAACGACACCAAGAAAGGCGATCCGCTGCTGACGCCACCCGAGGTGCTGATGCTCAACCCGAAGCCGCTCTACATCCAGTATCAGTAGAGCCGTGCCTCGCCGGTCGGGAATCGCGGTCATATTATAGAGCGGTCGCTCGCACGAGCGGCCGCTCTTTTTGTCGCGAGCCATGGAGGGAGCATGACGACCAGACGCGAGTTCCTGTCGGGGATGGCAGCAGCCGGATTTGCCGCCGCGCCGATTTTTCGCGATCACGCGATCCGCTCCATGTTCCGCGCGAACGCGATCGCCGGCGACCGCCCGCCGTCTTCGCTCGCCGACGACGAGACGTACTGGGCCGAGATCCAGCGCGCGTTCGACTCCGATCGCACGATGATCAATCTGAACAACGGCGGCTGCAGTCCGACGCCGAGTCACGTGCTGGAGGCGATGATCAGAGACTTGCGGTTCTCGAACGAGCTGCCGGTCGAGCACATGTGGCGGGTCCTCGAGCCGCGCATCGAGAGCGTGAGACGCGATCTGGCCAGCGAGTTCGGCTGCGATACCGAGGAGATGGCGATCACCAGGAACGCGTCGGAAGCGAACGAGATCATGATCTTCGGTCTCGATCTCAGGCGCGGGGACGAAGTGGTGATCACCAACCAGAACTACGGCCGCATGATCACGGCGTGGGACCAGCGCGCGCGGCGCGAGGGCATCGTCGTGAAGCAGATTTCGTTCAGGGTGCCGCCGCCATCGGACAAATACCTGGTGGATCTGTTCAAGGCCGCGATCACGCCGCGCACCAAGGCGATCGAGGTCACCCATATCACCAACCTCACCGGGCAGATCATGCCGGTGCGCGAGATCGTGGAGCTCGCGCGTCCGCTCGGCATACAGGTTTTCGTCGATGGCGCACACGCGTTCGCGCATTTCCCGTTCAAGCGCGACGATCTGCAGTGTGACTACTATGGAACGAGCCTGCACAAATGGCTGCTCGCTCCGGTTGGAACGGGATTTCTGTATGTGCGCAAGGATAAGCAGCCGCGACTGTGGCCGTTGATGGCGGCCGACAAGAAGCAGGACAACGACATCCGGAAATACGAAGAGATCGGTACGCACCCGGCTGCCAACCACAACGCGATCTCCGCGGCGCTGGCGTTTCATCACGGCATCGGCATCGACCGAAAGATCGCGCGGCTTCGGTACCTCAGAGATCGCTGGGCCAAGCGATTGCTGGCGGAGAGCCCTCGGGTGACGGTGCTTACTCCGCTCGACGACAATCACGCCGGCGCGATCGCGCTGTTCCAGGTCGACGGAATCGACAACGTCAAGCTGGGGCAGTGGCTGTTCAATCAGCATCGCATCGTCAACACTCCGATCGTTCACCCCGAGTTCAAGGGGATTCGGATCACGCCGAACGTCTACACGACTCTCGATGAGATCGATATCTTCGCCGACAAGGTCCTCGACGCGGTGAAGAAAGGAATTCCGGCGTAGCGTGCCGACTATCGAAACGGCCGGGCGACATTGAGCATTCTGCTGCTGGCGGTGTTTCTCGCCGTCGGCTCTTTCGGCGCCGGGCTACTTGGCGCGCTCACCGGTCTTGGCGGCGGCCTGGTCGTCGTGCCGATGATGACGCTGCTCTTCCACATCGACCTGCGCTACGCGATCGGCGCGTCGCTCGTTGCGGTGATCGCGACATCCTCCGGAGCAGCCGCGGCGTACGTTCGCGAGGGATACACCAACGTGCGGGTGGGAATCTTTCTCGAGGTCGCTACGACGGTTGGCGCCCTCACGGGTGCCGCGCTCTCTGCCTTCATTCCGACGAGCGCTCTCGCCGTCCTCTTCGGTGTCGTTCTGCTGTACACCGCGTACCGCTCGTTCCACGCGCCCGAGGATCACCCGACCGATCTTCCTCCCGATCCGCTGGCGGTTCGCCTGCGACTGAACTCGACCTATCCGACCCCGACCGGGGTCCGCTCGTACTCGGTTCAGGGTGTAAAGAGTGGATTCGGATTGATGTTCGCTGCCGGGATTCTTTCCGCGCTGCTCGGCATCGGATCAGGGATCGTCAAGGTTCTGGCGATGGATCGCCGCATGAAGCTGCCGTTCAAGGTGTCGACAACGACGAGCAATTTCATGATCGGTGTCACCGCCGCGGCGAGCGCGGGAGTCTACCTGCATCGCGGATACATCGAGCCCGCACTTGCATTTCCCGTGATGCTCGGCGTCCTCGGCGGCGCGCTGCTCGGAGCGCGGATACTCGCCGGTGCCCGAACGCTGTGGCTGCGCCGGATCTTTACGGCAGTCGTCGTAATCATGGCGGTCGAGATGCTCTACAAGGGACTGACGGGGGGACTATGACCGGGCCACGCCAGAATCCTTCTCATATGGTAGCGCGGGACGCGCGCGACGCGCGCGTCGAGCAGATGGTGGGGCGACTGCTGCGCCTCGGCGTTCTGCTCGCGGCACTGGTGGTGGCGATCGGTGGTGCGCTGCTGCTGGTGCAGTACGGTCACAATCCGGCCAGCTTCCATGACTTCACCGTCGCGGGCAGCGGCCTGCGCAGCGTCGGCGCGATTCTGACCGGCGTTTCGCACGGAGACAGCCGCGCGATCGCACAGCTCGGGCTGGTGTTACTGATCCTTACCCCGGTCGCGCGGGTCGCGCTGACACTTGGTGCGTTCATCCTCCAGCGCGACCGTCTTTACATCCTGACGACTTCGATCGTCCTCGCCCTGCTGCTGTACGGACTGATCTGGGGCCGAGCGTAAGCGGGAAGCGGGAGGCGGGAGGCGGGTGATGAACGGTGAGAACTCCGAACCCGGAATAGCGACCCATCCCTATCCCCATCCCGCTTCCCGCTTCCCGCTTCCCGCTTCC
>CAMLDY010000133.1 GCA_946478895.1 uncultured Gemmatimonadota bacterium
CTGAACGGGTGCGAGACGTCAGTGGCATAGATGCGAGTGATCGGTTCACAACGTCGGGACGTTTCTACTCGCCCTCAGCGCACAAGCGGTTGCCTGTGCTGGGACCGCCACCTCGAGACGTCCCGACGTAGTGAACTGCAAACTGGCGACGCCGCTACTCGCGACTGGCACCCGTTCCGTTGCAGTTCAGCAGTGTAGCAGCTACACCCCACCCGCCGCTCTCACCGGCCCCCTCGCGCAGCACTCCTCGAGCATCGCCACGATCTCGCCCATCGTGCTCAATCCCTTGTCGCGCGCGTAAAAAGAGCGAACCTCGCGGTAGCGATCCTCCTTGGGCAAGGCCAGTCCTTTCTCGATCACCCACTTCTGGAGTTCGCGCGGTCGCGGTCCCCACCAGCCGCACTCCTCGAATTTCTGATTCAACAGGATCACGATCGGGATCGATCGCGATTGCCCGGTCAAATGGGTGTCCATGATATCGAGATTCTCATCGCGCGCGAGAATGCGCATGTCCATGTTGCTCACCGACTCGGCGAGCTTCTCGATCAGCGGGACGATGTTGACCGCGTCCCCACACCAATCCTCGCTCAGCACCAGCAGATGCCAGTGGCCGTGGAGAGCCTCGACGCGCGCCGACATTTCGATCGGGACGACGGCGCGCTTGTAGATCGCGAGCCACAGCTCGCGGTTCTTGATCGGGCGGGCAATGAATTCGGCGAAGTTCTCGCCGTCACAGTATCTGGCCTTTGTTATCACGTTGGTTGACCTATCGAACCATGTCGACGTGCATGATTCCGTCTTCGTCGTACGGCGCGGACACGACAGTGAATCCAAAGCCGATGTAGAAATCCACCAGGCGCTGCTGCGCTGCGATCTTGATGCGCTGACCCGGCATGAGTATCTCCGTGCGGCGCAATCCTTCGGCCATCAGAGCTCTGCCGATCCCGGTCCCTCTAACCGAAGGTGCGGTGACGATCCGGCCGATCGACCCCTCGGTGTACCGGACGCCCGGCTCGAACACGCGTGCGTACGCAACGAGATCACGCTTGCCATCTGTCTCGTACCAGCCGAGGAGGTGCCACGCGTTGGGGTCGCGACCGTCGGCGTCGGGGTAGGGGCACTGTTGCTCGACGACGAACACAGCCTCGCGGAGCCTCACGATCGCGTAGAGCTGCTCGGGACTGAGCTCGCTGAAGCGCGACCACTGCCAGACGATTTGATCGCCGCGTGGTGCGTCGATCCGCGCAGGTCCGGACGCTGGCGGTGAGCTTGTCTTGGTCAATGCGCGTCCCTATTCTGAGCAGTTGAACCCGTCCTCACTCGGAAAAAATAACATGCGCCGGAACGTGCTCGTCGTGCTCGCAGTTGGGCTGGCCTCTTCATTGTCCTGTGCGCCACAGGGTCTCCAACCCGCAAATGGTGCCGCGCCCGTGACCGGCATGCCGCCGGGCGGTTTTGTTCCGAGCGCAACCCTCGTTTCGCCCGGCACTCTCAGCACCACCATCGGATTGAAAGAGGATCCTGCGCTCGCCGCGACGATCGCTGACATCTCCGCGTCGGAAATCCGCGCCACCGATTCCGCGCTCGTCTCCTTCGGCACGCGCCACGCCATGAGCGACACCCTGAGCGCCACCCGCGGCATCGGCGCCGCGCGTCGATATCTGTTCGCGAAACTCGATGGCTACAGCCAGGCGTGCGGCGGCTGCATGCGCGTCGAGTACGACGGCGAGATGATGGAGATGCGAGGGCACCCCCAGCGCCCAATGGTCAACATCGTCGACGTCGAAGCGTGGCTGCCCGGACGCGATACCATGCGCGTGGTCGTGATCGGCGGCCACTATGATTCATGTGGCTGCGCCCGCACCGACATTGGCCCGCTCGCGCGGTTCGAGGCTACCCAGGACGCGCCCGGCGCCGACGACGATGGCTCGGGAACTTCGGCAGTGATGGAGCTTGCACGCGTCTTCTCGAAACATTTTCCGCACGGGCTCGACGCGACGATCATCTTCGTTGCGTACAGCGGCGAAGAACAGGGGCTCTACGGCTCGACCCACCTCGCCAATCGCCTCCACGCCGCGGGCTACAACGTCGTCGCTGCCTTCACCGACGACATCGTCGGCAACGTCGTCGCGGACGACGGTACCACCGATTCCACCAGCATGCGGATCTACGGCGCCGATCCGGACAACGGCTCCAGCCGCGAGCTGGCGCGCTACGCCTGGGCGACCGGCCAGATCTACAACCCAGGCTTCGAGGTGCTACCGGTGTTCCGCCTGGATCGCATCGGCCGCGGTGGCGACCACATTCCCTTCGTCAGGCTCGGCGATCCGGGGCTTCGGTTCAGCGAGCGTCTGGAGAACTACAAGCGGCAGCATCTTCCCACCGACGATTTCGCGCACGTGAATTTCGGCTACGTTGCCAACGTCGCGCGCATCAACGCGTCGGTGGTCGGCTCGCTTGCCGCCGCACCGGCCGCCCCGCTCGCCTACGCGCGGCGCGATCGCGCTTCGGGCGGCCAGAAGTGGATGCTGCAATGGAAGCCGATAACCGGCGCGTCGAGCTATGAGGTTCTCTTCCGCCGCACCTACGCTCCGACCTACGAAAAGATTTATCCAGTCGGCGACACCACTTCGTTCCTGCTCCCCGACCAGCTCGACGATGGCTGGGCAGCGGTGCGCTCGGTCGGCGCGAACGGGGCGAGGTCGTTGACCGGCGCGGTGCCTCCACCCTGCCCGATCCTCAGCACCCACGCTGATTCAGTCGCAGCCGGAGATTTGCTTCGGAACTGCATCAGGGCGGCCGGTCGATAATTGACTGCAACGGAACGGGTGCGAGACGTCAGTAGCGTAGATGCCAGGGATTGGTTCACTACGTCGGGACGTCACTGATGGCATTCGCGGCACAGGCAGCTGCTTGTGCTCCAAATGCGACCGGTGACGTCCCGGCGTAGTGAACCAACGAGCTGCCGACTATGCCACTGACATCTCGCACCCGTTCCGTTGCAGTTCTCCCGCCTGCCGCCCCCTCCCCCTATAATCCGAAATGTCCTCAAAACTCCCGGCCTCGATCCTCGCCGCTCTCATCGCCTGCGCTCCGGCTTCCACCACCTTCTCCCCGCCTCTCGCCCCCGGCGTCGATCCCTCCGCGCGCAACCTCCTCGGCCCCGCCAACCCCGGCGCCAATTCCCCGCTCTCGAGCGCCGACCAGCGCTGGGTCGATAACACCCTCGCGTCGCTCACCCTCCGCCAAAAAGTCGGACAGCTGATCATGCCGTGGGTCGGTGGCGACTACGCCGCCGTCGGCTCCCCGGAATTCGAGGAAGTGCGCAAATGGGTCGAGGACGACCAGGTCGGGGCCCTCGTGCTCTCCATCGGAATGCCGCTCAGCTACGCCGCAAAGCTGAACGAGCTGCAAACGCGGGCGAGAGTTCCTTTGCTCATCGCTTCCGACATGGAGAACGGTCCGGGCATGCGCCTCGGCAACATCTACGCGCTGCCATCGCTCCTTCCCCAGGGCGGTGGCACCGTCTTCCCGCCGGTGATGGCGCTTGGCGCGACCGGCTCCGAGGACCTCGCGTTCAAGCTCGGTCAGGTGCTTGGCAGCGAAGCGAGAGCCATCGGCGTGCACATGGCGTTCGGTCCCGTGCTCGACGTGAACTCGAATCCGCTCAACCCGATCATCAACACCCGGTCGTTCGGCGAAAATCCACAGCTGGTGAGCCGTCTCGCGCAGGCGTACATCCGCGGCGCGCGGTCGATGGGATTGATGACGACCGGAAAACATTTTCCGGGACACGGCGATACCGACGTCGATTCGCATCTCGAGCTGCCGACGATTCGCGCCGATCGCGCGCAGCTCGATTCCATCGATCTGCCGCCGTTTCGAGCCGCGGTCGCCGAGAATGTCGATGCGATCATGACCGCGCACATTGCGGTGGTCGGTGTCGAAGGACCAAACGCCGGCCCCGCGACGCTCTCTCCGCGGTTCATGACGGGTATTCTGCGCGACGAAATGCACTTCCCCGGCATCCTCTTCACCGACGCCATGACGATGGGTGGAGTAGCGAAGCGCTACGGCGCCACCGAGCCGCTCATCCTCGCTCTCGAGGCCGGAGCGGACGTTCTGTTGATGCCCCACAGCGTCCCCGAAGCGATTACGACCGTCGTCGACGCCGTCCACAGCGGAAGGCTCACCGAGGCGCGCATCGATTCATCGGTGCGCCGCATCCTGACGGCAAAGGCCCGCGCCGGACTGCGCACCGGCAGGCTCGTGGACCTCAACGCCGTCGATCGAATCGTCGATATCCCGGCTCACACAAAGATCGCCGACGAGATCGCGGAGAAATCCATCACCCTGGCGATCGACAAGCAGAACCTCGTGCCCCTGGCGCTCGACTCGTCGAAGCGAGTCCTCGCCATCACCTACGCCGACCCGTCCGATCTGGTCGCGGGCCGGACCTTCAACGGCATCCTCGCCGACAGCATCCGCGGCCTTCAGATGGCGCGGGTCGACACCCGCACCACCCCCGCCGAGTACGGCGAACTGGCCTCGCGAGCCGATTCGGCAGACGTCATCGTGGTCTCGGCATACGTTTCCCCCCGCGCATTCGCGGGGTCGGTGGGCGCCGAGGGCGATTTCGGGCCATTTGTCGAAAAACTGGCGTTGTCCGGGAAGCCCATAATCGTCCTCTCATTTGGGAGCCCGTATCTCCTCAGCGCGTTTCCTTCGGTGTCGTCCTACCTGCTGGCCTGGGGTGGCGCGCCGGTGAGTCAGCGTGCCGCCGCCCTGGCCTTGCTGGGCGACCGTGAGATCAGCGGGCACCTGCCAATCTCGCTCCCACCGACGGTTTCGTTCGGCGCGGGCGTACACAGGACCCAGATGCGGATGTAAACCATGAAGGCTGTTGTCTCCATTGCAGTAGTTGCCGCCGGCGCCTTTGCGTGCGCTGCCCCTCCGTCGGCGCGTGTCGTGGCCGCTCCACCAACTCCGATCAAGTACATCGAGCCCGAGCTTGGCCTCAACAACTCGGGCCTCGATACGTCGCTCGCCACCAAGCTCGACAAGCTGGTGAAAGTCGCGATAGAAGAAGCCGTGGCGCCGGGTGTTGCGATCGCGGTCGGCCGAAACGGGCACATCGCCTACATGAAGGGCTACGGCTACATCGATTGGAATCAGCCAGGCTCGCCCGCTGTCGACACCAACACGCTCTACGATCTCGCCTCGCTGACAAAGGTGGTCGCCACCACCACGCTGGCGATGATTCTCGAGGAGGCCGGTCAGCTCGACATCAATCGCACCGTCGCATCGTATCTGCCCGAGTTCAACTCGCCGGAGAAGGCGCAGATCACCGTCAGGCAGCTGCTCACCCACAGCGGCGGACTCGAGGCAGGCGCCAACATTTACCGGACGGCGCGCGGCCGCGACCAGTACCTCGCTCAGATCAACGCGCGGCCGCTCCAGTACGCGCCGGGCACGAGCATGATCTACAGCGACTGGGACATGATCCTGCTGCAGCTGGTGATGGAACGCATCACGGGCAAGACTCTCGATGTGCTGGCGACTGAAAAGATTTTCCGACCGCTCGGCATGATCGACACCCAGTTCCAACCGCCGATCTCGCTGCGCCCCCGCATCGCGCCGACCCAGGTCGACGATGCCCGCGGCGGCCTGCTGTGGGGAACGGTTCACGACGAGAACGCGTGGGCAATGGGCGGCGTCGCCGGCCACGCCGGATTATTCTCGACGGCGAAAGATCTCGCGCTCTTCTCGATGATGATTCTGAACGGTGGCGAGGGCGTGAATGGAGTGCGCATCGTCAAGCCCGCGACCATCGCACGCTGGACGGCGCGTCAGGGCAAGGAATCGACTCGCACGCTCGGCTGGGATTCGCCCGAAGGCGGATCGAGCGCCGGCCAGTTCTTCTCGCCGTGGAGCTTCGGCCACACCGGCTTCACCGGAACTTCGATCTGGATCGATCCGGAGAAGGACCTTTTCGTGGTGGTGCTCACCAACCGGGTGAATCCAACGGGAAACAACACCCGGCATGTGCAGCTGCGGCGGGATGTCGCGGACGTCGTGCAGCAGGCGGTGCTTGGCGCTCGGATAGTTAACTGGGAAGCGAGATAACGGCGTAGCGACTCGGCCGCGTTGCTGG
>CAMLDY010000134.1 GCA_946478895.1 uncultured Gemmatimonadota bacterium
GTAGAGGACCCCGCCCGACTGACCTGCGCCGCGATGCAACTAAAAGCTCACAACTCTCAGCGCCGCGATGTGACGCGATTGGCGAGATCGGTAGTTGCGGGTGGGGAGAGAAGCGCCTGCACCTCGCGCTTTCTCAGATTGAACTGCTGTCCTGTTCCAATGATTCCCACCCGCAGCGCGCTGATGGTCAGCTCGGGCCCCGTCGTCACATCGGCGGCGTTGTTATAGCGGACGCTGCTCCCATCGACGAAGGTCACCCCGCCGCGTCCGATCACCGTGCCGATCTCGCGCTTCACCACCAGCGCAGTGTCTTCGTCTATCCCCAGCCCCATTAACGCCGGAAACTCGGCGATCGCCACGAACAAGCGGTAGAGACGCCGACGTTGGGTGAAGTGGGTGTCTACCAAAGTGTGAAAGCCGAGCAGGCCGAGCCCGGGGCCGATGTACTGTTCGACGAGCTTTCCTTCATCATCGACCTCATTGCCGGCAAGCGTCGTCTTGGTCAATGCCGCCGCGCCGGCGCTCGTGCCGCAGACGGTCGCGCCCTCGATGTAGGCGTCACGGATTGCTTCGCCCAGCGGAGTCCCTCCCAGCACCGACACCAGCTTCACCTGGTCGCCTCCGCCGAGAAAGATTCCTCGCGCGTTGCGCACACGCTCGGCGAGATTCTCGTCGGACGCCTGTTCGCGGGTCTCGACGACTGGAATCTCGACGTTGGTCGCGCCGGCCTGGGTGAGATCCGCGAGCCACATGTCCCGCGAGACTTTGACCTGGCTGGACGCAGTGGTGAGTCCCAGGATCGGGGCGCCATCGCGGGCGTTGGTCATCTCCACGAACCCCGCCAGCGCCGGACCGCCGGCAGTCGTGCCGCCCCCGATCAGCATCAGTGTGCCCGTTGCATCGCGCAGCCGGCGCGGATTCCGCTTTTGCGAGCCGCCCACCCCCTCCCCGGCGGCGCTAATCAGCGACTCCCGCGCTCTGCGGTCCCCGTGAGCTGACCGCCACGCCATCGAGCTCCACGTCCTTTGATTCGCGCGTGCTGTCGATCTCGGCGAGCGTGAACGCGGCGAGAGTGGCGGCGACCTGTGCATCGATCGGCGCCTTGTCGTGCAGCCAGCCGCCTTCGACGACACTGTCGAACTGCTCGATCATGATGCGCCGTCCGTCCACCGTTGCGCACGCGCGCGCAACTTTCTTGTCCTTCGTCGTGACATTGTCGTCGGTGGCAAAGATGGAAACGCGGCAGCCGGCGTCGCGCACCATGTCCTGGATCTCCCATTCCTTCGCGGGCACTATCACCACCCCGTGCTCGGGAACGGCGTCCGCCACCACCGATAACAATCGGCGCGCGCGTCGCGGCAGCTGAAAGCGGTCCGGGACATCGGCGAGCGTGCTGTTGAGAATGATTGCGACGTCGGAGCGCGAATACGGCAGACCCGCCTGTAGCAGGTAGGACGGCGATACATCCACGATCAGGCCATCGGCTGCCGGAGCGCGGGCAACGAGCTCGTTCCGCGTTTCCGTTCGGTGATCACCACCCGTGATCCCACAGAGCACGTGCTGAACGATCAGCGGAGCCTGAGGTGTGCGCGCGAGAGCCGACAGCTCGGACACCGCGTGGTCCACGGATTCGAGCGTCCCCGCAAACGCCGCCTGCACTGCCTCGAGCGCCAGCGCCGCGGCGCGTAGCCCGACCGCCTCGTTGATGTGCTCGAAGATCAGCATGTATTCGCCGGGCGCTTCGCCGCCGCGGGTTCTTCCGTATCCGACATCGTGGCCGATCATGCCCTGCAGCTCGAGCGCGACGTGCTCAACGATGTGTGCGCAGTACGTTCCGCGCTTGAGACGGATGATGAATCCGCCCGGCTCGCCGATGCTGCAGCGGTGGTCGCGCAGCCCCGGCATCGCGGCGACCAGCTGCGTCGTGAACCATGGAACGTCGGCTGACGAGATGTTTTCGTACGCGCCTATCGTCAGGTCCATTCGGGTGATTGGCAGACGCGACCAGTAGTTCGCGCCGCGCGTGGCATGCAGGCTCGTCATCCGAATCTCGGTCTTCGGATCCGGAAACCCGCTCACTATTTCACACCGTCGGCCGAGTGTTGCCGCACTGTCTCGAGCGTTCCCGCAACGTCGTCGGCGAGGATCACCACCAGATCGTTCTCGTTCATCAGCTCCATAGCGTGATCGATCGCTTCGCGCTCGCTGTAGATCGTCTCGTACTGATCGTCCCTCATTCCGCCATCGCGGAGACCTTCGACGATCAGCTCGGCGACGTGTCCGGGCTCGCGGCCGCGCAGATGCCCATCTTCCTTGACCACCACGTAATCGAGCTTGGCGGCGAGCTTTCCGACTTTGCGAAGATCTTCGTCGCGACGGTCGCCGGGCGCGGCGACGACGCCGATCCTGCGATTGGCGTCGACGTTGCGCACGTACTCGATCAGCCCGCGAATTGCCGCCGGATTGTGCGCGTAGTCGACGAGCACTCTGCCTTTGGGCACCCGCATCATGTTGAGGCGACCAGGCGTCAGCGACGGCGACGGGAAGAACGACAGGAGTCCGGCGCGAATGTCGTCGTAGCGCATGCCCTGGACGTAAGCCGTAGCGATCGCCGCCAGAATGTTCTCCTGCTGGAACTTCGCGGCGCCGCCGAGCATCAGCGGTACCTCGCGCACCGGCGCGATGGGGATGCGGAGCTTTCCGCGTCGAATCACGAAGGTGTCGTTCTCGATTCGCGCACCGATACCGTTTCGACTGAGATGATTCTCGAATTCCTCGCTCTCGCCTTCCGGTCGAGTAGAAAAGAGCACGAGATCGCCCGGCGTGCGGTCCCTCATCCTGTACACGAGTGGATCGTCGGCGTTGAGCACCGCGTGCCCCTCGCGCTTGACCACCGCCGCGACGACGGCCTTCACATCGGCCAGCTGCTCGACCGTGTTGATGCCGCGCATCCCCAGATGATCAGCGCTGACGTTGAGCACTACTCCGACATCGACTTCGTCGAAACCGAGTCCTGCTCGCAGCAATCCGCCGCGCGCGGTCTCGAGGACGGCGATGTCCACCGTCGGGTTTGACAGGATGATGTTCGCCGAGAAGGGGCCCGTCATGTCGCCCTCGAGGACGAGGCGGTTCTGCAGGTAGGTGCCGTCGGTGGTGGTGAAGCCAACGACGTTCTCGCCGAGCCGGAAGAGATGCGCGATCAGTCGGACTGTCGTCGTCTTGCCGTTGGTGCCGGTGACAGCTATGACGGGGATCGTCGACCTGGTGCCGGGCGGATAAAGCATGTCCACAATCGGCGCCGCGACGTTGCGCGGAGTGCCTTCGGTGGGATGCGTGTGCATCCGGATGCCCGGACCCGCGTTGACCTCGATGATTACCGCGCCGTTCTCACGGAATGGCACCGAGATGTTGGGAGTCAGCACATCGATACCCGCGATGTCGAGGCCGATGATGCCAGCCGCCATCTCGCACGCGGTAACGTTGTCGGGATGCATCTCGTCCGTGCGATCGATCGCTGTGCCCCCCGTCGAGAGATTGGCTGTGCCGCGCAGCAGAACTTCCTGCCCCTTCGCCGGCACCGACTCGAGAGTGAGGCCCTGCTTTTTCAGATAGCACACCGTGCGCTCGTCAGCCGGCAGTTTCGTCAGCGTCTTGGTGTGGCCGACGCCACGCCGCGTATCACGGTTCTCGCTCGCGATCAGCTGTGCGATCGTGCTCTTGCCGTCGCCGACCACGCGCGCCGGGATCCGCTCGGCGCAGGCGACGACTTTACCGTTGACTACGAGGACGCGGTAGTCGCGACCTTCGCTGTACTGCTCGACGACGATCCGGTTGGCATACTCCCGAGCATCGTTCCACGCCTCTCGCAGCGCCGCCTCATCCTCGATGCGGGGCGAGATGCCGCGACCGTGACTGGCGTCGAGCGGCTTGAGAATTACCGGATAGCCGATCTCCTCGACGATTTCGAGAGCGCGCTCGATCGTTCGCGCGACATCGCCCTTTGGCACTGGCAATCCGATATTGCCGAGCACGCGTTTGGTATCGTCCTTGTCCTGCGCGATTTCGACGGCGATGGCGCTGGTGTAGTCGGTGAGGGTGGCCTGGATGCGGCGCAGGTTCTTGCCGAGTCCGAGCTGGACCAGTGAATAGTTGTTGAGGCGGCGCACCGGGATTCCACGGCGCTTCGCCTCTTCAACTACGGCGGCCGTCGAAGGCCCAAGTCGAACCGCCTCATAGAGCGAGAGCAGCTGCTCGACGATCGCGCCCGTATCGATTTTCTGTTCGGCGATGCAGGCACGAATGATTCGCACCGCGTCGCGCATCGCCTGGAGTCCGACTTCTTCCTCCTCGTAGGCGACGATCACCCACCAGGTATCGGGATCGCCGGACGGGACGACGCGGCCGAAGCTGACATCGCAGCCGGCCAGCGATTGCAGCTCGAGAGCAACGTGCTCGAGGATGTGCGGGATGCGCGTTCCTTCCCTGAGCCGCTCGAGGAACCCGCCCGGCTCCTGTCTGGTGCAGTGGTGCTCGGCCAGGGTCGGAATGCAGTCGGTAAGGCGCTCGTAGAACCCAGGGATGTCAGCGGAGCTTATCTGCTCGAGGGAGCCGAGCTGGACATCGCAGGCTATGACGGGGGCGAGGCGCCAGTAGTTGGGACCCCGCAGGGCGCGGATTCGTGATACCTGCAGCTCGTCCGCGTCGATCAGTGGCTCGGTTGCGGTGCTCATTCGGGTCGTTGGATAAGACCCGTTAGCAGAGCAACGGCCGTTCCATACTCTCGGGTCCCGGGGCTCGGGCGCTCCGGCTGGCAACCTTACGTACTGTAGACGCTCACGAAGCGCCCAGGTCCCAGACTCTGAGTTACTCAGACTCCATGAACGGGTACCGATAATCGGTCGGCGGCGAGAAGGTTTCCTTGATCGCGCGCGGGCTGATCCACCGTACAAGATTCAACTTCGAGCCGGCTTTGTCGTTGGTGCCCGACCCGCGTGCCCCGCCGAACGGTTGCTGCCCTACCACGGCGCCCGTTGGTTTGTCGTTAATGTAGAAGTTGCCGGCCGCGTTGCGTAGCGTGAGGCTGGCTTCGCGAATTGCCTGCCGCTCGCGTGAGAACACCGCGCCGGTCAACGCGTAGGGCGATGTCTCGTCCACTATCTTCAGCGTCTCCGTCCACTGGTTGTCAGGATAGACGTGCGCCGTCACCACCGGGCCGAAGATCTCCTCACAAAGCAGGCGGTGCGACGGATCCCTGGTCTCCACCAGCGTCGGCTCGATGAAATATCCTTCGTCGCCACGCGCGACTCCGCCCGAGACGATGCTGGCGTTGTTGCGGCCATGCTCCAGATACTCGCCGATCTTGGTGAACGCCTTCTTGTCGATCACCGCGCCCATGAAGTTGCGGAAATCTGTGACGTCGCCCATCCGAATGTCCTTCATGATCGCGACGGTACGATCGCGCACCTCCGGCCAGATCGATTCAGGCACGTAAACCCGGCTCACTGCCGAGCATTTCTGGCCCTGGTACTCGAACCCGCCGCGGGCGATGGCGACCGAGAGCGCCGCCGGATCGGCCGATGGGTGCGCGACGATGAAATCCTTGCCACCTGTTTCTCCGACGATGCGCGGATACGACTTGTAGCGCGACATACTCGCACCAATCGTCTTCCACATGCTGTTGAACACCGCCGTGCTGCCGGTGAAATGAACGCCCGCGAGATCGCGGTGGGAGAGCAGCTTGTCGGAGATCAGCGCTGCATCGCCCGGGACGAAGTTGATCACTCCCGGCGGCAGCCCCGCTTCCTCCAGCAGCTTCATGATGTAGTACGCGCTCAGCATCGCGCTCGAAGCCGGCTTCCAGATCACGGTGTTGCCCATCAGCGCCGGCGCGGTGGGCAGATTTCCGCCAATCGATGTGAAGTTGAAGGGCGTCACGGCGTACACGAAACCCTCGAGCGGCCGATAATCGAGCTGGTTCCACATCGACCGGTCGCTGAGCGGCTGCTCGTCGTAGAGGCTCTGCGCGTAGTGCGGGTTGAACCTCCAGAAGTCGATCAGCTCGCAGGCGGCATCGATCTCGGCCTGGAACGCGGTCTTGGATTGGCCGAGCATCGTCGCGGCGTTCAGGGTCGAGCGCCACG
>CAMLDY010000135.1 GCA_946478895.1 uncultured Gemmatimonadota bacterium
AGCGCGAACGCGTCGTCGATGTCATCGCAGTGAACGACGTAGCACGTGTTGAGGGCAATGAGCTGGCTACCGCGCTCGACGACCAGTGCTCGCGGAGTGAGGCCGAAGTCCGCCCAGACGACACGCGGTCGATCCGAGCGAGCGCTCTCGGTTCGGAAAATGGTCCACCATGGGAACCGACCGTGCAGATCGCTGCGCGCGCCGAGGACGTCGTGTGACTGCGCGAGCCAGCGCCTGGCATGAGGCGGCAGCTCGCGTTTTGGCTGGCCGTGAGCGTCGTGGGTCCACACGATGTGCTCGCGTGTGGCCTGAGCTCGCCACTTGTGAAGAGTTTCGCCGCGGATGAGCGGACGGAGCAGGTCGCGCTCGATGATTCCGGTACGACCGTCGCCGGTCACGTGTGCGAGGGCGCCGTCGACCGAATCGAGGCGTACCATGTAAGCGCGGTTGTGGCCTGTTTTTACTCCAAGGAGCGGGCGGCCAAATCGCGTCTCGTGGAGGCGCACTCCGGCGTTGAGGAGGGAATCGAATGCTTCGCGGGCGCGCGGCGGGAGGAGCAGCCACGGGCTGCCTGGAGTTGAATCGAATGCCAGGCTCTCCGCGAGCGCCGGCCAGTGGCTCGAGCCGGAACGCGATCGCACGCCGGCCCTGCTGGTCGTGCGACGACGTTCACTGCTCGTAACGTCCCGTCGTGCGACGAGGAGTGATGGATAAACTGCGGCGTCGAATTGGGAGTCGGCGCCGCTCAGATCCTCGAGCGAAAGGATAGCGGTGCTGTCGAGCAAGAGCTTGCGGAGTCCCGCGCCGGCGAGCGACTGCCACAATTTGGATGGCAGAATGAGCGCCATTGTTCCGTCGGGCCTCAGCAGCTGCAAGGACCGCTCGACGAACAGCGCCGACATGTCGATCTGCGCCGCGAAGCCGCGACCGGCGCCGGCGACCTGGGCACCGGTTTCCCACGCGGCGTTGCGATAGACGGCGAAATCGCGACGCAGCTGCTCGCGAGAGGACCCGTCGATATTGTGAACACGCACCCAGGGCGGATTCCCGACGACAATGTCGAACCCTCGCGCCGCTGCGACATCCGAGAAGTGCGCCGCGAACGAGAAGGGAAGCGCTGCACCGGCGCGCAAGGCGTTTGCGTGACGTCGCGACTCGGTGATCTGCGACCGGATATCGGTCAAACGGCGCCGCGCATCGGCGGGTGGATGCCGTTCACCGAACAGGTCGCGCGAGCGAATCACCAGCAGCAGCTCCTTTCGCTCGGCGGTCAACCGGCGCACGCGCGCAGCGAGCGTGTCGAGCGCGGCACCGCGCTCCAGCCGATCGAGCCGCCTCGACAGATTGCGCTTGCGCGGACCGACCGCCCGACTGTAGCGCGCCCGCAGACCTAGGACGGCGCGGGTCGCTGGTAGCGGGGAGGGATCATCAAAGGCACCGCCGGCGAGGGAATCGCCGACCCGGATATGCCGATCGAGATTCGGCAGCGGCGCGATCTGCATCGGATCCTTCTCGTCGCTCTCGATGACGATGGATAGCCAGAGCCTCAGCTCACACAGCCAGACCGCCATCGGGTTGAGGTCGACGCCGAAGATCGAGGTCGTGAGCACGCGACGCCGAACTTCGGCGAGGGATCCCGCTTCTCCAGCGCGGCGGCGAAGAGAGGCGATGCGTTCCAGCATGTGCACCAGGAACGCACCTGAGCCGCAGGCGGGGTCGAGCACCCTGAGATCGCGCAGCGATTCCAGCTTTCCATTGCCTTCGGGTAGGGACGCGAGAGCCTGACTCGTAAGCTCCTCAACAAGCTCCTGCGGCGTGTAAAAGGCGCCACTCGTCTTTCGTTGACGCGCGGCCATCAACGCCTCGAAGGTCTTGCCGAGTATCTCCGGATCGATCGATGCCTCCGACCAGTCGGCGGAGTCCTCCCGGCCGGTGAAGCGGTAATGCGAAAGCAGATTGCCGAAGGCGCTGCCGAATGCATCGTCCGCGAACTCGCAGCCGCGGCGGATGCGCTCCAGATACGAGCGCGCGAACAATCCGCCGTTCAGGAACGGGATGCGCCCGAACTCACGGGCGCGCCGGGAGCGAACGCGGAAGCGGGTGTTGAGGGTGCCGAAGAAGAGCGGCTCCAGCACTCGCCGTTGATAGCGCCCGCCGGACGAGATGCACATGGAGTACCCGTTGGCGAGGAAGCTGAAGTCGCCGTCAAGCCAGCCGCGGGTTTCGAGGAAGGAGAGGAAGAGGAGCCGAGAGATGTAAACGAGCGCGAGCTCACGACGTTCCACGCCCGATACGCGTCCGCTGAGCGAGGCGGCGAGCTCTTCGACTACGCGTTGCAGCGCGGTAAAGAATCGGCGGGTTATCGCTTCGCGGCCGAGGATGTCGAGCCAGCGGGAGTGGCGCAGCAGATCGCTGTCGTCCGCGGCAGTCGCGAGAGTGCAGAGCGTTTCTGCGTCACTGGTGCGTAGCTTGTCGGTCTCGCAGACCATCGACGCTATGCGGACGCGCGACGTTGGCGTCGAGGACCAGCACGCAATCGCGAACTCGTGTGCCTTTGCCGAGAATGCGCAAATGATCCAGAGGAACTGCGGCGCAGTCCTGGAAAGCGCGTTCGCCGTTCCGACAATGACATCGCGGAGGGTTGACTCTCCGCAAACCTCGAGGGTGAGTGCTCTCAGGCACTCCGAGCCGGCTGTGATCCGCGCGGCTACGGCGTCGGCGGGGAGCCCGAGAGCTCGGACGGCTGATGCATCGAGCGGAAGCGAGGGTGCGCCAAAGCGGAGCTCACGGAGGATTGCCGAGGTCCCATCGAATGAACCGGCATCACGCAGAAGGAGGAGATTTCGCTCGAGTGCAGACACTCACGAGCGTAGCCGTACGCGGTCCCGACGCTCCCATCATTTGGCGGCGGACTAAACGAAACCCGCGCGTCCGAACCGGCCCCACGGGCGAGCGGACTACTGCGAGATGTAGGTCCTGCCTTTCCAGCGCACCCTTCGCCCGCGGATCACTGCCGTAAAGAAGATGTAGAGCAGGACGAGCGCGCCGAGTGGATAAGCGAGTGCATAGACAGGATTCTCGCCGACAGCGTCGTAGGCGGCCATCCACCAACCGAGGGTGACGGCGATGCAGATGAGCGCCCAGGTCAGCACTGTGGGGCTCGCCCCGACGAAGATCGAAAAAATGAGCGCCAGCGGCGGAAGCAGCTCCATGATGGGCGGCAGGAGAAGTACCAGCGGGAAGACCAGTCTTCCAAAACGACCGAACGGCACCGCATCCAATCCACCGGCAAATACGTTCTTCCGCCAGCCGCGCACGATCTCTGGCAGCGATTCGTACATGCGCGTCGACAGCTGCTTTGTGGCGAGCATCAACACCACCCGCTTGCGCGCGGCGAAGAATCTTTGCGCGAGCATCAGATCTTCCGCGACCGAGGTGCGAACCGAGGCGTGGCCACCCAGCGCGTCGTAGCTCTCGCGCTTGACGAAGATGCACTGGCCGTTGGCGATCTTATCGCTGATGCGTCTCGAGCGATTCACCGATTCGGTACCGCCGTAACGCATCGAGAGAAGTCCGAAGATCTGCGGCTGGATGACTTTCTCCCAGAATCCGCCCAGCTCCTGGTGGCCGGCGACGGAGAAGAGGTCGGCGTCGGTGCGTACGACCGCATTTACCGAGCGAGTCACCAGGTCGGGAGAATGAACGGTGTCGGCATCGGTGAACTGCAGCACCGTTCCTGTCGCGACCTTTGCGCCGGTCGCGCAGGCCCACTGTTTCCCGAACCAGCCGTCGGGGAGCGGCGCGTTGCGAATCACTCGCGCGCGAAAATCGGCGCCGATCGCTCTGCGCGCGATGTCCGCCGTCTCGTCGGTCGATGAATCGTCGATGACGAGGAGCTCCAGATTCGGATATGTCGTCGCCAGAATCGACGTCACGCACCGCTCGATATTGCGTGCCTCATTGCGGGCGGGAACGATCACGCTCACCAGCGGCGCATCGGTGGGCGCGACGTTGCTTTCGTCGTCGAGCGACCGCGAGTGGCGCAGCCGCAGCCAGGTGACGAGCGGCGGCACGAGCCACGGCAGCGACCAGAGGATCGCCGGCAGAAGTCGCATCAACAAAAAAACGGGGCGTCGCACACGAGCGACGCCCCGCTGGAACGGGAAGAGTTAACGATTCCCGCCGCCGCCACCGCCGCCACCGGGGCGACCGCCTCCTCCACCTCCACCCTGGCCACCTCCACCCTGGCCGCCGCCACCCTGGCCACCACCGCCGCCGGGTCGACCGCCGCCACCTCCACCGCCCTGACCACCTCCTCCGCCAGGACGTCCACCGCCACCGCCGCCTCCTTGTCCGCCGCCGCCACCACCGCCGGGGCGTCCGCCACCGCCGCCTTGCCCACCACCACCTTGTCCTCCACCACCCTGTCCACCACCGGGACGTCCGCCGCCGCCGCCGCCGCCCATTCCGCCACCGCCTCCTGGACGGCCACCTCCTCCACCACCGCCCTGGCCACCACCGGATCCGCCACCGCCACCGCCTTTCGCACCGAAGTTGTCTCCCGTACCAGCCATGCGGCTACCCTCCAATGTTGTTTGTCGCGAGGCGCGACAAAAGCAATGCATGTGCCATATTAGGTACATGCAAGCGCACAACTCACTGCGTAATTCGCGCCATAGCAACGTTTAAGTGTCAGCAAAACATTTTCGTCGCGCGAAGCCTTTGGCGGCTGGTGCGCGCGTTGCACTCGTTGCACCAGCTGGTCCGCTGCAAAACTCCGACGAGCTCCAGCGCGCTCAGGACAACGCGAACGCGTTGGGCTGGGTGCCGGTCGTCGCCGAGCATGCAACCGAGAAAACGGGCTACCTCGCTGGCGACGACCGCACCCGACTCAAGGACATCAACAACGCGTTTCGCGACCCCGCCATCGATGCAGTGTGGTGCCTGCGCGGCGGTTACGGGTTGATCAGAATCCTCGAAGGCATCGACTACGATGCGGTGTCGCGCGCGCCGAAAGCCGTGATCGGATACTCCGACGTCACCGCGCTCCACGCAGCAATTCAGAAGAATTGCGGGTTGATCACCTATCACGGACCAACAGCGCGCGAGGTACTCACCGAATTCTCACGCGATTCCTTCGAGCGCGCCGTCGTCGAGCAAACGGATTCGTGCGGTGTCGCGCACAACGCGCGCGAGATCAGGGAAGGCGCGGCCGAGGGCAGGCTGGTGGGCGGGAACCTCGCCGTACTCACAGCGTTGTGCGGCACACCATACATGCCGGATCTGAGCGACGGCATTCTCATCCTCGAAGACATCAACGAGCCGGTGTATCGTGTCGACCGGCTGTTCCAGCAGCTGAGACTGTCCGGGGTACTCGACGCCTGTCGCGCAATCGTGTTCGGCGAATGCGTGCAGTGCGAAGATTCCGGAGGCGACCGCACTTTCGACGAGCTGCTACGCGAGATTGCGGTTGCCGTCAACGTTCCTTGCCTGGCGGGAATTCCCGTCGGGCATATCGATCGACAATGGACGATCCCACTCGGCGCGAGCGGTTACGTCGACACGGCGAGCCGCACTCTAGCCGTCACCTCGTACGAGTCCTGAAACGATGGAATACAAGACCGGCCAGGATCTGATCGACGAAGCCAAGCAGCAGATCGAGCAGGTCACGCCGACGGAAGTGCGCGACATGCAGGCGCGCAACGATGCAGTCGTCTATCTCGATGTACGTGAGCCCAACGAGTGGAACCTCGGCCATCTTCCCAACGCGGTGCATCTTCCGCGGGGCAATCTGGAAAGCAAGGTCGAAGGGCTCGTCGACCGTAATCAGCGCGTCGTCGTCTACTGCGCGCGCGGCAACCGTTCGGCGCTCGCGGCGCTGACGATGAAGCAGATGGGCTACGACAAGGTCGCGTCGATGTCGGGCGGGATTCAGGGCTGGGTGGACATCGACGGCGAGATCGAGGGATGACTGTCGCGGACGACGTCGGGGTTCAGTCATTCGAGATTCCCTGTCGCGACGGACTCACCATTCGCGGCGAAGC
>CAMLDY010000136.1 GCA_946478895.1 uncultured Gemmatimonadota bacterium
CAGCGCACCTACGCCAACCCGATCGACATCGATTACAAGTACAACTTCGAGCAGCACAACCAGGGAATCTCGTATCGATCGGGCGCCGATCCGGTGATCGTGGTGCAGCGCGGCGAATACTACCTGTTCGAGACCATCGGCGACGGATACTGGCGATCGAAGGATCTCGGGACGTGGGAGCACATCACGCCGACCCGCTGGCCGCTGACTGATGTCGTCGCGCCGGCGGCACTCTCTGTGCGCGACACGATTTATCTCCTGCCGAGCACGACGGCGCCACTGCCGATCATGATGCTGACTGAGCCCGCGACCGGCCGCGTCGAGTTTTACAACCGACTGCTGCCGTGGCTGCCCATGGCTCGGCAGTACGAGCCCGGTGTTTTTGCGAAGCCGGACTCGGTGCAGCCGGGGCCATGGGATCCGGCGTTTTTCTACGACACGGCGAGCAATCGATGGTTTCTGTACTGGAACTCCTCGAACGTGTATCCGCTCAACGTCATCGAGCTCGACAAGTCAAAACAGCTTGGGTACAAGGGTACGCCGCGCTGGCTGTTCGGTCTCGATCCCGACAAGCACGGCTGGGAGAGATTTGGCCAGGACCATCGCGACACGACGGTCAAGCCGTTCATCGAAGGCGCGTGGATGACCGAGCACAACGGCCGGTATTATCTGCAGTACGGCGCGCCGGGAACCGAGTACAACGTGTACGCGACCGGTGTGTATACGAGCGCCGATCCGATGGGCCCGTTCACTTACGCGCCCTACAATCCGGTGGCCTACAAACCAGGGGGATTCGTCGAGGGCGCAGGTCACGGCAACACCTTCCAGGATGTGTACGGCAACTGGTGGAACACCGGCACGCCGTGGATTGCAGTGAACTGGAATTTCGAGCGACGCATTGGATTGCATCCGGCCGGGTTCGACGCCGACGGGCAGATGTTCGTCGATACGAGGTTTGGAGATTTTCCGCACTGGCTGCCGACCAGGTCGAATCAGACCAGCGAAGATTTATTCACGGGCTGGATGCTGTTGTCCTATCGCAGCCCGGCGACTGCGACCTCTGCTCGCGACACCTTCCCCGCGACCAACGTCACCGACGAGAATCCGCGCACGTTCTGGGTCGCCGGCGAGAACAAGCCGGGCGAATCGCTCACCATCGACATCGGCCGCAGCTACACGGTCAAAGCGATCCAGGTCAATTACGCCGACTACCAATCCGGTCTCTACGGAACTGATTCCTCGGTTTACACCCAGTTCAGACTCAGCACTTCGCCGGACGGGAAGCGCTGGGAAACCGTCGCCGATCTGTCGCGAGAGCGCCGCGATCGACCGAATGCGTACGTCGAGCTGGCATCGCCGGTGCGCGGCCGATTCGTTCGCTACGAGCACATCCACGTCGGCGCGAAGAACCTCGCCATCAGCGACATCAGAGTGTTCGGGAACGGAGATGGTCCCCGACCGGCCACGCCGAAACGGCTCACCGCGCGCCGCGAGCGTGATGAACGCGACGCCTATATCGCGTGGCAGCCGGTGCGCGGCGCAGTCGGCTACAACGTTCGCTGGGGAATCTCGCCTTCGAAACTGTACGAGACTTACCAGCGGTTCGCGGATCAAGGGACAACCCTGAACCTTCGCGCCCTCACCGTCGGCCAGAGCTACTGGGTCGCGGTCGAGAGCTTCGATGAGAACGGCGTCTCCGTGCTAAGCGCCGCGGTGCCCATCAAGTAGATCGAATCGTCCGACCGGTGAGCAACGAGTGGTCCTCTGTTTGCCTTCTTCTACCGGAAACCAAACGGAGGAACAATGGCAACCAAGAGCAAAGGCCGCATCAAGAATCGCAAGAAATACGAAGCCCTCAAGGACAAAGGCATGAGCAAGACCCGCGCGGCAAAGATCGCCAACAGCGGAAAGAAAGGCTCGCGCAAGGGCGGCAAGCACAGCCACAAGTGATCGCGGACGATGCGCAGGCTGGTCACGCCGACACCGCGGAGGTCGGCGACCAGCGCGCCATCCGCGACCGCGTGGTGCGACTGGTGTTCGACGGCGACGAGGCTCGCTTCGAGGAGTTTTTGCGCGCGCTGGAGGATGCGACGCCGGCGGGCGTCCAGGTAATCCTGCGCGGCAGCGCGGTGACCGGCCACAAGTGGAAAACCGACGAGCCATTCGACGCGGACGGCCCCGGAACGAGCGACATGGACGTCACTTTCGTCGGCGGAGACATGGTCTCGCTGTTCCGGGAGTTCCACATTCCGGGCGTGCACTCGGTCCCACTCAGTGAAGCGCATCCGTTCGCATCGCCGACCCTTGGCTCGTTGCGCAAGCGGTTGTGCGAGATGGCGGGACGACCGGTGAATCTCCAGGCGACGACGTCGATGGTGCAGTTTCTCCGCGACGTGGTGATGGGCCAGCCGTATCTCGTGCTGCTCGAAACCCCGGAGGACGGCGAGCCGGACGAATCATCCGATAGCTGACCGTGCGGCTCCTCACCTACAACATTCGCGAAGGTGGAGTCGGACGCGCCGAGCAAATCGCGGAGGTCATCACATCCGCGAATCCCGATTTCGTGGCGCTCCAGGAAGCGCGGGACCCGGCTGTCATCCAGCAAATCGCGACCATCACCGGACTCCGTCACTGTGGCTCGCGGCCCTCGCACTCGACAGGATTCATGAGTCGATTACCTGTCGTGCAGCATGCGTGGCGACACCCGCCACGAACCCGGCACGCGGTGCTCGAAGTCTCGCTCGGCGAGAGCCTGCCGCGGATCTTCGTCGTGCATCTACGCGCCTGGTTCTCCAACTGGAGCGAGCAGCAACGCTGGCGTGAATTGCGCGGGCTACTCGACGGCATCAAGGAGCAGCTGGTGCGCGAGCGACACTCCTTCGCCTTCCACATTCTGGCGGGCGATTTCAACGCGCTCGCGCCCGGGGAAGCATTCGACCCATCGCCGATGCCGGCCTGGATTCGCGGCATGATCTGGCTGAGCGGGCGCGACATCGCGCGCAAGACGATCGGGATGATGCAAACCGAGGGTTACGCGGATTCCTGGCGAACGATGCATCCCGATTCGGTGCAGCAGCCGGGATTCACGTTCCCGGTCTGGAATCCGCACGTCAGGCTGGACTACGTGTTCACGCCAACCGCTTACGCATCACGGGTGCGGAGCTGCGAGGTTCGGCGCACGCCCGACGCGGCGCGCACCGCGTCGGATCACTTTCCCCTGCTGGTCGAGCTGGCTGATTCGTGAGGCGCGCGATCAGTCGTTGGTCATGATGAAGAGCGGCGCGCCGTCGAACTCGTAGATCGGCCTCAGCCGGTCGGTGTTGTAGAACTTCTTGACGTCGACGACTTTCTTGTCCGACGTCACGCTGGTGATCGGAACACTGTCGTAGAATCCCTTGTGCACGCTCACCAGCCGCCCGTACTCCTTCTTGAGGATCAGATCGAGCGCGAGGTTGCCGAACACCATCGGCACGATCGAATCGAGCGCGTCGGGATCGCCGGAGCGTACGAGATAGCCGAGCCGCTGGTTGACGACGTCGATCCGGCGGCCGTTGTTGTACTTCGGTGAGTACTCCTTGAGCGCCGACGCGACCTTGTCCCCGATGCCGCCGAGCTTTCGGTGGCCGAACATGTCGGTCTCCTCGCTCTCGAAGCTCATGCCGAGGTGCGACTCGAGATTGGCGCCTTCCGAGACGAGCACGACGGAGTACTTACTGGGATTCCGATTGTGATCGTAGACCATCAGCTCGGTGAGGTGCTCGACGTTCGCGGCGTGCTCGGGAATCAGGCAGCGATCCGCGGCGCCGGCCATCGTCGGCAGGAGCGCAGTGAAGCCAGCGTATCTGCCGAACACCTCGATCACCAGGAATCGCTCGTGTGATCCCGCCGACGTGCGCAGGCGGTGGGTCAGCTCGATGGTGCGCGTCACGCAGGTGCTGAAGCCGATGCAGTAGTCGGTGCCGTACACGTCGTTGTCCATCGTCTTCGGGATCGCGACGACGTTCATGCCTTCATCGTGAAGCCGCTTGCCGTAGCTCAGGGTGTCGTCGCCACCGATTGGAATCAGAACATCGACACCGATGTGCTCGAGGTTGCGCAGCACATCCTTGGTGATGTCGTTGACTTTCTCGTTGTACCCGCTGAGATGCTTCGGCACTCTGCCCAGCGGGAGGTGGCTGGGACGGGTGCGCGAGGTGTGCAGGAACGTCCCGCCGGTGCGGCCGGCGCGATTCACTTCCGCCTCGGTGAGATCCTGGACGTTGTCGGAGTTGTCGGCGCCCTTCTCTTTATTGTAGTCGACGATTCCGGCCCAACCGCGCCTGATACCGACGACGCGGTAGCCTTCGCGCAGTGCGCGAATGGTGATTGCCCGAATGGCGGGGTTGAGACCGGGGACGTCGCCGCCGCCGGTAAGAATCGCGATGGTTGGTTTGCTCGGCATGCGTAAAAGCTAGCGCCGCCGGGACATTCATCCAGTCGGGGCTAACCATGGCCGCCGCCGGACGGCATTTTTTGACGATTGTGGCGAAGTCTTCGACCTCATCATTTGACGGGCGTTACGCCCATGAGTTTCTCGCCGGCTGGGGGACCATGGACGTCAACGGCCACATGGCGAACACCGCTTACCTCGACCTCGCCGCTGACGTCAGGATGGCGTTCTTCGCCGAGCACGGGTTCTCGCCGGCGCAATTCCGCGCGCTGGCGATTGGGCCGGTGATGAAGAAGGACGAAGTCGAGTATTTCCGCGAGATTGCGCTGTTCGAGACCGTGACCGTCACCTATGCGCTGCTGGCGATGAGTCCTGATGGCGCGCGGTTCGTGATCGAGAACGAGATCTGGTCGGCGTCGGGCGAGAAAGCGGCGACCGTGCGGTCGACTGGGGGCTGGCTCGACCTCCGCGCGCGAAAGCTCACCGCGCCACCGCCCGCGCTGCTGTCGGTATTCCAGAAGGTCCCACGGGCACCCGGCTTCGTGGAGCTGTCACCCCGAACCAACGCTGAGCCAACGGCGACACGAGGAGATTCCTGATGCCACCTACAATCGGAAATGGCAAGATCTGCTACCTGGAGATTCCCACCACGGACATCGCGCGGTCGGTCCGTTTCTACGAGAAAGTCTTCGGGTGGGAAACGAGAAAGCGCGGCGACGGCGCGACTGCGTTCGACGACGGCGTCGGCCAGGTAAGTGGCTCTTGGGTGACGGGGCGCAAGCCGTCGACCAACGCCGGACTCCTCATTTACATCATGATGGACAACGTCGCGTCCACCCTCGAGTCAATCCCGGCGAACGGCGGGAAAGTCGTGCAGCCGATCGGCGCCGACGCGCCCGAGATCACCGCACGCTTCGCCGATCCCGACGGCAACGTGCTCGGTCTGTATCAGGAGCCCGGCTGATCAGCGGAGCTCCGCGCGCACCGTGAGGATCAGCAGGTACGAGCCGCAGAAAGCGCTCCTCGTAGATCATCCGCCGGCCGGCGATCGCTGGATCCATGAGCTCAAGCTCGACGGCTTCAGAATGGGAATTCTCATCGACGGCCGCAGCGTCCGCATCATCTCACGGCGCGGCACCGAGTACACGACCCAGTTTCCGGAGATCGTTGCCGCAGCGCGGAAGCTCGGGACGAAGAACGCGATCATCGATGGGGAGATCGTGGTGCTCGACAAGAAGGGTGTGTCGCGATTTCAGCTGTTGCAGCAGCTGGGCGCCAATCGCGCCGGTCTCACCTACTTCGCGTTCGATCTGCTCGGCGTCGATGGAAAGAATCTCACCCGCGAGCCGCTCGAGGAGCGCAAGCGCGCGCTGGTGAAGCTCATTGGGCGACGCACCGGAATCATCCGCTACACCGACCACGTCGTCGGCAACGGCGACAAAGTATTCGCCAACGCCTGCGCGCTCGGCGCCGAAGGCATCATCAGCAAGCTGCGCGACGGGCCGTATCGACTGGGTGCGCGCAGCTCCGACTGGCAGAAGATCAAGTGCATCAAGCGGCAGGAGTTCGTCGTCGGCGG
>CAMLDY010000137.1 GCA_946478895.1 uncultured Gemmatimonadota bacterium
CTCGGCGGAATCGGGCCGCTGACGCCGGTGATCGACGTTGCGCTTGTGCATGCCGCGACGCCGACAAATAGTGCGACCCAGGCTCTATGAATTACTCGCCGCACGTTAATGAATGCGCTCCCTCGCAGGTTTGCCGCTTCAGTTGCGTCGTGAGTTTGGATTCCGAGCCGAGTTTGTGCAACCCCGGCGTTATTTCGCCGAAAAAACAAACCGGCGCCAACCTCACATCACGATTGGCGCCGGTTCGTCACTAAATGGCGACCTCTGTTACTGGACGCCTCCAGTGGGATGGAACCCATAACGGATTCCCACTTGCAGCCGACGTCCAAGCCCCGCGCATCCATACTTTCCGTAGTTCGCGTTCGAGTTGTTCTGCGGAGGATTGGGCGGATTGATTGTCGTATTGTAACAACCAAAGTTCTGGCTATTCAAGGCGTTGAACAGATCGACGACGATAGCCGCGGTCTGCATCGATGCAAAGTCGATGTCCTTCTGAAGCCGGACGTCGAGATTCTGATACGCAAACACGTGGCCGAGTCCGAGGAACGGGCGTGTCGGCGGTTGGAACGTGTAGGTCCGCTGCTGACCAGTCGCAAAGCCAAGGCTCGCGTCAGTTGCGTTCACTGCGATACCGGAGCCCAGGTTCACAATCGTGCTGAAGAGAAAGCCCGCCGGCAGCTTGAAGATTCCATTGGCGACGATTGAGTGCCTCTGGTCCCCCGGCGCTACGAGCCGAGGCCTGTCGGCGACGGTCGGATAGCGATTATCGAATCCCCAAAATAGATCCTGGCTCTGCCCCTGCTCGGTGGACTTGGAAAGGGTGTAGGCGAGTCCGCCGCCCCACCGACTGCTCTGAGTCAGTGGCCGCTGATACTGCACTTCCAGTGCATCGTACCAAGTCTTGACGCGATCGTCGGTGACAAAGACCGTGCTGTAAGGAATGCCGCCGCCACCAAACGGACTACCGCGAACGAAGTTCATGAAGTTCCGACCGCGCAATCCGTTGTAAGAGACCGTTAGTAGATCAGAGCCAATGCTGCGTCGCACACCGCCTGAAAACTGCCACGTGCGCGGCGGGACCATATCGTTGGCGACCAGAAACACTTCTGGTAATCCAACTGCGCTGCCGAGAGCTCGAAGGGCGGCCGGATCGTAGTACGCGTCGCTCCACGCAGCGCAGTTCTTTGCACCCACCGCGCAGTTGTTGTTGAACTGGATGTTGATCACCTGGAACTGACGCCTGAACTGCTCGTCAAAAAGCGTGTTCCAGTAGTTTCTGTCGAAATACAGTCCGGCACCACCGAACAGAACTGTCTTGTCGTCAGGCAACGCGTACGACGCACCGAAACGGGGCTGAAAAGCCTTCTTGTACATCGGCCGCTGTTTCCCATTCGTGAGGTAGCGGTCGATTCCGCCAAGCTCCTGGATGACGTTGACGTTCCGGGTCTGGTTATTCCCAAACGATTGATCGACGATCAGCGTCCCGGCGTTGTAGGCCTGCCGCAACGAATCTGCGAGCGGTGCCGGAGTTACATAGTCGTTGTTGATCATGTTGGTCTCGCCGTCCCACCTGAGACCAAGATTCAGCACGAGCGCGGGCGTGACCGACCAGTCGTCCTGGATGTAGCCGCCGAACTGGACGTTGTGACGCTTGATGGTCGGATCACCGAAGCCAACCAGAGCTTCGAATGGCGTCGCATAATTCTCGGGGGAAGCACGGAAATCGAAAACCGGATTCCCGTTGAAGAACTTGGTGCCGCTGTAGGAGAGGAAGTCCACTCCGAGGCCACCCTTGAGTGCATGATCACCGCCGAGGAATGTCACCCCGCCTCGACTGATGTCGTCTCGGAAGCCCAGCCTGTTCTGCTTGAAATCCTGATCCGTGTCCTTGCCGCCGATTCGTAACAAGCCGAAGTAATTCTTGCCGATGGTGCTGAAGTCTTTCGCGGTCGGATTCCACGTAAAGAACTGCGAGTTCACCTGCGCTTCATTGAGCCACGTGTCCGCTGCGTGCTTGAAGTTCAGCACGGTCGTATACGTGTTGACGCGAAGATTCTCCGCGGCCGAGAATGCGGTCTGCCCGCCAAAGCCACGGAAATCGTTGTCGTGTCTGATGGTGAAGCTGCCCTCGACACTGTTTCGATCGGAAGCGTTCCAGGTCAGCTTGCCAAGCCCGAGGTGTTCCCGGAATTGCTGCGCCTGCTGGCCGGTGAATGGCCGCAGCATCGAAATGATGGACGCGGGTGCCGTGAGTGTGTCGGGCCCGAGCCGGATGTACGCAGGCTCGTCGCGGAAATTCAGCTCGTAGGTTCCGAAGTAGAACAGCTTGTCCTTGATGATCGGCCCGCCGATGTTCGCACCAGCTTGTAGCCGCTGATAGTTAGGGCGAGCACCGCCGTTCTGCGCCGTGAAAGCATCGCGTGCCACATAAGACTTGCCGATTCCGTACGCGAACAAGTCGCCTTCCTGGTGATTCGTCCCACTCTTCGTCGTTGCGACGATGATCGCGCTCGCCGCCTTTTGGTATTCGGCCTTGTAGTTCTGGGTCAAGACCTTGAACTGATCGATTGCTCCCTGCGGCAACGGATTTCCCTTACTCGCGTCCTGACCGACGACCCCGCCACGAAGCACGTCGTTCTTGTAGCTGGCGCCATCGACAAAAATGTTGATCGCCTCTGGGGGCTGCCCGCCCGCCGCGAGGAACTTGTCGCTGTTGTTCACCGCCTGCGCCGACATGCCCGGCGTCAGCTTCGCCAGATCGAGAACGTTCCGCTCAAAGTTCGGCAGGTTACTGATCTGTTCGCGGGAAATGTTGGTGCCGACCTCGGATGTCCGGGTCTCCGTTCCTGTTCGTGCCGACACGACCTGCACTGCCTCGAGTGTGGTAGCAACTTCTGTCGTCGAGACGTTGAGGTCGAGCGTTTCACCGATGCGCATCGTCACCGACCTCGTCTGCGGCGCGAGACCCACTCTGCGCACCGTGAGCTCGTACGTACCTGGCCGAAGTCCGGCGAGATAATAGAACCCCGATGAATTGGTCGTGGCTCCGCGGGTTTCGTTGGTGGTCGTCAGTCGCGCAACGACCTGCGCGTCGGATATCGGTCCGTTTGGACCGGTCACATAGCCGCGGATGTTCCCCGTCGTGGTCTGCGCAGAAATGTTGCTCCCCAAACATGCAAGAGCCACAACCATTCCGAGCAGCTGCACGCCGAATCGTGTCAACCTGCTGATAATCATGTAAAGCTCCGTTTTGTGTTGTACAACGCTTCGTACTCACCTTGGATCAGACTTGAATCTTTGTCTTCCTTAAGGCGGTGGTGGTCGCTCCATTGGCTCCGCGCCGGTCGAGCGCCGAATGACCAGCTTCGTCGACACCCGCTCCCGACGCCGCGGGTGGTCGTTCTTGTGCTCGATGCCGTGGAGCAACAGATCCACGGCGCGCGCGCCGAGCTCGCAGATCGGCACGTGCACCGACGACAACGGCGGATCCATGTAGCGCGCGAGCGGGATGTCGTCGAATCCCGCCACCGCCACCTCGTCGGGTACGCTCACCCCCGACTCGCGGAGCGCGCTCAGCGCGCCGATCGCCATCGAGTCATTGGCAGCAAAGATCGCCGTCGGCCGATCCTCGAGCGCGAGCAGCTGCTGCACCGCCGCATAGCCCGCCGCTTCGGTGAAATTGCCGTCGCGCTCCAGCGACGGATCGCGCGAGATTCCCGCCTCGCGCAGCGCAATCCGATAACCGCGCAAGCGCTCTGCAGCATCGTAGTTCCTCGCCGAGCCTTTGATGATCGCGATGCGGCGGTGGCCGAGCGAGATCAGATGCGAAACCATCTCGCGCGCCCCACGGCAATTCTGGATCGTCAGCGAATCGATCCCGTCTCCCCTCGGCACGCTGCACAGCAATACCACCGGAATCGTGCTCGGCAGATTCAGCAGCGACTCGGCGTCGAGGTCGGGCGACATCGCCACGACGCCGTCGACACGCCCCCGCATCGCGCGGATCGCGGTCTCGATGCCGTGCCGGTCGGCGTACGCGCGCGAGATCAGCAGATGAAATCCGTTCTTCTGAGCGGTGTCGTCCATCCCACGAATGATCTCGGAGAAAAACTCGCCGTACAGATCGGGCAGCAGAACGCCGAGCGTGTCGGTCCTGCTGGTGATGAGACTGCGCGCGCCGCTGTGCGGGACGTAGCGCAATCGGCCGGCGACCTCGCGGATGCGCCGCATGGTCTCATCGCTGACGGGGCCGCTGCCGTTCAGGACTCTGGAGACGGTGGCGACGGAAACCTTGGCTTCGCGGGCGACATCCTTGATCGTGACCATACTCCTCGCGAGTGGAGCGTCGAGTCAGCGCCGGAGCCAGGACGGGTGTGGCAACCGGCTGAGCTGTGGGTCGATCTACGCCGGGAACGGGAGGAATATGTAATCGTTTACACAGAGGACGCCAGCCCCAGCTTTTCGTTTACCGCCCGGGTCGGGGCGAACGGCCTTTTTCAGGTGGCCGACCGACCTCGATTGGCGGTCAGCTTCGGGTATCTCGCCCTTCCCACACCTGAGTCAGCCGTTGAACTTTCGCGGGTGAGATTGCCAACCTCGGTTCGATTTCTAACACTCGCCGCCGTTATCGGCGTCGCTGCGATCGTCGCCTGCCGCGAAGCGGGACCGGCCTTCGGCCCCGGAATCCTCTACGCGCGGCAGAACGCCGACGAATTCTTCTACGCCGTCGGCTCGCGGTTCACCAACATCCAGCGCCCTGAGCGCGTCCTCCGCGCCCGCGCCCAGTTCGGCCACTATGCGCTGACGCCCTCCGGCGTCTACAACGACACCAGCATCTGGCTCGCGATCGGTCCCGACAGCGCCCGGCTGTTCGGCGACGAGGGAATCTTCTCGGTCGATCGCTACATCGTGAACGCAAAGCTGTCCACCACCGCGCCCGACACCCTCACCGAATCGCGCGAGATCATCCGGCTGCGCAAGCTCACCGACAACGAGTTCGAGTGGTTCACCAACGTCGAGGTCGCGATCGGTCGCATCGCGGCGAGCAACATCACCGATGTCCTCGCCGCATCGCTGCGAGCCGGCGAAGGAAAAACGAGCGCCCAGATCCGCGCCAACTATACTGCCGCATTCCCGCGCACCGCCGCCGCACTCGGCAGGCTCTTCACGATCGATACGCTGCGCGTGACACCGGATGCGGAAGGCGCGACGACCTACGATCTGGCGATCAAGCTCACACCCGACATTCTGAAAGCGACGATGCCGCACTATGCGGCGTACATCGACAAGTACATCAGCAAGGGCAAGTATCGGATTTCGCTCACCGACAAGACCGGCGCGCAATGGTTCGACGCCCGGGCATCGAACTACTACATGCACTTCCGGATCAGGAGCAAGGACGGCCACTTCGCGCCCCTCGACGGGCCGGTGCGCCCGATGCCGGAGTCGCTGACGATTCACGTCGATCTCTCGATGAAGATTCTCATCTTCACCGTTGGCTGGAGCGACATGGTCGGCGACTTCGACATCATCAACACCCCGCACGAGCGCGGCTGGCAGATGCGCTTCGCAAAGGAGCCCGAGTGGCACCTGCCGCCGACCGTCGGTTACCTGTTGAAGTCGCCGCTCCGTCGACCGTTCCAGGGACCGGGCATCCCGGTGCGCATCGCCGTCCGCGACAACCCCGGCGCCCAGACGATTCTCAATCGACGCGGCACTCTCGTGGTGCAGGAGAGCGGGATCCTGCGTTTCCTGAATCGCCTCAGCGGCACCGCCGTCGGCGACTTCCTCGGCCCGTCCGAGCGCGAAGCCAATCGGTTCAATGCCGACGCGATGCGCGCGCTACGCATCGATGTCGCGGACATTCTTCGCTAGCATCTCGGCGTACGGATAGGGATGCGGCGACTGGCACCCCTGGTCCAAAAGGTGGCAGGTGGGAGAGGATGCACAGAGATGCTCTGGT
>CAMLDY010000138.1 GCA_946478895.1 uncultured Gemmatimonadota bacterium
CGCGGAATGGTCGAAGAGCTGCGGGAGCTGAGCCCGGGCCTGCGAGTGCTCTTCATGTCCGGATACGCGAAAGAAGAGGTCTTCCCGGACAAGGCAAGCGCTGCCACCACCCCTTACCTGCAGAAACCCTTCACCAGCGACACCCTCTATTCCCAGGTCAGATCCGCGCTCGGCTACGCCGGGTAGTCGGATGACGACGCCGGGCTAAGCCGCGGCGAGTTGACTAGTGCAGTGAGGGCAGCGGCTCGCGGCCGCGTCGATTTCCATCTTGCAATACCGGCATTTCGCCGCCTCCGCCGCCGGCTTGATGAAGATCTTGGAAATCCGCCACGCCACGAAGCCGATGATGATGAAGTTGATGACCGCAGAGAGAAAATCACCGACACCAAACTTCACTGGCCCCACGCTCCACGTAGCCTTCTGCCATTCGCCACCCGGACCGACCGCTACCACGATCGGCATGATGAAATCATCGACGACCGCCTTCACCAGCGCGTTGAGAGCGGTGCCGACAACGACAGCGATGGCAAGGGCAACCACGTTCTGCTTGAGAAGAAATTCCTGAAACTCGCTCAGCATTCGCATTGGCACCGTCCCTCATGGTCAGGTTGAGAGCGACAAATTAGCACTTTCCAACTGGCGCGCACGTAGCGTTGCGAACTGCCGGATCGCGGCGATGCCCGCGATTGGTCCGAGCGCCAGTATCGCAAAGCTCCACCGCCAGCCTGCACGCTGCGCAATCGTCGGCACCAGCTGCATTGGCAGCATGGTGAGCAGAAATCCAAGAGATGTTTGCACCGTCAGCGCCGTACCCACGGTGTGGGTCGGAACGGATTCGGTTACGAGGGTGCTGAACTGCGCGCTGTCGGCGATCACGAAAAAGCCCCAGGTCATCGCCAGCGCTCCCAGCACCCAGAGCGGGCCCCCGAAAAGAATTCCACTCAGGATGCAGCAGCAGCCGCTCATGACGAGGGAGATCGTGACGAGGCGCGGCCGGCCACGGCGGTCCGCGAATAGTCCGCCCCACACCGAGCCAAGCCCCCCGATCGCGATGGTGAGGAACGCAAGCAGAGAGATCAACCGCGGCGCGCGCAAACGACCGCCCGCGTGCGCGGCGACGCTGGCGCCCAGAAAATAGGGAATCCACGTCCAGAAAGCGTACAGCTCGAACATGTGGCCGAGATAGCTCCCCGTCGCGAGCCGCCACTCGCGCACCTTGATCACATCCAGGACATGGCTCCAGGAGAACGGCCGCGAGGCGAACGGAAACGGTCCATCCCGATACCAGAAGCCAACCAGGCCGGCAGCGACCAGTGCGCCGACGCTCGAGGCCAGTACCACCGGCTGCAATCCGACGTGGGGTAACGCGCGAACGAAGTATGGCGTTGCCTTGCCGACGGTAAGCGCTCCCACGATGACGCCGATGGCCAGTCCGCGCTCGGCGCGAAACCAGGTGGCGATCATCTTCATCGCCGGCGGATACACACCCGCCAGGAAGAAGCCGGTCAGAAACCGCATCACCAGCGCCGGCGGGTAGCCCGGCGCGGCGAGGATGAGCGCGTTGGCCAGTGCGCCGAGCACGGCGCTGGCGCTGAACAGCCGCCCGGCGGGAATCACGTCCGCGAGGTTCAGAATGGCGGCGACCGCCGTCCCGACGACAAACCCGAGCTGGACCACCGTCGTGAGCCAGCCTGCCTCGGCGGTGGTGAGGCCCCACAGGGCTCGCAGCTGGGGGGTGACAGCGCTGGCCGAAAACCAGAGCGACATCCCGAGCAACTCGGCAAAACCGAGTAACGCAAGCACCCTCCAGCGCGTCGAGTATGTGTCGGGCGACATCGTCAAAAATTAGCCTCCTCCACCAGCAACTTCGACACTGCGTGTACGGCAATCGAATCAACACCTGAAATGCGCCGCAAATCTCGATTTCCGCTCTGCCGAAAGGCGTAGCTGACGCCCCAATCCATGACCAATCCGCCGCCCGTCGCCCCGCCAACGACGCCTGCAGCGCCCCCGAGCTCGGCAAAGCCGACGGTGGCGACTCTGTCGCGCGAGCTCGCGGACTTCCTGGTGGAGCTGTCGATAACGCTCAATAAGCACGCTATCTACCCACAGAGCCACCCACTGCTCGACGTAGCTGTGGACGGTGTGGCGGGGCGCCTGGCGGCGCTTTTCGTCGGGTACCGGGATTCACTCTCGATCGGCGTCGCCCGGCGTCAGCTGATCATCGAAGGAGTCGCCACCGATCCGCTAAACCCGGTGCTCAAGGAGCTCGCTCAGCGACTTCACGATCATCACGTCGGCGCCGTGAAATTCGTGCGGGGGATTACTCGAGAAGAGCTGGGATCCGCGCTGGCGGCGCTGGCAGTCGACCCCACACGTTCCGAGAAACCGATCGGCCACGACACCGAGCGCCTCGGCGAAGTCTGGCAGCACGTGCGCTTCTTCCCGCTTACCTACGACCGACTGCAGCTGATCGAGGAAGATCCGAGCAATGAGACGCGGGCTCCGGGTCAGATGGCCGCCGGACGCGCCACCCAGCTGTGGATCGGTCTCGCCCGTGCCGCCCTCGTCTCCGACTCGTCCGGCCTCAACGCGCCCCAGGACGACGACGCCGACAACGCCTCCTTGGAGCCAGCGGCAGTTGCCCGCGCTATCGACGAGCACCAGCGCGAGGAAGCCTACGACCAGGTGATCGTCGGCTACCTGCTCCAGATCGGCGAGGAGCTGAAGACCGCCGAAGGTCCGGAGGCGATCGGCCTGCAGCGAAGGGTCTCGCGACTGGTGGGATCGCTCAAGGAATCGACCCTCGAGAAACTGCTCGAGATGGGCGGCGACAAGGCACAGCGCCGGAAATTCATCCTCGACGCATCGCAGGGCGTAACCGTCGAGGCCGTGATCGATCTGGTGAAGGCCGCCTCCGCCGCCGAAGGTCAGACCATCTCGCACTCGATGCTGCGGATGCTGTCCAAGCTTGGGCATCACCCGTCGGTCACGGGCGCCCGCGGCTACACGGATCCGACTCTTCGCGATGTCATGAAGCGCCTTGTCGACGACTGGAGTCTCGAAGATCCCAATCCGGAAGCCTACCGCCAGGCGCTGCAGGTGATGTCGTCGGTGCGGAAGGCGCCGTCTGCCAAACCCATCGGCGCGGTGCCCACCGAGTGCGAGCCGGAGCGAATGATTCAGATTGCGATCGAGGTGGGAGCCACTGGCCCCCAGATCGAAGCGGCGATGGTGGAGCTCGCCCAGGCGGGCCGCGTCGATCTCCTCCTCGACATGGTCGAGCGCGCGCCGAGCGCCGAGTCCGCGGCGCCCGTCTCGGAGTTTCTGCGCAACACGCGCGTATTCGAATCGCTCCTCGAGCAGCCTCGAATCGACATGCCACTGGTTGGCCGCTTCGTGCAGCGCATGGGAACCGAGGCGGTCCCGACGCTGCTGGCCGCGGCGTTGTCCTTCGAGGATGCGAAAACCCGGTCGCAGCTTTACGACATCCTGCAGTCGATGGGCGACGTCGTCGGCGACGCCGTTGCGGCGCGCATTCCGGAGGCGAGCCAGGTTGTGCAGCGCGAGCTTCTGGCCCTGCTCGGCCGGCTGGGGGGGCTGCCGGACGGTTTTTCGCCGAGGGCGTTCCTGGACTCCGCCGATCCTCTGGTGCGGCGCGAAGCAGTGCGGCTGCTGTTGCGCAATCCAGCCGATCGAGACGAGACCATCATGACGGCGCTTTCCGATCCCGATGACCGCGTGGTGTTCGCCGGACTTACGGTCGCCCAGGATCGCTGCCCGCCCGCGGGAATCGATCTGATCAGACAGCGCGTCGATCGGGGCGAGCTCGACTCGCAGCTCCGCACCATGGGCATCAGAATCGTCGCGCAAAAGCGCAACGCCGAGAGCCTGGCGTGGTTCCTCGCCTTCGTGATCTCGGAAGCCCACTGGCCCCGCAAGCCGAAGCTGCGCCCATCGACGCCGGAAATGCTTGCTGCTCTGAGCATGATTGCCACGCATTGGCGCCACGACCCCGCCGCCGACACCGCGCTCAAGCTTGCCGAGCAAAGTCGCGATCCCGAAGTGCGCGGCAAGATCGCCAGGACGAGAGCCTCGGCAAACCCGAAGACCCCGCCCGGCAATGAGTGATCCGATTCGCTTTTTGGTCTCATTCGGCCAGGCGGTCTCGACGATGGCTCTGTACAACGACGGGCATCCGGCGCGAGAGCGCGCGGTCGACCGGTCGTACCGGTGCCTGCGCGATCTGCAGGAGCAGGACAAGCACCCGCGCTTCTCGTTTCTCGGCGAAGAAACCGTTTACCAGGACACGCCGCTGCGGGAGCTCGGCGACTGGGAGTGGGCGACGCGACTGGCGCAGGCCGGGGTGCAGCGCATCGAGCTCGACACCGAGGTAACGCGCGAGCAGTACGAGGAATTCCTCGAGGAGATCATGGCGCGCATCACGCTCTCGGTGATCGATACCGCCGAGGCCCGCCACAACCGCCCGACCGGCATCAAGATGGGGGCGCTGGGAATTCGCGGCGAGAAAAAGGAAATCGACAAGAGCTTCGACACGCCGGTGCCCGTCGCGACGATCTCCTACTCGCTGGGCGAGGAAGCCGAATCGATTCAGTCAATGCACCGCGAGGTACAGGTGCGCCGCAAGCTGCCGCTCGCCGAGGCGGAGGCTGTGGTGCGGTCGCTGTCGATGGCGATGCACGGCGACCAGCAGATGATCCTCCCGCTGCTGCAGCTGCGCGAGTTCGACGAGTACACCACCACGCACTCGCTCAACGTGTCGGTCCTGACGATGGCACTCGCCGAGCACCTCGAGCTGAATCCGCAGGACGTGCGCACCTTCGGCATAGCCGGCCTGCTGCACGATCTCGGCAAGATCAACATTCCCGAGGAGATCCTGAACAAGCCCGGAAAGCTCACCGACCAGGAACGGCAGGTGATGCAATCGCATCCCGTGTCCGGCGCGCGGCTGATCATCGAGAGCGGTCGCAAGCTCGATCTCGCCGCGGCGGTCGCGCACGAGCACCACATCATGATCAATGGTCAGGGCTATCCGGCGCGGCACTACGGGCGCAGCTGCCACAAGGCGAGCAACCTCGTACACGTCTGCGACGTGTACGACGCGCTGCGCACTCGCCGGCCGTATCGCGATGCATGGGAGTCCGAGCGCGTCCTTACGTACATCGAAGAGCGAGCTGGAACGGAGTTCGAGCCGGAGATTGCGTCGGCTTTCGTGAAGATGATGCGAAAGGTCGAAGGCGGGATTCAGCTTTCGCCGGTTCCACCCGCCGCCAACGGCGCGCAACGAACCGCTCCCGCGCAAAACGGCTCGGCGCCGTCGCCGGCCGGCGAGTCAATCACAAAAAAAGCGCCGACCGAAGGATCGCCGTAGCGCCCGACCTTACACCAGGATTACGACGGTGCCGACGGAGATGCGTCGGTGCCGACTGATTCGGTTGCTTGCTCTTCGACGCGCTCGTCAAATCAATAGCAGTTGACGCGCAATTTTTCCCCGTGGAGGAAGCACACAATGTCCCGCAATAGAAAGGGTTTCACCCTTATCGAGCTTCTGATCGTCGTGGTCATCATCGGCATTCTTGCCGCGATCGCGATTCCGAAGTTCGCGAATACGAAGGAGAAGGCGTATCTCGCCGCGATGAAGTCTGACCTTCGCAACATGGCGACTTACGAAGAGCAGTATGCTGCCGACAACGGCGGCGCGTATTTCGGTGGTACCGCGACGTCCGCGGCTCCGCTGCAGGGCTTCACGCCCTCACAGAACGTCACGGTCGTCGTCACCGACGATCCTGGTCCGCCGCCGTCGTGGAGCGCTACCGCGTCTCACACCCAGACTGCCAAGACCTGCGACATGACGAATGGCGTCATCACCTGCACCTGATGCGGTGATGCACGTTGGGATAAGAAAGGGACGCCGCGAGGCGCCCCTTT
>CAMLDY010000139.1 GCA_946478895.1 uncultured Gemmatimonadota bacterium
GTGATCGAGCCGGTGTTGATGATGCACGAGCCCTTCTTCATCCGCGCCACCGCCGCCTTCGCCATGTAGAAGTAGCCGAAGAAATTCGTGCGGAATGTGCGCTCCAGCTGCGCGTTGTCGATGTCCTCGATCGATTCCTGATTCTTCTGGAACGCTGCATTGTTGACCAGGATGTCGATCTTCCCGAATTCGCTGACCACCCGCTCGACGCAGCTCTCGCAGTAATCGGGATCGGTGACATCGCCGGGCATCAGCAGCGCGCGCCGGCCCTCCGCTTCGATCGCCGCCCGCGTCTCCTCGGCGTCGCGCTCTTCCTCGGGAAGAAACATGATCGCGACGTCCGCGCCCTCCCGCGCGAACAGCACCGCCACCGCGCGACCGATTCCCGAATCGCCGCCCGTGATCAGCGCCGTCCTCCCCTTCAGCTTGTCAGCGCCCCTGTAGAGCGGCGCCGCGTATTGTGGTCGCGGATGAACCTTCGCCTCGATCCCCGGATACTCCTGGTGCTGCTTCGGCATCGGCGGCTTGGGATGCGCGCGTACTCTCTCGAGCTCTTTCTCGCGAACCTTGCGTGATCTCGCGGATGATTTTCGTGCTGTGCGTGTCGGCATTGCCCCTCTTTTCTCGATGTGTGATTGCATCCGAGAGAGGCAAGGCGCGTTCCCCTCGGCCTTCTGGCCCACCATATATTTCGCCCGCATGTCGCTCACCCTTCGCTTCCTCGGCACTTCCGCGTCGCGCCCGACCGTCGAGCGCAACGTCTCGTCGATCGCCGTCATCCGCGAGGGTGAGACGCTGATGTTCGATTGCGGCGAAGGAACCCAGCGCCAGATGATGCGCTACGGAATCACCTTCGCGCTGTCCGATATTTTTTTCACTCACATGCACGCCGACCACATGCTTGGCGTCACCGGATTGTTGCGCACGTTGGCACTTCAGGGCCGAACCGAGCCGATGAATCTGTATGGCCCCGTTGGCTCAGAAAAATTGCTGTGGCGTGCGATCACCCTCGGCAGCGAGAAGCAGCACTTCGAGATCAGGGTCTTCGAGCTCACGCCCGACACTCCGCTCAAGCGCGGCGGTTACTCGGTGATCCCGTTCGCCGTCGAGCACGGCGATCGCACCGCCATCGGCTACCAGATCGCCGAAGAGACCCGGCTCGGCAGATTCAATCCCGAGAAGGCGCGGGAAATGGGAATCCCGGAGGGCCCGCTGTGGGGAAAGATTCACAAGGGCGAGACTGTGCGGCTGCCCGATGGCAGAACCGTTGAGCCTTCAGAGCTTGTTGGTGGTGCGCGCCCGGGACGGCGCATCGTACTCACCGGCGACTCGCGCCCGTCGGAAGCAACGGTTGCCGCGGCGACCGGTGCCGACGTCCTCGTCCACGAAGCAACGTTTGCGTCCGAAGAAGGACCCCGCGCCCTCGAAACCGGCCACTCCACCGCTCGCGAAGCCGCCGAAGTTGCCGCCAAAGCAGGAGTGAAGCGCCTGATTCTGACGCACGTCTCCGCGCGCTACTCCCGCGACACCTCCGAGCTGGAACGCGAGGCCCGCGAACTCTTCCCCGCCACTCTCATCGCCCGCGACGGCCTGGAAGTGGACGTGCCGTTTACTACCGCGGATTAAAGCCGCGCACGGTCGGCGAAGGCGGGGGATCTCAACACGTCCACGCGTTTCCGGGGGAGGAGCGCGCGCGACCCCTGCTGTCGAGAGAACCGCGCTCGGAGGCTATGAGGAAGGTAGGTGGCGGTAAGGCGATCGGGGATCCTCTGAGGAAGCCCCACTTGGCGACAAGGAGACGCGCGACCGAGCGGAGCGAGGGAGCGTTGTGAGCGGCTCCGCCCGAGCCAAGTGCGCTGACGAAGACGATCCCCGATCGCCGCACCGCGCGGCAGGATCGGCTCGCAGCTAAGATGCGCGGTTGACGCGAGAGAGCTCGTTGGACACGGGCATGGACCTCCTGAACAATCGCGCGAGCTTTTCATCCGTCAGCGACTGCATGATCTTGTCCGCCGAGACACGCGACGTCACACTGCGCGACTCGGGTCCGTTCCAGATGTCCCACGCGTATCGATCGAGACGCGCGGTCTTGCCGCCGGGATGATGAAACACGATCATCGCGTTGCTGGCGCCGGGCACCTGAACCTCGACGCCCCAGTTGACGCCGTCGGGTCCGCGAAATGGTCTGATCTGTCTTGCCATGGTTAGTGAGAAGTAAGCACGAGCGGATGCAGCCGCTGCCGTCCCGCGAACCCTGCATCGACCTCGTGCCAGTACTGCACGCTCGATTCCCCGAGTCTCCAGCAGTAAAAAACGTCTCGGCCGTCGAGCTGGCCGCGGAAATCGACGAGACCGGTATCCATCCCTTTGCAGATGACGCCGAGGTCGTTGAGCTCGGCGATGTAGCTCTCGATGTCGCGCGCCAGTCGCTGTGCCTCGATCTGCAGCAGCTCCGCGATCACGTCGGGGTGTTCCGGACTCGATCCGGCGGTGGCGACCTCGAATTCCCGGACCTTCTCCTCCCACGCGCGATGATCGCGTACGAGGTCCTCGACGATCCGCCTCACCAGCGGCAGAGTACGATTTGCTTCGTCGACGGTGAAGGATTTTTCCATGTGCCTTACAGTAGACACTGGTTAGTCGGGGAGCAAGGCGTTGCGTCCGGCACCCCTGGTCCTAAAGGTGGCAGGTGGGAGACATGGTCAGAGGCACGGGTGTCAGCTTATCCGGCAGCGCCACGCTCCGTACGCCGAGAAATCAACCTCGCGCACCCTCCTCCGAGATGCGTTCCTGCAACCGTCTCTCCCGCCTCTCCTTCGCCGCCTGGTACCTGCGCATCTCCTCGGGCGTCTCGGGCTTCAAACGCGGCACCGGGACCGGTCGCCCGTTGCGATCGACGGCGACGAAAGTGAGGTAGCACGAATTGGTGTGGCGGCGCACCCCGGTCAGAAGATTCTCGGTCTCCACGCGCACCCCGACCTCCATCGACGTCCGCCCGACGAAGTTCACGCTCGACTTCATGATCACGAGGTCGCCGACGTGGATCGGCTCGCGGAAATCGACACGATCCACCGACACCGTCACGCACGCGAGGCGCGCGTGCCTGATCGCCGACACCGCGGCAGTGGTATCCATCATCGCCAGCACCACTCCGCCGAAGACGTGGCCGAGCACGTTGGCGTGCTGGGGCATCATCAGCTGCGCAGTCTCGTGCTGCGTCTCACCCACGGTGCGCGCGCCTTCATCCGGAGCGCCGCGCTTTGCGGCCGAATTTCCGTCCCGCGATTTCGATGGACTCAAGTCTGCCGTCCGGACACGGTCTTTCTGGTCGGATGCTGCGGGAGTCGTCTCGATACCTGCTGGATCGTCTCGCCGTAGGCCGTCGCATCGTTGAACGCCCGCGCGAGCGCATGGCGCGTCGCAGCGTCGACCCGAGGCTGATCGAGCCAGAAAATCTGGACGAAGCTCGACGCGACGTAGCCCAGCCTCCATTCGCGGCCACGGCGATCGCGCAGCGACAACGCGTTCGCCTTCTGCGCGGAGTCGTAATGCGAGATGACGTCGTAGCCGTCGTGCTTCCAGCGGCGGTTCATGAACCCGCCCTCGCCGGCCGCCTCGCGCACCGTCGAGTCGCGCAGCATGTGATCGAGCGCGACCGGCTTGCCGTTGCGCAGATCGATGACGGTTCGGGTGGTGTCGTCCTGATCGTCTTCGTCGCCGTGGTCGATCGACAGCCGATGCTCGAGCGCCACGTATGGACCCAGCACGTTCAGGATGTCGGTTTCGCCGACGGCAGTCACGTCAACGTCGTCTTCAGGATCGTCGTCTGGCCCCAGGAGCGGCGCCGACGGATGCTGGCGATGATACTGCTCTGCCATCCTTACTATGGTGGTATCATCGTAGATGACCGCTGAATCACCGGTCGCCAGCTCGCGACGGAAGACGCGCTCACCGCTCAGCAGCGCTCGCGGAAACGATCGATCGATCTCCGAAACGAAAATCTCGTAGTAGCGGCCGCCGGTCCGGGCCAGGATGAGCGGTGAGCCGCGAATTCTGAGTCCCGAATTGTCGCTGCGCACCCAGTAGGTCTGGTCACCGGCGGTGACGAGAAATTCCGCCAGCGGCGGCGGGGGCGGCGGCAAAGCACAACCGCCCGCGAGGGCGGCAATGGCGAGAAACGTGTAACGCATCAGTTGCCAAATATATCCAGTTCGACCAGCTGCCCGGTCGCCGGATCGATTTCTCCTAATGGTAGTACTATCCCGGGCGTTTGCGCGTCCTTATCGAAGCGCCAAGCGCACTAGTTAGATTGCAAACTCCGCCGACATCCCAACACCAGACAATGCTGCACCAGCGAATCACCCTTGCCCTCGGCGCGGTGGCAACCGCGCTTACACTCGGCTGCACCGGCACCCACGAGGCCTCCGCCAAGAGCGCGTCCCCCGACATGCAGATTGCGCCTGCGCCGGTGGGACAGCCGAGCTCCTCGAGTACTGGCAGCGCCCCGCCGACCAGCGCCGGTAGTGTCCCGACCACCGCTACCTCTCCGACCGGCGTCGCGGCATCGTCAAGCGCGACCGCTTCCGGATCGGCAACGTTGCAGCGCGACGCGGCGCAGAGACCGACCAACGCAATCAGCGATTCCCCCGCGGTGAGGGCGCCGGTCGTGGTCGGAAATCATCCAACCCCGCCAGTCCTCGACTCCCTGATCAAGGGAACGCTGCCCGCACGCGGGCTGTACGTGTATCGGTTCGGCGCCAATCCGCGACGCATGAAACATCTCATCGGGATCGCCGATTCGACCGAGATCAACGCGCTGATCATCGATGTGAAGGACGAATTTGGGCTGAATTACGTCTCGGATGACCCGATGGTGCGCAAGAATGCCGGGACCCAGGTCAAGGCGTCCCACCTCGGCGCGCTCGTCGATACGATTCGCGCCCACGGCATTCTACCCGTCGCCCGCATCGTGGTATTCAAGGACTCGGTGACGGCGCGCAACAATCCCGACCACACCATCCGGAAAGCGGACGGTACCGCCTGGCACGACAAGAAAGGCCAGACCTGGGTGAATCCCTACGCCAACGCGATCTGGGAGTACAACTTCCGCGTCGCCGAGGACGCCATCAAGATGGGCTTCGGCGAGATCCAGTTTGACTACATCAGGTTTCCGGAGCCTTACAGGAGTCTCCCGCCGCAGGTGTTCCCCGAGCAGCACGGCCGCAGTAAACCGCAGGTGCTGGCCGAGTTCCTGAGCACCGCGCGCAAGCGATTCGCGCAATATGGAATCAGGACGACCGCCGACGTCTTCGGCCTCGTCACCAGCGTCGGTGGCGCGCTCGAGGTTGGTCAGCAATGGGAGCCGATCGCCAGGTCGGTGGATGTCGTGCTGCCGATGACCTATCCGTCGCACTATCCGCCCGGGTCGTTCCAGCTGCCCCATCCCAACGCCGCGCCGTACGACGTGATTCACATCGCCGTGTCACGGGCCCGCGAGCGCGACGCCAAGCTCGGGATCACCGGCGAGCACGTGCGCCCCTGGCTGCAGGCATTTTCGATCGGCAAGCCGCCCTACGGTCCCGAGCAGCTCGAGGAGCAGAAGCGCGGCGTCTACGATTCGGGCTACGACGGCTGGGTGATGTGGGAGCCGGGCTCGCGCTACGACAAGTTTCTCCCAGCGCTCGAGCCGACGTTCGTTTCGAGGAAGAAGAATCCGCCGGTGCCCCGGCCTTCTAATCGGCTGGAGTAACGCGTCGTCGTCCCGGCAGAGAGTATCGGCGCTTTGACTCGCCACCCCTCGTACGTAAGCGGGCAGCTGCAGGCTTAACAGCTGCT
>CAMLDY010000140.1 GCA_946478895.1 uncultured Gemmatimonadota bacterium
AGGGCGGGCTTGACGGTGACATTGTCCAGACGCACCGTCAGGTCGCTGCGCGGAAATCCAAACTTGACGACACCGCCGGGATTTACGCTTCCCTTTTTGCCGAGTATCTGCTCGACTCCGGACCAGTCGGCGGCGGGTCGTGTCGCGTTCTGGCCCTGGACGCCAAGCGGGATGCTCGTCGAAGCGATGAAGACGAACGCCAACCGCGACGCAACGTCATACTCCCGCAAGGTGAAGGCTCTCATTTTTTTCCTCCCGATAGGCGACGGTGCTCGCAAGCACCGCGCCTAGCCCGCTCGCGGCCAATTTGCCAGGTGGCACTTTATAAGGGGCCGCAATTGGATCTTGCGCTCCGCGAGCATTACGTCTATTCTCGTACGAAGAGCTTCGTAGCTTTTGGCTTGAACCCGGATTGGATGAAAAACGAAACCTTACCCACCGACGCCGAGCTGTCCCTGCTACGGTACCTCTGGAAGAGCGGCCCCAGTACCGTCCGTGAAGTCAGGGACGGCGCCGGCCCTTCGGTCGGATACACAACCGTTCTCAAGCTGCTGCAAATCATGCTCGCCAAGGGGCTGGTCGAGCGCGACGAGTCCGGCGTCGCGCATACCTACATGGCGAGGGAGCCCCAGGAAAAGACCGAGAGCCGCATCGTCGGCCGGCTGATGCGCCAGCTGTTCGACGGCTCGCCATCCCGTCTGATGTTGCGGGCACTCTCCGCCGAGCGTGCATCGCGGGAAGAGCTGGACGAGATCCGCGCCATGCTGAACGATCAGAAGAAGCGAGGGCGAAAATGACCGAGTTACTGACTGACAGCGCCATGCGCCTGACCACGCCACTGGCGTGGGGAATCGTCACGTTCCTCTGGGAAGCAGCCGCGGTTGGAGCGTTGAGCTGGCTCGCGCTGCGGCTGACCGGTTCGCTCGCCCCGAAGGCGCGGTACGCGCTCGCTCTCGGTCTGCTGGGATCGCTTGTCGTTCTGCCAACGATGACGATTGCGCGCTTTAACGCTCTGCCGGACGATGATCAGCAATCCGCAGTCTCCACGCCCGATGTCGCTCGGCCCGCTAGGCCGCCGTTGTCAACCACGGCGTCGGCAAACGGGCCCGCGCAGCCGGCACTCAGTAGGGTTGCGACGCGATCCATCGACGTCCGGACGTACGGCCCGCTGGTCCGCGTCGAAACGGAATGGTCGGCGATGCAACGGCGACTCCTGGCTGGCATCGCGCCGATAGCCGGAGCGATCGTCCTTCTGTGGATCGTCGGCGTCTTGTTGGTCGCGACTCGATTCACGCTCGATTTGATGGTGATCCGGCGCCTGAGGCGCACGACGTCCATTCCGTTGTCGGGGAACCTCGCTGCTCGCGTGAGGCAGATGAAACACAGCCTCGGCCACCGGAATGCAGCCACGATCGTCGCGTCGCCCGACGTCGAGGTGCCGCTCGTGCTCGGCGTCGTTTCCCCGCTCGTCCTCATCCCATCTCGCCTCGTCGCCGCATTGGATGCGCGCGATATCGAGCTGCTTGTCGCCCACGAGCTAGCACACGTCGAGCGCCGGGATTATGCGGTGAACATTGGGCAGATCATTCTCGAGATTGTCTTCTTCTTCCACCCCGTCACGTGGTGGCTGTCGTCGAGAGTGAGAGAGGAACGCGAACACTGCTGCGACGCGCGGGCTCTCGAGATTACCGGCGATGGGGACGATATGCGCAAACGCTACATCGCGGCGTTACTCGTCGCGGAGGAAGCCCGCTCAGTCGCAGCGCCACGCCTTGCACCCAGCGCATCGCGTGGATCACTGCTGCGCCGGGCGCGCGAGCTTCTGGAGCACCGCACCCATGATAGTGCGGGCGCAAGAGTCTATGGTATGGGCGCCATCGTCGCTGCAACACTCGCGATCCTTTCCGCCGCACCGCAACCCTCACTCGCCTCGCCGAAGGCTGTAATCAAGGCCGCTGACTCCCAGATCTGGCGCGGCCGGATTCCGCGCGACGGCTGGCTCCGCGTCAGGAACCTGATTGGCGACGTCATCGTGCAGCGCGCGAGCGGCGATGAGATCGAAGTCGATGCGATCGGGTTGCACCGCCCTGCGACAGCGCTCTCCTTTGTGACGACGAGGCAGGAAGACGGCGTCACGGTATGTGCGATCCGAGCGCGCGTCGACTGCGACGAAAACGGCAACGTTCTTCGTCTGTCGCCGAGCGAGCTCTATTCCGATTCAGCGACGCTGGTGGTGCGAGTCCCCGATGGGGTCAATCTCGTCCTCGCAAGCTCCGATGGAGACCTGACCGTAACGGGACGGCCTGACGCCCTGCATGCGCAGACAGGTCGCGGGAAGATCACCGTTCGCGGCGCCGGTGGGTCGGTGGAAGCAGCGACGGGAGGAGGCACTGTTCGCGTCGCGAATGCCGGCGGCGATGTAGTCGTCAGGAGCAGTGGCGGCGCCGTTTCGCTGGACAACGTCGGGGGCGACATCGAGGTGCGCGCATCCACAGGTGACATCGACGCCTCGCTCGACGCCGGCAAGCGTGGTCGTCGCTGGACCTTCCAGACCGGATCCGGATCGATCGATCTCCGCGGACGGTCGCTGGAGCGCGCGCAGATACAGATCGATGCCAGCAACGGACGCATCGATTCCGATTTCCCGTTTGTGCGGGCCTCACGCCTTTTCCACGGCGTCGGAGCGCAGTCGTCGCCGCGCTCCAGCGTGATCAGCGCATCGACCTCGAACGGCGATGTCAGCATCAAGGCAATGAGATGACTCGTCTGCTCGCGATCCTGACGCTCGGCGTCGGACTGGTTTCGCGCGCGGGTGAGTCACAGGTAAAGCAATCGGGGATCGAGGGAATCTGGTACGGAGTCGCCACTGCGAAGCCCGATTCCGGATTTCCGGTGAGTGTCCTGCTCGATGTTTCGCGCGTAAGGGATTCGCTGCGAATCGCGCTCACTCTGCCGGAGTCGAGGCTGATACGACTCGAGATCCCCAGTCCTTACAGCGACAGCACCTTCGCGACCTACAGGGAAGGAAAGCTTCACGTCGAGTTCACCCCAGACATCGGACTGGGGATCCTCAGTCGCCTGGGAGTTCCACGCAACGACGAGCGGATCGTTTTCGATGGGATGCTCGAGGGAGATAGCCTCGCGGGCGAAATCCGGATTACACGTTTCCGCTCGCCAATAACCCTGCGCCGCGGAAGTCCGACCCGCCCGTATCGCGAGCTTGCCGTCACCTTTCGCAATCCTTACGACAGCCTCACACTCGGCGGAAAGATCATCCTTCCGAAGCGCGGCAGCCTGTTTCCAGCGGTGGTGTTCGTGACGGGATCCGACCCCGACACAAGGGACGCGTGGTTGTACGAGGCGGCGGCGCTCGCGCAACGGGGAGTCGCATCGCTGCTCTACGACAAGCGTGGGGTGGGCGAGTCGTCCGGTGCATCGCACGATCTGGCGTCGTGGGACGACCTCGCCGGCGATGTCGAGGGCGCTCTGGCACTGCTGCGCTCGCGCGCCGATATGATCGACACCTCCCGGATCGGCCTCATTGGACAGAGTCAGGGCACGTGGATCATCGCCAAGGTCGCGGCGCGGAATCCAGCCGTGAAATTCCTCGTCAACATTTCGGGCAGCGGAATCAGCGCGGCGGAACAGGAGACCTACCGCACCGGCGCCCTGATGCAGCGCGATGGCTTCGCTCCGGAGGAGATTGCGCGAGCGCAGGCCTTCCAGCGCGCGAAGTTCGCGGTGGCGCGGACCGGACTCGGCTGGGAGGCGCTCGACTCCACCATGAAGCGTCTGCGCGCCGATTCAGTGCGCTGGTTTCCGCAATATGGAACGGGCGCCGCCATCAGCCGGCTGTCTTCACTCCGCCTCTACGGGGTTCTTCAATTCAACTACGAGCCGGCGCGTGACCTGAGACGGATCAGAGTTCCGACGCTGGTGTTGATGGGCGAGCGCGATGTGGTGTTCCCGCCGGCGCTGGTGATCGACCGAATGCGCAGATATCTCGGCGAGGCCGGAAACACCCACGTGACAACCAGAATAATTCCGTTCGCATCCCACGGAATGCTCGAGGTCCAGACGTATCAGGGACGAGGATTTAGAGGCGCCATCTCGCCGCGATTTCTCTCTGCCTTTACTGACTGGATCGTCGGTACGACCACCGGTCGGTAGCGCGTTCGAGGTGAAATTCTGCCCTTGGTTCGGCAATTCCGACTGGACTTGTCGGATTTGATTCCAGCGTTTAGGTTGCCCAGCAATTCAACCAAACGCCAATCGACCGATGAAGAGAATTCTGTTCGTACTTTTTGCGGCCACCACTGCGAGCGTCTCGGCGCGGACGGCTGCAGCGCAGCAAGGCTACGAGTTCGAAGTCTACGGCACCGATGTGAAGCAGCCGGGTGTCATCGAGCTCGAGCTGAACACCAACTTCGTGGCCGCGGGTCCGAAACTAGTCGATGCTGAGTTCGTTCCGACCAACCACATGCTTCGATCGAGCTTCGAGCTCGGTGCAGGTTTGACGCGCTGGCTCGAGGCCAGCGTCTACGTCCTCGGAGCGCGGCAGTCGAGCGGCCCCTCGTCGTACGTCGGCAACCGCCTGCGTCTCACTGCGGTGTTGCCTTCGACCGCAGGCTCTCCGTTCGGATTCGGTGTGACCCAGGAGGTCGGCTACGCGCGACCCGGTTTCGCCGAAGATCGCTGGACCTATGAGCTGTCGCCGATGGTGAGCGCGAGCTGGGGATCGCTCGACTTCGTCGTCAACCCGGCGTTCGAGCGCGCGCTCGATGCAACTGAACCGCATTCGGTCGAGTTCGAGCCGCGCGGAAAGATCGCGCGCAATTTTGGCGATGAGGGCTCGATCGCGCTCGAGTACTACAGCTCGCTCGGTCCGGTCACCGCATTCGAGCCGCGCTCAGAACAGAACCATCAGCTGTTCGCGAGCTTCGAGAAGGAGCTCCACGAGCGCTGGGAATTCGCGCTGTCATATGGTCACGGGTTGACCGATGCCTCCGACCGGAGCGTCATCGCAACGAGGGTGGAGTACAAGTTCCATCGCTGAGCAGTTCGCTCTATCGAGGGACGGTCGCACCAGCATCCGCGACGACCGTCCCAGCGAATAACGTCATGTAAACTCCAAGCGTCAGAATCAGAACCGCGACGACGCTTCGAAACAGGCGCTCCGGGACGCGTCGCAGCACCCGCTCACCGAAAATGGTCCCGATCACCGCACCGAGAGTGGCGATGACGACGATGGTCAAGATCGCTGAGATCGCGCTGCCCTGGGTGACGAAATATGCGGGCATGCGCGCGGCGTCGACGATGAGACCGGTCGCAGTCGCTGTTGCAACGAAAGCCTGCTTGTCGAGGTCGAAGCCGAGTAGCGCCGCGGAGCGGATGCCGCCCTGGTTACCGACGAGTCCGCCAAAGAATCCCGACACCGCGCCCGCAATCAAGCCCAGCACATTGCCGAAGCGCATGCGACGGGACAGTCCCGACAGCTCGCTGATGCCGACGAACACGAGCAACAATCCGAAGACGACATCCAGTGCGCGGTTGGCGGCGACGTTGTGAAGCAGCGCGCCGGTGAGTCCGCCGGCTGCGCTCGGTATCCCGAAACGGATCAGCACGGCCTTATCGACATGTGCGCGTAAACGCCAGAATCTGAGCGCCGTCGCGAACAGGTGCGGAATGGAGATTGCCGCGACGGCGAGGCGCGTGCCGACGCTCGTCGCGAGCAGCGGGGTGAGAACGCTGCCGATTCCAAACCCCGTGATGCTGGCGATGCCCCCGGCAATTGCAGCAGCGATGAAGACGACGATCTGAAAAATCATAA
>CAMLDY010000141.1 GCA_946478895.1 uncultured Gemmatimonadota bacterium
TCGATTACCAGCTGTCGAAGAATCTGACAGCTGAGCAGACGACCATCGCGCGCTACTGGGCGGATGGTCCGGGAACGATCTCCGGGCCTGGCCACGCGCTCGCCATCGTCGGCGAGATCGTGACGCAGCAGCACGCCAATCTCGCGCAGGCCGCCGAAGCGTACGCGCGCGCTGGGATCGCCGACGCCGATGCGCTCACCGCGATCTGGCAGGCGAAGTATCAGTACAACCTGATTCGCCCCGTCACCTACATCCGGCGAGTCATCGATCCCGCATTCACTCCGCTGCTCGGCACGCCGCCCTTCCCCGAGTACGTGTCGGCGCACTCCGGGCAGTCGGCGGCGGTGGCGGCGACCCTCGAGGCTTTGTTCGGCGATGACGTCGCGTTCGTAGATCACGCGCACGACGCAGATGGTTTCGCATCCCGCTCATTCAACACGATCTTCGCTTTTGCCGAGGAAGCGGGAATCTCGCGTCTGTACGCGGGAATTCACTTTCAGTCGGGCAATCTCAACGGTCAGACGCTTGGACGTTGCGTTGCAACCAAAGTGAATGCACTGAGCTGGCGCCGTTGAGTCCGCGGCTCGCGCCGACGCCCGCAAAGGACCTCGGCGCGAGCATCCGTCCGCTTCACTCGGTTCGCAGGCGGTGCTCCCCTTTGAAAACCACGTTCCAGGTTTTACCACCGTCACGGGACGCCTCGAACTCCTGCATCGCGCGGTGGCCGCTCAATGGCATGATCGTGATTCGCGTTTGCGTAGGATGTGCAACGGAGGGGTCGAGAATCTGGATGAAACGGATCCCGGGCCCGCTGTACGATGGATCGGATGTGCGGAGATTGACACCGGAGAGGAACGGGACCTGGTTCGACGCGTAAATCTGCTTCCACGCGCCGGTCTCCCGGTCGAACGCTGACAGCCCCATGCCCCTGTTACCGCCACCGCTCATCCATTCCGCCGTGATCGCGCATTCGTCGATCACTGTGCGCACTCGCTGCGTTGCGTACTTTGCGCCCGTGCTGTCGTATACGTCCCAATAGCCTACCCAGAAGGCGAGTCGCTGAAAGCTGGAATCCGCCGCGCATGGCGACGTCGTCGCAGCCGGTGAGGCCGCACTCTGTTGCGCGTGTAACGCGGTTGACAGACCGCCTGCAACCATCAGCGCGCCGAGCACGCTTGCGTTCTTATTCATGGATCCTCCGATCCGTACCGGGAGAAAGTGACCGACTCTTTGGCACCAGATCGTACCCGCAGGTTTTCCTCGAGCTGTAGGACAGAACCAACCTTTCGCGTCAGACTTATCGGGAGCGCAGCGGAAGGACGCAGACGGGACGGATAGAGGAAACTCAGGGTGCGGCGAGCGGCGTCCTTACCAGGTAGATCTTGTTCCCATCGCGGAATGCGAGGCCGTCGGAAGCGAAGCGCACGAGAGTCTCCCGGTTTCGGTCGAAGTTGACCGCAGCTGGCAAACTCACGGAGCCGAGGAACCCGAAAGTGTTCATGTCATACACATTGATGGTGTTGTCGATGAGCTGGAAAATCCTGCCTAGGACCGGATCAGGATAAACCGCTCGCACGGAGCCGCTCGGCGAAGTGAAAGTTCCGATCTTCAGCCGCCGCTCGGCATCCACTACCACTCCGTTGGTCGAGTAGACTCTTCCGGCCGCGTATTCGATGTTCGCATTGAACTGATCGAACAAGCCGGTGGTAGTCGCCAGGAGCGTCAATCCATCTGGCCTCACCTGCATGGTGTGGAAGCCGAACTCCGTATTCTCTCCGTTGTAGCCGTAGAGGAAAGTTCCGCTCTCATTGAAAGCCAGCGACGTATTGGCGGTATACTGCGGAGGAGTCGAGGGAAGCTGATTACCGTTGACGTACATCACGGTGCCGACGCTGTTCACCGTTATGAAGTTGGTTTTGTGCACCGCGATGGTGGCCGGCTCGCCGGGCTTGACGCGAATGTCCTGCGCTCGAATTTCGCTTCCCAACACGATCGTGGTCGACGCCGTCAACGATGGGATGTCGATCCGCCGGATCTGATTCACCGAGTCGAGACCAACCCATAGAGTTTGTCCCTCGGGCGAAAGCGCGATGATGGACGGGCCGCCACCCACTGCGACAGTGCCGGCTACCTGCTCGCTCGACGGATCGATGGCGATGACACTGTTCGGGTTTGCCGCGGCGCCCGGGGGAACCGAGGCGTAGATGCGATCGGAGATCTTGTCGTAGATCAGAAAATTCGCGGGGATGTCGAGCGTGTGCATGCTCGTCAGAGTCGATGCGCCTACGCTTCGAATCGTGATCTGCTGCGCGCTGGTCGTCCCCCCGCTTGTCCCGGGGGTGAACACCGTGACCGACGCAGTGCCCGTTCCCGCAACGTCGGATGCCAGAACATTCACAGTCAGTCGCCGACTGCTGATATACGTGGTCGAACGATCGGATCCGTTCCAGCGCACAACCGACGTCGGAGTAAACCCGGTTCCGTAAAGCGACAACACGAACGCGGGACTCCCCGAGTTAGCGCCGTAGGAGCTGAGCCCGGTCAGCGATAGCGGCTCGCTCACGACATCGAAAGGAATCGCGTTCGATGAGCCGCCGGGTGATGGCGGATTGACTACGGTGATCTGGTACGTGCCGGGCGTCGCGAGATCGGTCGCCGGCAACGTGGTCTGCAGCTCCGTATGGCTCACGATCTGAGTCGTGCGTGGAGATCCATTGATGTTGATCACGGAGCTTCGGATGAACCCCGTTCCATACACATGCATGATCGACTCGGCGCTGCCCGCCGAATTCTGGGTAGACGCAACGTTGGTGATGTGCGGAACCGGGCTGGAGATTGTGAATGTCAGTGCTTTCGTTGCGACCCCCGACACGTTGATCACCTGTACATCCCTTGTTCCCGGATCCTGAAGCTCCGCGGCGTCGATGTCCGCAGTCAGCTGCGTCGAAGAAACGAAGGTGGTCATTCTGGCGGGATGGCCGCCGAACGTAAGCCCCGCTGCATTCTGGAAATTGGTGCCGATGACATCCAGGTGAACGCCGAGCGTCCCGGCATCGACCGATGAGGGAATTATTGAGGAAAGAGTCGGCGTCAACGGAGGCTTCTCGCGCACTATGAACTGCACAGGGTACGATTCGCCACCGCCGGGCGCGGGATTGAAAACAGTCACCAGGTATTGACCCGGGTAGGGGATGTCAGCCTGAGTGAGATCGGCCTCCAATGCCGTCGCGTCGACGTACCTCGTTGCTACGGCCTCACCGTTCAATCGCACCACCGAGTTGCGCACAAAGTCGCCACCGACAATCCTGATCGTGACGGAGGCTGTGCCTTCGAGGACGTCTCCGGGATCGATGTACGAGACGTCTGGAATCGGAGCGTCGCGTGGTCCACTATCGTTGCCGCACGACAGGATCGCCGCGATCGAGAATGCCGATATGGCAACTCGCGCAAGGGGCGATTGGAGCGTAAGCCAGCGACGGGTAATGAAGGGGCGCATGACGGGTGACAGTGGGCAGCCCAATCTTAGACTCGGGTGCCCGTGCCGCAAGCTACGGCCGCTGTTTGGGATCTCCGGTCCAAGGAAAACGCCTAGGAGGCCCAAAGGCGTGCGCTGGCGCACCAGAAGTGCGATTGTGCAAAATATCTGGTCAGCCGCAATCACTCCCTTCTTCGACCGCCAACAATGAAATCAGCGCCCGCCTTCGTTCTTGTTTTCCTCGGCGTTGCATCGACCGCTTCGGCTCAAACTGATCTTCGCCTCATTCCCCAGCCCCGCGAAATGAAGGTGGAAGGGACGGCGATCTCGGTCGCCAAAGGGATCACGATTGCTCGACCGAGCAGCGCCGAAGACCGGTTTGCTGCCGCGGATCTCGCGACTGCATTGAAGGATCGGGGGATCCGGGTTGTTACCAGCGAGACGGGTCGTGGCCCCCAGGTCGTGCTCCTCCGCGCCACTTCTGCGACGGCGAGGACCGTCCTCAGGCGGCATTCGGTTACCATCGATCCGGCGATGCGCGATGAGGGCTACGTCATCGTCCCCGACGGAAACCGCCTTGTTGTCATCGGCTCGACTGCTGCCGGAGTCTTCTACGGCGCGCAGACGGTGAAGCAGCTCGTGAGCGGCGACGGCGACCAGGCGAAGCTCTATCGCGCGACGATCCGCGACTGGCCGGCGATGCGCTACCGCGGATTCCACGACGACATCTCGCGCGGACCCGTGCCGACACTCGACTTCCAGAAGAAGCAGATCCGAACGCTGGCCGCGTACAAGGTCAACACCTTCTCGCCGTACTACGAGCACACTCTTACGTATGAATCGAATCCGCTGATTGCACCACCGGGCGGAGCGATGACCCACGCCGATGTGAAGGAGCTCGTCGCGTACGCGGCGAATTATCACGTCGACATCATCCCGGAGCAGGAAGCATTCGGCCACCTGCACCACATTCTCAAGTACGAGCTCTACTCGCCGCTGGGAGAAACGCCGCACGGCCACGTGCTGGCGCCGGGACAGCCAGGCTCACTGCCGCTGATCAAGCAGATGTTCGCCGAGATCTTCTCGCTCTTCCCCAGCCGCTTCGTGCACCTTGGCGCCGACGAAACCTTCGAGCTCGGGCGTGGGCAGTCAGCCGAACGAGTGAAAACGGTCGGAATCGGCGTGGTGTATCTCGATTTCCTGAAGCAGATCGTGGATGCGCTGCGCCCGAGTGGGAAGAAGTTCCTGTTCTGGGGCGACGTCGCGCTCAGCTCGCCCGAGCTGGTGGGCACCATTCCGAAGGACCTGATCGCGGTGCCGTGGAGTTACGGGGCGGATACATCGTACGTTCGACTCATCAAGCCGTTTCGTGACGTGGGAATGGAGACCTGGGTCGCGCCCGGCGTGAGCAGCTGGAATCGCGTCTATCCCAACAACGCCAATGCACTCGTCAACATCCAGCGTTTCGTGCGCGACGGGCAGCGACTCGGCGCGACGGGAATGATCAACACCTCGTGGGACGACGACGGCGAAGCATTGTTCAACCAGACGTGGTACGGCGATCTGTTCGGCGCGGCGGCCGCGTGGCAGTCGGGTGAGAGCAGCATCGACGCTTTTGCCTCGAGCTACGGCCGGGTATTTCACGGCGACCTCACTGGCAAGATCGACGATGCGCAACGAAAGCTCTCGGCAGCCTACACTCTATTGAGTAGCGCAAAGATCGGCGACGGCACTAACTACCTGTTCTGGCTCGATCCGTGGAGCGACGAAGGCCGGAGCATGGCGCAGCGCATCAGACCCATTACACACGATCTGCGCATTCTCGCCGAATCAACGCTGGTGTTGATCGATCAGGCCGAGCCGGGGGTTACGAGAGAGCGCGATGCGATCGAGGCGATGAAGCTGGGCGCGCGGCGGATGGATTTCATCGGCATGAAATTCCAGTTCGCCGATGAGGTGGTGGCGATGTACGATCGCGCGCGCGACACGACGAGCAAGGCGCCGGGGCGAGATCTGGCGGACATCACCGGCGTGAACGGCAGGCTTCAGGATCTGCGTGACGGACTGTCTCTGATTCGCGACGAGTACGAGAAGGCGTGGCTGAGGGAGAACAGGCCGTATTGGCTGCACAACATTCTGGCGCGCTACGATCTGGCGACGCAGATGTGGATCGAGCGGGGGGACAAGGTTAATCTCGCGCGTCAGGAATGGTACCGGAGTCATCGGCTGCCGCCGGCGGAGAGTCTCGGAATTCCGGCGAGCATGCC